>JANPLH010000403.1:0-3203 GCA_031426435.1 Saprospiraceae bacterium | reverse complement strand
AGCAACCAACCCAGCTTCTGCTTCACAGATGCTCCGTTGACCTATGGCGTAACCTATTATATCTCCGCAGCAGCTGGCGACCCAGATGCCAATGGCAATGTGCTGCTCTCGGATGTCTGCACCCAGATTTCGGCGGGCACGCCCATTGTTTTCTATGAAATACCTGTGGCCAGTATTGCGGAGCCAGACCCGCTGACCTGCGTACAATCGCAGGTGCCAGTGATGGGCAGTTCAAGCATTCCCGGCTCGACTTATAGTTGGATGACGCAAGGCGGGAGCATTGTAGGTAGTGCCAGTGGGCAGAATATCCAAGCGAATGCGGCTAGTACTTATGTTTTGACGGTCATCAGCAATGGTTGCCAATCAACGGCATCTGAGCAGGTAATCACGATAGGTACGGTGGTGACGACAAATATCATCACATCGCCGGGAGAGATTTTGGATTGCACCGTTTCACAAATCACCTTGACGGCCAACGTGAGTGGTTCGGCTGCGCCAAGCATTGTTTGGTATCAAAATGGGCAGCAGATAGGCACAGGCACCACATACCCAGTCAACAGTGGAGGTACTTATTCAGTAGTTGTAACCGACCCGCCAAGCGGCTGCACGGGCACGGCCAGTGTCGTCATCAGCGACAACTCGGACTACCCAGCCGTGCAGGTCAACCCAGCGCCGTTGATGAACTGTCAGGACACAGTCGTGACCATCAGCGGCGGCTCGCCAATCAATGGTGTGACGTTCCAATGGGCGACCATTGTAGGCACAGATACCACCATTATTGGGCAAGGCCCAAATACCCAGGTGAATGCTCCAGGCACCTACTACCTTATTGGCACTGCGCCCAATGGTTGCCAAAATGGGGAGGCCGTTATCGTCAATGGCGATTATGCTGAACCAACTGCCAATGCTGGCCAAGATGCCGTTCTCGACTGCTACGAAACACCGCTCGACCTGACTGGCAGCGGCTCGGTGGGTGTTAGTTTTTATTGGTCTACCAGTATACAAGGCGCCAGCATCAGCGACCCGACTTCACCCGTCATCACGGTTAATGCGGATGGCATTTACACGCTGACCGTGACCGACCTTGGCAACCATTGCACCGACAGTGACGATGTGGAGGTGTTCCAATACGAGAACGTACCACAGGCCGAGGTGCTGGCCGAAGACCCTGATTGTGCGGGCGACACCAACGGCAGTATCGAGTTGAACGCCGACCCGGCCAATGGGCCTTATAGTTTTAATTTCAATGGGCAAGATGTTGGCTCGCAAAACTACTTTGCGCCGCTGGCTCCCGGCACTTATGAAATTGAAGTGACCGATGGTCAAGGCTGTACCTGGACGACACAAGTGACCATCAGCGACCCGGAGGAACTGGTGGTGAACATCGGAGCGGACATTGAAGTCAATTTGGGAGAAACGGCTACCATCATCGCACAATACACCGTGCCTTCTTCGCATTTGGATACCATGATTTGGACGCCTTCGGAATTGTTGCCTTGCCCGCAAATGCCGTGCGATATGCAGGAATTTTTGCCGACGCAGCAAACGGTCGTCACGCTGACCGTCATTGACGAAAACGGTTGCGAAGCAGATGACCTGCTCACGGTTTTCGTGAGAAAGGACTACCCGATTTATGTGCCAAACGGCTTCTCGCCCAATGGCGACGGCACCAACGATGTGTTCATGATTTACGCTGGGAAGGAGGTCGAAAAAATCAAGTCCTTCCTCGTCTTCGACCGCTGGGGCGAAACGGTATTTGAATACTACAATTTTGACCCAAACAACCCAGCCTATGGTTGGGATGGTTCGTACCGGGGAGAGCGAATGAACTCGGCGGTGTTCGCTTGGTTTGCCATTGTGGAGTTTAAGGATGGCACCGAGAAACTGTTTGAAGGCGATGTAACTTTGGTACGTTAATCAATCTTTATCCTAAGGTTTTTAGGAAAAAAAACCGGGCACGGCCTTAAAGCTTTGTCCGGTTTTCTTTTTATAGCCTGGCAAACCAATCTTGTTTTGCCAATTCTGCTGTTTTATCGTCCTTTGCATAAATTTTGTCGTTGCGAATAGCCGTATGCAGTATTATTGCGCTAACCTTGTTCCGCATTTTCGGCAGCCACGACGGTAGCCAGTACAAACCACCATTCGAAATGGATTCAAGCGATTTCAAACCAAAATCATTTTGGCAGCGCCCAGAGGGCGTCACTGGGATGCTCTTTCTTTCAGCGCTGGGCATCGGCGCAGGTATTTTCCTGCTTAGTTCTTTGGGCGCCATTGCAGCTTTCTTGGCCAGTACGGTCAACCTCGTCATCACATTAATGGTATTGGCGGCACTGATTTACGTGGTGCTCGACCCCAAGATGCGGGCGCTCGTTGGCTTTGGCTATAAGAGCGTTATGCGTTGGATTACTGGGCTTTTCGTGCAAATTGACCCCATCGGTATCCTGAAAGGCTATGTGGAGCATTTGCAGGACAACCTCCGCAACATGAACAAGCAAATCAACAAGTTGCGGGGACAAATGCACCAGTTGAAGGAAATAATCGTCAACAACGCCAAGGAAATACAGAGCAACCTCCAATTGGCCAGCCAAGCAAAAGACGCCAATAACCAGGCGCAGATGGTGCTGAAATCCCGCAAAGCTGGCCGCTTGCAGGAGTCGAACATGCGCCTCGACGAATTGTACAACAAAATGGAAGTGCTCTACCGGGTGCTCAAGCGCATGTACGAAAACTCGGAGGTGCTGATGGAAGACATCAAAGACCAAGTGGAGCTAAAAGAACAAGAACGCAAGGCCATTCACGCTTCCAATTCGGCCATGCGCTCCGCAATGAACGTCATCCAAGGTGACAAGGACAAGCGGGCCATGTTCGATGAGGCGCTTGAAGCCGTTGCTGATGACGTGAGCCAAAAAGTGGGTGAAATGGAGCGCTTTATGGAAGTCTCGTCCAGTTTCATGGACAGCATTGACCTCCAAAATGGCGTCTTCGAGCAGGAGGGCATTGAAATGCTGGAGAAATGGGAGAAGGAATCCTTCTCCAAGTTACTCGGCGAAGAAAAGCAGACACTTATCAGCAAAGCCCACGATGACACCGAAGTGCTCGACCTCAACGAACCCATCAAGGTGCCGGAAAGGGTCGGTCATCGCAACCAATACGACAACTTTTTTGAATAGTGTTTTAATAGGTGACTGGTGATTGGTGACTGG
>JANPLH010000402.1:0-7598 GCA_031426435.1 Saprospiraceae bacterium | reverse complement strand
GATGTAATCGTTGGAGACCGAACCATTGACGTGTATATTCGTAAATTGCGGGAAAAATTAGGCGATGATTTTATCAAGACCATCAAAGGAATCGGATATCGGTTCGAGTTCTGAGCCAACGGCCAGAGAATTTGCTATGTCAAAGCCCACCTCGCATCGCCCCGTTGTAAACCTAAAAAACCCGACACCCAACGGCATTGCCTTGGTGGCTGCTTTATTGTCAGCCGTGGTGGTCACCTGCATTTCACTTTTGGCCAGTCTCTTGAGCAAGGTATCCGTGGCGACACTCGCCATTTTCGTAGTGCCAGTTGCAACTTTCCTTACGTCTTATTTCATCTTCGCTTATTTCCTTCAGAAATTCATCTTCCGAAAAGTTAAGGTCATTTACAAAAACATCCACAACCGCAAACTTCACAATAGCGAGAAGAAGGAAGGCGTCAATATGTCGTCCAATGTCTTTGACGAAGTGGAGCACGACGTGGAAGCTTGGGCCGCCACGGAAGAGAAGCAGGCCGAACAACTAAAAACCTGGCAAGAGTACCGCCGACGCTTCCTCGGTGACATCTCGCACGAATTGAAAACCCCTATTTTCAACATACAAGGATACCTCGAAACCCTGTTGGACGGCGGCCTTGAAGATGAGTCCATCAACATGAATTATTTGGTGCGTGCCGCAAAGAACGTGGAGCGCCTCAACACCATCGTCGAAGACCTCGAATCCATTTCCCGCCTTGAATCAGGAGAACTCATCCTTGACATTCAACAGTTTGACATTAAAAAGCTGACGGAAGAAGTATTTGATGGCCTTGAAATCAGGGCCAAAGAGCGGAATATCCGGCTGCTGTTCAAAGCGGGTGCAGACGAAGGGTTTACCGTTAAGGCTGACCGGGAGTACATCCGTCAGGTGCTGACCAACATCGTCAACAACTCCCTGAAATATGGCAGGGAGGGCGGCAATACCAAGGTAAGCTTTTACGACATGGACAAGTACATCCTCATAGAAGTCGCCGACTCTGGCATCGGCATCTCCACGGAGCACCACAAGCGGCTTTTCGACCGCTTTTACCGGGTGGACAAAAGCCGCTCACGGGAGCAGGGAGGCTCTGGCCTTGGGCTTTCCATTGTGAAGCATATCGTGGAGGCGCACAAGCAGACGATTACGGTGCGCAGTACGCCGGGCGTGGGTTCTACTTTTGGGTTTACGTTGGAGAAGGCATGAAACTAAATGATGAATGATGAATGATGAATCAGTGTCACGAATTCATCATTCATCATTCATCATTTAGTCTTCCCGTACAGCTCCCGCAGCTTTTTCAACAACCGCAACAGCTTGAGGTTCAACGACTTACTGGCATTGAAGAAAATGCCGTTGACAACCATCCAATCTTCCTGCCGCTTGATTTCTTCCAGGTTTTTGTAATACACCCGCTGCTTTTTCTCGAAGGGCATTTTCCAATAAATGCAGTCACGGGTCATGGCGAAGCCGTCCTTGCAGGAGCCGAAAGTGGAGAGGTCGCAGATGAAGTAAATGGTCTCGCCTTTTTCAGGGAAAAGGAAGTTCTGAGCGGCGTTTTTCAGTTTGTTGGGCGGCATGGTCACGAAGTCGAGAAAGACCGATTCGCCCTCTGAATTGAAGTCCAGGTAATCCAAAATCATTTCGCTGAGGTTGATTTGCTCGGCGTTGCGGCCCTGGTAGCGCAGTATTTTTTCATCGAAATCCGCCTCATTCAAGTCCTCGCAGTAGCGGATGATGAAATAGTCCAAAAGTTCCTCAAAGGCGGGCGTGGCGAAGTTGAAGCGGTTGGCGTCGTTGGGATTGCGCTGGGCCTGTTCCGCCAAATGCTTGATGCGGAAATCAACGCTGTTTCGGAAATCGCTTTTGTAAAAACGGTCAATATAAGCACCATGCAGGCTGGGGGCGTGCTCCTCCTTCAGCCGCCGCTCGAAGGCCAAGCTGAACCGGTCAGCGATGGACTGCTCCAAATCCTCGGTGCGGGAGTTCTCAAAAAGGTCTTCTAATTTTGCCTTCGGGCCTTCTTTTTTTTGCTTCGCAAAGATATGGTGGCAATTGGCGCAGCTATCCGCCGAGAGTTCGTTTTCGGTGCCGCATTCAGGGCAATCAAAGGTCTCGACGATGACCGGGGTGCCACAGAATGGGCAGAACCTCGCATCGTCGGGCATGGGCTTTTGACAGGCACGGCAGTTTTTCATAGAAAAAAGTTTGTAGCAGGGGCGAAGGTAAATAATTGTGCAGGTTTTCCCCAAAACCATGTTTGGCTTGGGCTGTTTCACAAAAAGACGTACAGAATTGAATGTCGAAAACCACGACATTCGTGACCGAACAAACCTTTCTGCATGAAAAAACAACTGCCCGAAAAGGCGTACAGCGAATACGACAACTTCGCATTCCATCCCTACAACGTGATGTTGTTCTTGTTGCTCTTTGCCGTCACTGCGCTGTTCTTGGGCACCTCGGCGGCGTTCATTTACACAAGGGTGCAAAGTGGGGTAGGGGCGGTGAAGATACCCTGGCTGTTCGCTTTAAACACACTGGTGCTTTTGGCGAGCAGTGCTACCATGTTGCGGGCCAAAAAAGCATACCTCAACGACGAGACCCGCAACTACCAAAGCTGCCTGCTGGCCACCTTCGGCCTGACGCTGTTGTTCATGGGCTTGCAGCTGGCCGCATGGAGCCAGTTGTTCAGCGTCAATATTTTCCCGGCTTCTGATAATTCTGCGGGCTACCTTTACGTGCTGTCTGGTCTGCACTTTGCGCACGTCGTGGCAGGTCTGCCGTTTCTGGTGATGTTCCTCTGGCGCTCCAAGAAAACGATGATAGACCCCGTGACTGTACTGGTCTATTTCAGCGACCCCGAAAAACGGCTACGGCTGCGCCTGTTGTCCATCTATTGGCATTTCTTGGATGCGCTCTGGGTGTTCCTTGTGCTGTTCCTTTTTGCCAATCAGTTGATTAAGTGATTGGTGATTGGTGATTGGTGACTAGGAGTGACAAGGAAAAATTTCGATGCTGATTTTTATGATTTTATATGATGAATTATGTCTTGTTGGACGTGCCGTCCAATATAAAAAATCATAAAAATCAGCGGCTTTCAGCGTCAAAAAACAAGAGTCAAAATTTTTCTCAAAACCTTTAATTGGTGAATGGTGATTGGGTGCACTCACCATTCACCATTCACCAATCACCAATTCCCTCCTTGAACTTCCTCGCACACCTATACCTTTCCGGCAACGATGAGCACCTCATGGTTGGCAATATCCTCGCTGATATCATCAGCAACAAGGAGGTCGCCCAACTGCCGCCGGACAACCAAAAGGGGGTAAAGATGCACCGCCAGATAGACTCCTTCACCGACCATCACCCGATGGTGAAGCAGGGGGCGAGGCGGCTTCATGCCACGCACGGCAAATATGCCCCCGTCATCCTCGATGTTTTCCATGATTTCTTGTTGGCGCAAAACTGGAACAGGTATGCTGAACTACCACTGACGGAATTTTCACGGGGCGTTTACGAAGTGCTGTTGCGCCATTTGCCCATCATGCCCACTAAGCTCCACGACCGCCTGCCGAGGATGGTGGCCGACGATTGGCTGGTGCGCTACGGCACGGAGGACGGGCTGCGTTTTACCTTTAGTCGGGTGAAATTGCGCAGCAGCGCACCACATTTCTTTGAAAATGCTGTCGAGAGCCTGACAAAACACTACAATGAATTCAACGAAGAGTTCAATTCTTTCTTCCCTGACATCATTGATGACGTAAATCCGCTACTTTTGCCGGGCAGAAAGGTTTAGAGGGTTTAGATTGGTAACAGCCAGCCACACTAAACCTCCTAAACCCTCTAAACCTTCCCCTGCCCCACATAATTCTTTACAAATCCTGATATGAAATTGAGAAATTTTATCTGCGCAATTGCCTTGCTTACCTCCCTGGCAAGCCAAGCCCAAGACTTTAATATGGCGCTCCGTTCAACGATGGAGTTCCCCGGCCAGACCCTCGGCAATGTTTGGGGCTATACCCAAAACGGCAGGGAGTATGCCCTTTTGGGGGGCCAGTTGGGCCTCATCATCGTGGACGTGACCGACCCGGATAATCCCGTGCAAATCACCCAAATCCCCGGCCCGAACAACCTCTGGAAGGAGGTGAAGACCTACCAGCATTACGCTTATGTGACGACAGAAGGCGGCCCAGTGCAGGTCATTGACCTCAGTCCGCTGCCCGCTGCAGACCTTCCGGTAAACATCTATAGCGGCGATGGCCCTATAAATGGGGAAATCAGCAACGTACACGCCCTGCATGTGGACGTTACCAAGGGTTTCCTCTACCTATATGGCTCAGGTGCAGGTGTAAGTGGCACTGGTGGAGCTTTGGTTTGCGACCTGAACGACGACCCCTTCCACCCAAAGTTCGTGGGTGAGTTCCAGTCCATGGGTTATATCCACGATGGATTTGTCGACAACGACACCCTTTACGGCGGACATATTTATGCAGGGCAAGTTTCGGTGGTGGACATGAGCGACAAGCTAAACCCCGTCATACTGGGTTCAGCGCAAACGCCAAATGCCTTTACCCACAATACTTGGCCTTCCGACGACCGCAAATACGTGTTTACGACCGACGAGGTGGATGGTTCTACATTGGCATCTTTTGATGTCAGCAATCCTGCCAACATCATTGAACTCGACCGCTTCCAATGCACCCCTGGCTCTGGTTCCGTGCCGCACAACACGCATATCCTGAACGACTACGCCATCACCAGTTGGTACACGGATGGGGTAAGCATCGTGGACGCATCGAACCCCGGCAATATGGTACAGATTGCCCATTATGACACCTACCCTGAGCAATCTGGCGGCGGCTATAATGGTTGCTGGGGCGCATATCCTTACTTTCCTTCTGGCAATATCATCGCCACCAATATCCCAATAGCATTTGCTGTAGGCACAGGCAAAATGTTCGTGCTGACGCCTACTTATCAGCGGGCAGCTTGGCTGGAAGGCAAAGTGACCAATGGCCTGACTGGCGAACCCATCAGTGGGGTAGCGGTGGCATTGGACAGTGGCGAACCGCAAACTTCGACGACAACAGGACTTGTCGGTGATTACAAAACTGGCCAGAAAACTGCTGGCACCTTTGAAGTTTCTTTCTTCAAAAATGGCTTTGAACCGAAAATAGCAGAGGTGACCTTGGTCAACGGCGAACTCACCGTGTTGGACGTGAAGCTCTACCCGCCCGGCACCAATGGCACCAATTGGTTGGAAGAAACAGGTGCTACCCTGAGCGTGAACCCGACAGTTTTTTCTGCTGGCGCAACGATTGCCTACACCTTGCCCAACAACAGCAGCCAAGCCGAACTTCGCTTGGTCAACCTCTCTGGCCAAACAGTTTGGACAAAGCAGGTGGACACTGCCGCTGGTAATATCCTGTTTGATGAGGCCATCCCAAGTGGAAACTACTTCATGTCCCTGCATGTGGGAGGCGGGCAGACGAAGGCAGTACAGGTAACGAAACAATAGCTGTTGGCTGTTGGCTTTTAGCTGTTGGCTGTTTGTCCGCCTTTGGCGGATTGGGCAGCGAAGCTGATAATAACCAATAAAAAAAGGCATCCCATTGGACGGGATGCCTTTTTTTGTTGGAGAATGCAGTTTCAAGTTGGATGCCATTAAATAGCACTTAACGATGAGGAGGATAGGACGCAGATTAAACAGATTAAACAGATTTGCACGGATGAAATCAGGGCCTATCAGTTCAATCACTTTAATCTGTGTCCTATCCTCCTCACAAATTAAGTCAAGTTGACAACAAGATACTTCAAGTTAGCTCCTACTGCTTAATTTTGGCTACCTGCCGGACTTGTAGAACTTCATCCGCTCACTGCAAGAAGTCTGCGCCCAGTGGCCAATGCCGAAATTGAACTCAATCATGAATTCCGCCAAAGCAGGCCGGGTCTTGGACGTTGATTCGTAGGGAGTCAATTTGACGGGATTTGGGAAGCCTGCCTTCTGGCCGTCACCGTTCACGAAATCCGTCAGACCATAATGGAAGCGAAGGCCGAGGCCCAGGGAGAAGGTCTCTGTGCCAGTTATATAACCGCCAAAACCCAACACACCGGAGATATAGTTCTTCTCGTAATTGCTGGCCACGTTTTGCAGTTCCACCCCGCTGTCCGTCTGCTCCACCGAGCGGACGATGGAGTATTTTGGCCCCAACTCGAAATATACCCGGTTGTTGATATGCCGGAACAGCAGCAGGGCGTCAATGCTTTTCCAAGAGATTTCATTCACCCGGTCATTGCCCACGACCGGGATGGAATAGTCCCATTTCTGGGCACCTTTGGCCATCAATCCTTCAAGCGAAACCCCATTGAACGGGCCAAAATTCACGGCAATCTTGCCGCCATAATTGTAGCCGGAAGCAACTTGGTAATTGTAAGTGTCATCGTTCAGGATGTTTTTGTTGACCAAAAACGAAGCGCCAAAGCCACCTTTCAAGGCTGCCTCTAGCCAGATTTCCTGCGCCGAAAGGGAAACTGCGCCAATCAAAAAGCAAAAAGCCAAAGTCAAATTTCTCATGTCAGATGATGTTTTAGATGAAAAAGTCGGCAATGGTGCTGATTTTTTTCCAAGCTACCAACAAACACATGGGGCAAAGTTTGAAATTGGATGAAATTGGACAATCGGAGGTAAGAACGGGCGGGGCATAATTCTGCAAAAGAATAGGGCTTGACGATACGCCAAGCCCTATTCTTTTGCATCAAAACTGAAATAGGCATGGTAACCTATCAGCTTTTTTGCTCACTACCAAGTTTTTATCAGCAACAAGTGCCAATCCACACTTATTCATTTGATGCGGTAGAGGCATTGTATGCTTGAACTCCAATTGCTTCCTGAAAGAATACTGTACCTTTTACCTGTCGGTAGTCGGGAATATAGCTCCCGGATTTGTCCAGTATGTTCAATTGGGCGCCTTTTCCTATGAGGAGCGATGTGTTGGTTTCCATGTAAACGGAGTTAACAGTTATTGTTCCTTTGCTTATTTCAGGTGCGGCCAGCGTGGACGATGAAACGTCTTTGATGATGACATTGGAGAATTCATCAGGCACTGTGTATGTGCTCCAATTGCTGGGGCAGTTCCAATCAGAGTTCATGCCGGGTGTACCGCCTTTCCAGATAGTGGTTCTTTGTGAAAATGCCATTGTGCAGCAAGTGAGTAGCAGGGCGACAAATGTCAATTTTGCGATGGAGGCTGAGAATGATTTCATGGTCAACATCATTTTAAGGAAGAAAACGGCCAAAATATGATGCCAATTTTTGGGTTAATTTCAAGGTTGAAAACGGCATTTTAACCCATTTACTTCCTTTTGTTAGTTAAAATCGGTAATCGGGGATATAATTTAGAACCGCCTCAACCTTAAAATGTTCAGCCTTCCCTGATTGGGTTTAGCATGTACATTGTTTCAAATGTGCCAACTCACAAACCTTGAAGATTTAGCCTGTTTGCAATCCGTTGTGGCAAGTCTTCCCACCCTCCCAGAAAGCTACAAACTCAATTGTGAAAAAAACCACAGTTCAAGCAAGAGTTTA
>JANPLH010000401.1:0-2166 GCA_031426435.1 Saprospiraceae bacterium | reverse complement strand
TGTTCTTGATGTGCTGGTTGAGCGATGCCGAGTTGAACTGTGTGAGCACGAACATCCTGCGCACGCCGGAGTTGAGGCAGTTGGAAATCGGGATGTCAATCAAACGGTACTTGCCCCCGATGGGCACGGCGGGTTTCGAGCGCTGCTCGGTGAGCGGGTAGAGTCGGGAGCCAACGCCCCCGCCGAGGATGAGGCTGATCATTTTGATTACCATATTGGTAGAGTGTTTTTTGCCTTCGGCAATGGGTGCCTTGAGCGTTTCTCAAAATAAATTTAACAGCTTGCCGGGTGTGTGACTACGACCATCGGCTCGGTGTGTTTTGTTTAAAGCCCAATTATAGTTATTTTTTTAGAAGACAAGAAAATTTCATTTTTAGCTTTCTCAAAACTTAATGCGGGTAGCGTTTGGCAGTGCCAATATGAACTGCTATAATTTGAGGCGAGTACCTGCTCGCCGCATGGTTTTTTGATAAAAAAAAACGTATTCTGCCAAAATCACTAATTTTATCCCGAAAGCAAATATGTCATGAGTATAGCCGAGCAGATGAAAAACAAAATTGCCGAAGGCGACCTCGAAGAATCGCTTGACCTCGCCATTGGCTACTTACTGGGGCGTGACCCCGTGTTGTACAGTGAGTGCCTCCAACACAAGGGCCGCCTAAACGACCACAACCGCCAGTATCGCCTGAAAATCATCAGTATTGAAACCATTGACATGACCCGTGCGCAGGTGCGAAGTGCGCTGCTTGACGTGGTCATTTTCCGTATCGAAGAACTGGTGAATGGAGGTCTTCCCAATTTTGCCCCACCCCTTGAGCCTCTTAGACAACCACAGCAACAGCAAACAGTGACGCTCAATTTCGGGCCGATTACACATGCAAACCAAACCATTGCAAGTGCGCCGTCGCCTTCAGATTCACCAAGCTTAGCTGGCCATGACGTTGCACGGCTGCTCGTTGAAGAGTTCATGAAGCTGCTTGCCACGCATGAGGTGGAAAATGCCGCTTGGCGGGCTGCACCCTACCTGCACCGCAGCCTGCTACAGGGAGAGATGATGCAGCCACATTTCAAACAGAACAATTTTTACAGCGCTCACCAGCGGTTTCGAAGCTATAAAATTCCAGTCAGTTTTGTCAAGACGCAGTCCACCAATCGCACCGCCATAGGCAGCTTGAGGGACCGGGATGAAGGCGAGGAGTTCGTTTATACCCTCGAAAAAACCGTGGACAACGGCGAAATGCCCGGCACTGTGCGGGTCTTTTTTCCGAAGAATGGGGGCGGGCCGAAAATAACGCTGGTCAGCTTGTGAGAGAATGAGGGGAGTGAGCAATTAAAGGTGCATGATGACGAAAAAGGAACTCTACGAATCATTACTCAACGTCTGCCACCGCAGACCGGAGCGCTCGTTTTTTTGGAAGGGAAAGCAGTTCCCCGTTTGCGCCCGATGTACAGGCACGGCGCTGGGTATCCTGACTTTACCCTTGTTTGCGCTGAAATTCATGCACTTGAATTTTCTATGGATATTTTTGTTGATGCTACCCTGCTGGGTGGACGGCATTACCCAACTTTACGGTTGGCGGCAAAGCAACAATTGGCTCAGGCTGGCAACGGGCTTCCTGCTGGGCATGGCACAGATGGGGCTGGTGGCCATTGTGGGCGATTGGGCTATCGAAAAACTCGGAATTATTAACCTTTTTTCATAACAACTAAAAATCGAGAAGCTTATGTTTTGTCCAAAATGCGGTTCTCAAAACAGCGAAACGGCTGGCTTTTGCGTAGGCTGTGGCGCTACACTCAAACCCACTGGCGCTACTGGTGGCAATGCCTTTGGCACACCGCCGCCGCCGCCACCTCCACACCCATCAGGCGGCCCAGGCAATGACCCCGGCGCTGATACGGTAATAAAAATCGTGTCGTTCTGTTTTCCTATTGTGGGATTGATACTTTACTTCGTCTGGAAACAAGAAAAGCCTAAATCCGCCAACGATGTCTGCAAGTTTGCGGCAATCGGTTTCGGCGTGGGGGTTGTCCTGTACATTTTACTAGCGGCATTGGGCCTTGCCGCAGGTGCGGTCGGATGCGGGTACTGAGTTGCTTTGAAAATTGACATTCACTGAAAATAGCGCAGAACATTCCGAAGCACATTGTTGGATTCGGAATGTTTGC
>JANPLH010000400.1:0-6458 GCA_031426435.1 Saprospiraceae bacterium | reverse complement strand
GCGCCGTCCATTCTTTCGAATATTGACGCCAGTATCCATTGGGTACTGTCCATAGGTCGTGAGTTTTGGTGTCGCAACGCAAAACTTCACGACCTTTTTTAATTCACCAAATTTCCGGGCTTAAACTGCACGGACTATTGTCAATAAGATATTGGCTTTGCTGCCGGGAGCCACATCTTCGGCCAATTGCCAAAACATGATGCCGCCCAGCCCTTTTTGCTTCGCATATTTTGTTTTCAAGGAAACCGACAACTCATTGTCATAGGTGAGGAACAACTGTGCTTGTGCGTTGTACAAATAGGGTGCTTGCGCAACATCGTCCCAATAGCTTTGAAAGCCGGGATTTTCCAGCTTATAATTTTCCAAAGCACTGTATGAAACGCCCCGCTTGAACCTACCCGACTGGTAAAGGCCATTGTTGACATTGGCCACATTCTCCCAAACCCTGCCGTAAAATGCTGCACCGATGATGACCTTCTTCATCGGAACCCCAATAGAATCGAGGAATTGCACCGCATGGTCCGTGGATTCCAGTTGTTCGTTGTTGGAAAAAAGTGGCGTGTGGTGGCCCGTCACCGTGCTGTACCCATTCACGAGGTCGTAGCTCATTACGTTCACATAATTGAGCAGCGGCATCACCTTTTGCCATTCGACGGACTCCTCCAAAAACTTAGTGAAGCCACCTGCGGCAAAGCTCAACTCATAGCCCGAACCCAGCTCTTTGCGCAGCAACCGAACCAAATCCGTGAAGTTGGGGCGGTCCTTCGGCATCCAGGGATGGCCGGGGTGCCCTTCGATGGCCGGGTACTCCCAGTCGAGGTCGAGGCCATCAGCACGGTAGGTTTTGAGGAGCGCCTTGACAGATTTAGCAAATTCCTTTCTGCCTTTTTTGCTGGCAAACACGGCTGAGCAGGGCTTGCAGCCACCCCAACCGCCCAATGACAAGTAAACCTTCAAGTTTGGATTTCGTGCTTTTAGCCCCACGAGATGCCGAATCGTCAGGCTGTCCTGCGCATTGTCCACGGCCAATTGGTTGCCCTTCAAATGGCAAAAGCTGTAAATGATATGGGTCAGTTTTTCGACCGGGTAGGCGTCAATTGCCTTGTCGTCGCCGGCATAGTAGGCGATAATGGCGAAGTCGGTTTGCTGGGCTGACAGCGGCAAGGTTGCGCAGCAAAAAAGTGAAAATAGCAGAGTGAACCTCATTGGGTGCATTTATTCAATTCTGCGGGAGCCAACAATAAAGGGTTCAGTCATAATAGACGGCAAATTTGCATTTAGCAGCCTTTAGGATTGCCAACTGGAATCACTGCCAATCAAACCTCCACCTCGCAAACGCCTCCATCGCCTCGTATTCTGCCAAGCCGAGGCTCCGGTAAAGCGCTGCCGTGGCTGCGTTCCGCTCCTTGGCACGCTGCCAGAACTCCCGCTCGTCTTCACCGGGGAAGGGGGCGCTGTCCTTTTGCGACTGGTGCATGAAGATGGCCTTCTGCTTGCGGGCCACTTGGTCGGGCGACATGGGCACAGCCATGTCAATCTCGTGGATGGGGAACTCGTGCCAGGCGCCCCGGTAGAGCCATAGCCAGCAGTCTTTCATCCATTTTTTGTCCTTCAGCTTTTCAAATGCAGCAAAAATGGCATTCAAGCAGACCCGGTGCGTACCATGCGGGTCGGCGAGATCGCCAGCGGCGTAAATCTGGTGCGGCTGCACCTTGTCTATCAAGGCGGCCACCACGTCTATGTCAGCCTCGGTGATGTCGCCCTTTCGCACTTTGCCCGTTTCATAAAAAGGCATGTCGAGGAAGTGGATTTTGTCGTCGGTGAGGCCGCTGTATCGGGCACCTGCCCTGGCCTCGCCCCGGCGGATGAGGCCCTTGATGGCCCGCACTTCCGGGATGTCCGCCTCGCCCTGCCGCTTCGTTTTCAGGAACTTGAGTATTTTCTTGTAGCGCTTTTCGCTGTCGGCATCAATCAGGCCGTGTGCATCGCCGAACTCCAGCAGGAACTCCGCATAGCGGCGGGCATCGTGGTCGTGCACGGCGATATTGCCGCTCGTTTGGTACGCCACATGCACCTCGTGGCCTTGGTCAACGAGGCGCATGAAGGTGCCGCCCATCGAAATCACGTCGTCGTCGGGGTGCGGCGAGAAGATGATGCAGCGCTTCTTGGCGGGGGTGGCCCGCTCTGGCCGGGTCGTGTCATCGGCATTTGGCTTGCCGCCGGGCCAGCCGGTGATGGTATGCTGCAAGCGGTTGAAAATCTTGATATTGATTTCGTAGGCACCGTTGGCCTCCAGTATGAGCTCACTGAGGCCGTGTTCGTTGTAGTCCTCATTGGTCAGTTTGAGGATGGGCTTGCCCGTTTGCTGGCTGACCCAAGTGACGGCTTGGCAGGCCAGTTCCTCCGTCCAGTTGCACACACCACAGAGCCAAGGGGCACACATTCGGGTGAGTTGCTCAGCAGCGGCTTTGTCCAAAATCACCTTCACGTTGGGGTGCTTCTGCAAAAACGTGGCGGGAATAGCCGTAGAAACATCGCCTTCCAATGCCTTGGCAATGGTGGGCGCCTTGTGTTGGCCCCAGGCCAAAAGATAGACCGTGCGGGCCTTCATGATGCTGGCCACGCCCATCGTTATGGCACGTGTCGGCACGGCTTCTTCTTGGCCAAAGTCCTTGATGGCGTCCCGGCGGGTGAGGCCGTCGAGGCGCACCATGCGGGTGAGGGAGTTTTCCCAGGAGCCAGGCTCGTTGAAGCCGACGTGGCCTGTTCGGCCAATACCGAGCAGTTGAATATCAATGCCGCCATGCAGGTTTATTTGCTTTTCGTACCAGGAGCAATATTCCTGTGCCTTTTCCATCGGAACGGTGCCGTCCGGGATGTGGATGTTTTCCTTCGGAACGTCCACGTGGTCGAACAGGTGGTCGTGCATGAAGCGCCAGTAGCTCTGCACGGCCTCTTTTTCCATCGGGTAATATTCGTCGAGGTTGAAGGTTACGACGTTGTAAAAGCTGAGGTTTTCTTCTTGGTACAACCGCACCAACTCCCGATAAACCTGAATGGGGGATGAGCCAGTGGCCAGGCCCAGCACGATTTTCTCGCCATCCTGCTGCTTTTGCCGGATGGCCAAGGCAATGCTGCGGGCAACGTGGATGGAGGCTTCCCGGCTGTCTTCCCAAATCTTTACAGGTATCTTTTCAAAGGTCTTGAACTGGAACCTCAGGGTCGGTTGGGTGGTGGCTGATGATAGCATTTGATAGCTGGGTTTTGTTGTGAAAAGTCAGGCAAATGTATTCCCTAAAAATGTCGCAACGCTTTCGCAAAGTCACGCTCAACGATACTTTTCGGGAGAAATGCCACGCTGACAATCATTAATCAGGAGGTCAATTTTTTAGATTTACAGCTTGCGGCTGCGGGGCGAAGGTAAAAAATGACCACATAACTATCCTATGAAGAAACGATAGTTTTAAAAGGTTCTAAAACAAAAAATGCCGCAGCTACCAAAGTCGCCACGGCATTTTATCGTTAACCTAAAAAATCCTTATTGCGGACACGTTCCTTACCGGGTCAGCACGATATAGTCCCGAATCAAAGTTTTCAAGAACTCCACTTGGTTGCCCTTGGGTTCCTCAATGTTTAGTTGTTGGCAAATATGGGCAGTGGTCTCCTTGATGGCCGAGACATGGGCGTGGTTTTGCCATTGTTGGTAGCGCCCCAGCAAGTTCTTGATGAGCAGCATATCTGCCTCAGTCATCTGTCGCACGGCGGGGTACTTCGGCTCATAGTTTTCCAAAGTGTTGATTTTCAGGATGTCGTTCAGGCGGAAGGCCAACTGGCCCGTGTTGCGCACAACGGTCGTGTTGGCGGCGAGGTCGCCGAGGCGCTGGTGCTTGTAGGTGGAGCCAATGAGGATGCCGCCGAGCGCTCCCAAGGAAAAGGTGAAATCGAGCATGAGCAGGATGCTGCGCAACAGGTATTCGCCGAGGCCAGGTTCCAGCCCGTCCAGGCGCACGACCCGGATGTTCAGCGCCCGTTTGCCGAGGCTCTGGCCGGAGCCGAACAGCTCGGAGCCGAGGTGGTAAAACAGCAGCCCTATCGAAAAAGACATGCTGATGAAGGCTCCGCCCCAACCCGTGATGGCATCACCGACGATGGACACCACTATCCACCAGAATATCAGCATGGCGACGAGGTATATCACGAAGTCAATCAAAAAAGCAAAGAACCGGTCACGGAGCGGGGCCAGTTCGTACTCGATGGTGACGTTTTGCGTGGTGCGGATGTCTATGTTTGGCATGGACTCATGGTTTCATTGACTCATGGTTTCATGGATGTGTCAATGCTAAACCATGCTATACCTACTAAACCATGCAGGTATCAAAATTCAAAATTAGCTATACCTTGCTTTAAATTCTGAAAAAATATGGAAAACAATATTGAGGCCAGCGTGAAGGAGCTTGTGACCGACTTCAAGTTGGACGAGGCACTGGACATGCTTATTGCGCAAGCGCAAACACAAAACCAGCGGAAACAAAATACCCTGCTGGTGCTGAAAGGCAAACTTGCATTGCTCGAAGAGCAGAACTTCTCAGGCATGATTGCTCCGGAAGACTTGGCCCGGCAGAAAGCAACCATTGCCCATCAGATTTTAGACATCGCCGACGGCAGCCCACTCGACCATGAATTGCAGCAACCCAAGCCGGATAAGGTCATGGTACAAAAAACGGTGAGCGCACCGAGCAATAATGGCGGCTTTGGAAAGTACCTGTTTATAGTCGGTTTGTTGGTAGCCGGAGTTTTGGCAGGGCTTTTCTTCGCAAAATCTTGCGGCATCAACCATTCTGAAAATACTAAGCAAACCAATGACATAGCCCATTCCAAAGATGCCGTTCCTGAAGATAAGTCAACCGAACCTGACCCTTCTGGCACACCAGGCGACGAATTGAAAGTGGACTTCCCAAACTACCGCAGAAAGTTCAATTTCCTTGATTTTCAATACGACATCCGGGAAGTGATGGCAACGAAGTATTCTGATAAGGAAGTGCAACTCATCATTCAATACATTCTTACTTGCCGAAATAATGCGGGAAGTTGCTTCCGGGCAATACCCCGTGTCTATGTTGATGGGAACCCCATCGGGCCTACCCACCAAAAGGACTTGTTGGGTTATTATTCAAGCAATACGACCATTACGGATGAATTGACCTTTGTGCTACCTGCAAATGCAAAGCAGTACATGATTGAGTTTTCAAGGGATGGATCTAACTGGAAACGGGAGTTCAAAATACTTTCCAGTCATTAGTTGTTGCTCTCTAGCCATTGGAGTTTCTTTTGCCAGTGACTAACGATCAATTTTCCAATGGCTCAATGGCCAATAATGAATTATACCAAACACAACCTAACGGATACCATCGTCGCACTAGCCACCCCGCCCGGCGTGGGGGCCATCGGCGTCATCCGGCTGAGCGGCAGGGCGGCGCTGTTCATCGTCACTTCGGTTTTTAAGGGCAAAAACCTAATGGAGCAGCCGAGCCATACCCTCCATTTTGGCACCATAAATGACGACGACGGGAAGATATTGGACGAGGTGCTGGTCGCTGTATTCAAAGGCCCTAAATCCTATACGGGCGAAACCACCGCCGAGGTTTCCTGCCATGGCTCGCCTTTTATTCTGCAAAAAATCATAGCGCTTTTCATTGAAAAAGGTGCCCGTTTGGCGCAGCCCGGTGAGTTCACGCTGCGGGCATTCCTTAACGGCAAAATGGACCTCTCGCAAGCCGAGGCCGTCGCCGACCTTATTGCCAGTACCAGCGAGGGCAGCCATTATGTTGCCATGCGGCAAATGCGGGGCGGGTTCAGCCACGAGATACAGCGGCTGCGGGAAGACCTGGTCAACTTCGCCAGCCTGATAGAACTGGAGCTGGACTTCGCCGAGGAGGACGTGGAGTTCGCCAACCGGGGACAACTCAAGGCCACGGTGCAAAAGATTCAATCCTTCATCCATTCGCTCCTTCAATCCTTTAAATTGGGCAATGTGCTGAAAACAGGCGTCCCTACCGTCATAGCTGGTCGCCCGAATGCCGGGAAGAGCACCTTGCTCAACGCCCTGTTGAATGAGGATAGGGCCATCGTCAGTGAAATTGCTGGCACCACGAGGGACACGGTAGAGGAGGTGCTCAATATCCAAGGCCCCATGGGGGCAAGCGTCGAGTTCCGGCTGATAGACACGGCGGGCATCCGGGAGGCGCAAGACCAGATAGAAGCCATCGGCGTAGAAAAAACGATGGAAAAAATTGGGCAGGCCGCCCTGCTGGTCTATGTCTTTGACGTAGTGGAAACCAAGATAGACGAAGTGCTGGCCGACGTGGCCAGCCTGCAACGGGAGGGCCTGGAACTGCTCGTCGCCTGCAACAAGATGGACAAGCTGCCGAACTACAAACCAGAGTGGCTCATCAACCCGA
>JANPLH010000399.1:0-2796 GCA_031426435.1 Saprospiraceae bacterium | reverse complement strand
GGCAGCAGCAGTAGCCACAGTCACTTGGTTGCTGTAAAGTACTGTGTTTATTGTCCCTTGCTGAACATTAGAAGATGCAGGTGAGGTACCTGTGTGCGTTACAGTTGCAGGAGGAGCTGCCGTTGTAGCACTTCCCGTAAGTTGTGTAAGGTTGTAGCAATAGTCAGCTGAATTGAACTCATAAATAGCATAGTGGTAGGTAGTGCTTGCTGCTAAGCTAGTAACAACGACATTAGTTCCCGAGCCATTGTAAACAACGAACCCAGTTCCAATAGCGTTACCTGAGCCATAAGCGGCATTTGCAGTGTAACTAACGCCATTGGTTGGGTCTGTAGCCACTGCACTCCCTTGCCTTGCAATAACGAGAACATTATCGCCATTGCCCCTTGTCCAATTGGCTTGCATTTGAGTTGTTTGGATATTGGTAGCTGAAAAGTTTGTGGCTTGTGATGAAGGAGCTGTGCAACCTGCTGTAATGCTTACATCGTCCACTCTAACGTTACCAGTAGCTTTAACTTCAAAGAACAATCTAACATATGAGCTAGTAGAACCTAATGTATAATTTTTTGCAATACAATTACTTGTAGGTAGTTGGTTTGAAGAGTTGAATGTTTCAAGATTAGACCAAGAGGAACCGTTATTTGATTCTTGTATCCGAAATGTATAGCTGCCTGATGTTCCCTCGCCTTTAATATTCAATGACAGTGTTCCAGGCGTACCTGAAAAATTTACTGTGTAGAAGTCCCCAGAATTGTCTAATTTACCACTTCCGTTTGTTTGGCTTGTATTGTCGCAATTGGTACCATAAGTAGTTGTACCGCTGTCTGTCCAACCAGTAGGTGTTGAACCCCAATCTGACCTTGAAAGTGGCAAACTTGCTTGCCCAAAGCTATTAGTTCCCATAATGGTACCCAAAAAGATTAACCCAATTTTTAATTTCAAATTCAATTTTTTCATGTCTAATAATTGTGTTTGTTCAAAAAAGCAAATGAGGACTTATGACTTAGAATGACTTCAAAGTCCAATAAATGCCATCAAAGCATTTATTTTTATATAAGATTGTTTATTTAGTTGTTTGTGATTAAGGTTTTATTGAAAATAAATTGCTCACACTGCGGGATGCTACAATAGAACTCATAAAATCTGACCTTTTTTCTAATTGTCTGTAATTGGAATAAAACCAGTAGTTTGTTTCCAGAATTGGATTTGTGGGCGGGGTGCCTAAAAAGCAGTGCAAACATAAACAAGCCCACAAAATTTTTACGTCACTTTTAGAAAAATTAACACCGACTTCATACTTTTGGACAAGGATTCAGCCAACTTTGCAACTTCAAGCTCAAAAAATAGGTGAGAAAACTGAATGTTACAAGGCCATTTTCAAATCCTAAACCTAAGTACAAACACTTCCCTAATGAAACAAATCATCCTTCCTTTTCTCCTTCTCTTGTTTTTTGGCAGGGTACAAGCCCAATCACCCCTCGAAGCTGGGATTTTTCTTGGTGTAGTCGTCTATCAAGGAGACCTCTCTGAAAACGATATTTTTGAAATCAGAGAGATTAACCCTGCCTTTGGCGGTTTGCTACGTTACCATTTTGGCGACAAATGGAAAGTTCGAGGCCATGTCATTTACGGGAAAATTACAGGAACAGATAAAAATGCCAAAGACCTGGGGCTATTTAATCGGGGATGGAGTTACGAATCCTTCATCGTTGAATTAACTGCGGTGGCTGAGTACCATCCTTGGGGCAGACCACGGGAAGACAATGCGGGATTGTTTAGACCCCAACTTTCACCCTATGTTGGAGTGGGGGCGGGCTTTGCAAATTTTAATCCAAGGGTGAAAGTTGAAAATCCGCAAGACATTGACTTATTCCCAGAGGCGCAACGGAAAACAACAGCCTTGAGCTTACCTGTTGTAGCGGGCCTTCGATATGATTTTAGTGAATTGTATATTGTAACTTTAGAAGCTGGGTGGCGCATCACTTTCAATGATTACTTGGATGGGGTAAGCTACAACGGAAATCCCAAGAAGAACGACCCTTTCATTTTTACTGGTCTTTCAATGACTTACTTTTTCGGCTATCGGGCAAGGTTCCACCGATGACATTTTACTTCAAAATGTCCCTCGCAATTACGACTTTCTGTATTTCGCTGGTGCCTTCCCCAATGGTGCAAAGCTTGGCATCCCTGTAAAATTTTTCAACAGGAAAGTCTTTTACATAGCCGTACCCACCGAAAACTTGAACGGCCTCATTCGCAACTTGACAGGCAATTTCGGAGGCATAATATTTGGCCATAGCAGATTCTCTGGTACATTTTTTACCAGTATCCTTTAGGGCACCTGCCTGCCTCGTGAGCAATTCGGCTGCATCAATTTTTGTGGCCATATCAGCCAATTTGAAACTAATAGCCTGAAAACTGGAAATGGGCTTACCGAACTGTTCCCGCTCTTGGGCGTACTTCACGGCGGCTTCGTAAGCTCCTTTGGCAATAGCTACTGATAGGGCGGCAATGGAGATTCGACCACCGTCCAAAATTTTCAGGGATTGCACGAATCCATCCCCCACAGCTCCAAGCACCTGGCTATTGGGTATCCTGCAATTGTCGAAGACCATCTCTGCGGTTTCGCTGGCCCTCATTCCGAGTTTGTTTTCCTTCTTTCCGCCTGAGAACCCAGGGGTGCCCCGCTCCACCACGAATGCTGTCATGCCATGACTATCCAATGGTTCTCCTGTGCGGGAAATGACCACGGCCACTTTACCAGACCTGCCGTGTGTGATAATGTTTTTCGTGCGA
>JANPLH010000398.1:0-2668 GCA_031426435.1 Saprospiraceae bacterium | reverse complement strand
GTGCGGGACAAACTTAAGGACTTCACCGCCAAGCCCACCAGCCTCGGCGAACTGCCCTCAGTGCAGGAAATGGCCGAGCTGCAACTGGAATTGGCAGAGGTGATTTCCAACGATTTCACCTACCATACCACCATCCAACCGACCGCCGACCAAGTGAACCTCGCCATCAAGCTCCAGCGAAAAACGGACGATATTGACGAGCCTGAACTGGTGAAAGCCCGCAACCTGCGCCTCGAAATAAGAGGCGGCTTGAAAGTAAATGCTAGTGCTGGCTTGAGTTTTGGGCAGTTCTTTGAGCCGGGGCAGTCTTATTCTGTCAACAACGGCGTCATTGTTGGCGAAGACGATGGGGTCTTTACACCTTCCTTGACCACCTTCCTGCATTTTCACGGGTACCGGGGCTCAAAGGCAACATTGGGTGGTACTTTCGGGGCGGGTTTTCCGATGCTTTCCGCTGGCGACGGTCAAAGTGTAGAGTTCTTCATGGGACCCAGTCTCATGTTGGGTGCTGCGCAAAAATTGGTCATCTCCGCTGGGATAAAGGGCGGCAGGGTGCATCGGCTTGCCAAAGGCTATGAGGTCGGCGACGTGTTCGATACCAATTTTGGGGACATCCCCACGACGGGCAAATATGCGCTGGGGCTATTCTTGGGGGCGAGCTTTAATTTGGGGCAATAGGAATGGAAAATGGAAAATTCCTGCAAGTAAATAATGGGAATGGTTTGCAGTCTTATAGCTGCTTTGTTTGCATTTAATTGAAAATGATTATTTCACTTTTTAAATAACAATTATGAAAATGATTTTTGGTAAAACTATCTTATTGGTAATGTTGCTTACAGGTGGCATTGCCATTACTGTTTCGGCGCAAAAAGCTACCACTCCCACTACCGTAAAGGTCACCTATTGCGACGCAGCGCTTCCAGCAGCGGAAAAACGATTGAAGGCCGATGCCAACAACACGTGTACCACCCAGCATATCTGCGTGGAATGTACGGAGCGTACCTCGAAGGTGACCATAGCCGCAACGGTGGTCGTGCAGCCTGACAAGGGCAACTGCAAACCCGTTACTGACATCACCTGCAAAGAATGCGATGCCGTTGACTTCACAGCCAGGATTCTGCAAAGCCCTTGCTTTGCTGGAGGCACGAACCTCGAGGTGCTGCTTCCGGGCTATGGCGAAGGTAGCAGGGAGTTCAGTTATCTCTGGGAAATTGACGGTGGCAAAGGCGGGCACTTGCCTAGTATCCAATGTGCCTGCGGCAAGGAGGCCAGGGTTCGGGTGACGCAATTGGCCACGGGCAAATCCATGACCCTGATAGCCAAGCTGAACGCAACTTGCCCTGGTGGCGATGCGACGAACAAGTAGTTTCGTCAATAGGC
Organism: Saprospiraceae bacterium; assembly: GCA_031426435.1. Taxonomy (GTDB): domain Bacteria; phylum Bacteroidota; class Bacteroidia; order Chitinophagales; family Saprospiraceae; genus UBA6168. The sequence continues at coordinate 1,288 of JANPLH010000398.1, read as the reverse complement.
TTCCAGATTGTCATCGGGAACCTATCAGGGATGAACGAACATTCCCAATTATCAAGAACGGTTTGCTGGTCGAGTCCAGCAAACCGTTTTTTTTTAAATAATTTCTCTCCACTGATAACCACGAATTATCCACGGTATATATGAGCATGAAAGGAACAAATTTTTAAAACCGTTAAAAAAGAAATGCCTTATGAAAAAGTCAATGAAATCCAGCTTCGCAATGATTATCGGCCTGTTATCCATCATTGTTTTATTCACCAATAATAGCAGCGCCCAAAGCATGACAAAGCAGCCATTTGCTCAAAAAAACATGAATAAAATAAACAAGGGATTTTACTTCGATATTAAATCGGTCACTTGTTTTGCCGGAGGCACTTCCCTTTATGTTTCAATTGACAAATCCAACAACTACGCCTTTTTATGGGAAATAGACGGCAGCCACGGCGGACACCAAATGAACCAAGAGTGCATTTCTGGACAATATGCCAAATTGAGGGTCATGCGGTTGTCAGATGGGTTGCAGATGACCCGGACGGTAAGGCTGCCAAATTCTGGAGGCGGTGATAACAACTAAAAAGACTGAATCGCTGTGACCAAATGAAAACAACCATTGGAAGCGAAGGGTACCCGAAAAAACCAACCTCGTTTTTTCATTAAACCCTGTCGCTACGCAAAGTCATATTTCGAGAGAAAAAGCAGTGATTTAGTTCCTCACCCGGCCAAAACTGGGTGAGGTTTTTTTATGATGGTAAAAAGCTGATTTTGCTACCTTTAGTCCAAAATAGAAAACAATGAAAACAATACTCGCCTGCCTTGCGCCATTGCTCGCCCCATTTTTGTCATCAAGCCTTTTTGCCCAAAATTTGGATTTAAACAGTGGCACCACTCGCGCCGTCGTCATCGGCATTTCCGACTACAGGGAGCCGCTCATCCCCGACCTGCGCTTTGCCGACCGGGACGCCCAAGCCTTCGCCGATTGGCTCCGCTCTTCCGAGGGGCTTGCCCTGCCCGATTCGAGCATCCGTTTGCTAGTCAACCAGAAGGCGACCACCGCCCAGATGATAGTCAACCTCGACTGGCTCATCGAGGCCAGCAAGCCTGGCGACCGGGCGTTCATCTATTTCAGCGGGCACGGCGACGTGGAGCGGGTCACGAAGTTCAACCTCGGCTACCTGCTCAGTTACGACTCGCCGCCCGCCGTGTATGGCGCCGGGGCGTTTTCGCTGCAATATTTGCAGGCTATCCTGAGCACGCTCTCCGAAAACGACGTGCAGGTTTTCATCATCAC
>JANPLH010000397.1:0-1040 GCA_031426435.1 Saprospiraceae bacterium | reverse complement strand
AAACATTGAGCGAAAGTGGACCATGCCCATAAAAAACTGGGGGCTTATCCTCCAGCAATTTTTGGTTATCTTTGGCGACCGTTGCCGCCTTTGACTTACATGGTGAAAATTCACGTTTACACAAATCTGTGGAAAGGGTCTACTTTCTTTTTACTTCAATTATGGATACCACCGAACTCCTCCAAAAAGTACGCAAGATTGAAATCAAGACGAAGGGCCTGAGCAAGCAGATGTTCTCCGGCGAGTACCACTCTGCCTTCAAGGGCCGGGGCATGTCGTTCAGCGAGGTGCGGGGCTACCAGTACGGCGACGATGTGCGCAGCATTGACTGGAACGTGACCGCCCGCACCAATACGCCGCATGTCAAAATCTTCGAAGAAGAGCGGGAACTGACGGTGATGCTGCTCATTGACGTGAGCCAAAGCGCCTATTTCGGCACGGTGAACCAATTGAAATCAGGCATCATCACCGAGATTTCGGCGGTGCTGTCGTTCAGCGCCATCCAGAACAACGATAAGGTTGGCGTCATCCTTTTCAGCGATAAAATCGAGAAGTTCATCCCGCCGAAAAAAGGCCGCTCGCATATCCTGCGCATCATCCGGGAACTGATTGATTTTCAGCCAAATAGCCACGGCACTGACCTCGGCCAGGCGCTCCGCTATTTCAACAATGTCATCAAAAAACGCTGCATCGGTTTCGTGCTGTCCGACTTCATGAGCCGTGGCTACGAGGCCCCATTGCGCATCGCCAGCCGCCGACATGACCTCATCGGGGTGCATTTGTTTGACCCAAAAGAACAAGCGCTGCCGGACGTCGGCCTCATACAGGCCAAGGATGCCGAGTCGGGCGACCTGACTTGGTTGGACACCTCCTCGCCGCAGCTTCGGGCGAAGTATGCCCTTTGGTTCAAGGACAATTTCAATTATTTCAAGACCACCTTTGCCCGCAGCGGCACGGACTATATGAGCATCCGCACGGACGATAATTATGTGACGGCGTTGCTGAATTTCTTTAAAAGAAGGCGGTGATTTAAAGTTGGC
>JANPLH010000396.1:0-30540 GCA_031426435.1 Saprospiraceae bacterium | reverse complement strand
AAACATTGAGCGAAAGTGGACCATGCCCATAAAAAACTGGGGGCTTATCCTCCAGCAATTTTTGGTTATCTTTGGCGACCGTTGCCGCCTTTGACTTACATGGTGAAAATTCACGTTTACACAAATCTGTGGAAAGGGTCTTTCTCTTCTCTCTCTCCATGAAAAAAATCATGCTCCTTAGCGTCCTCTCTGCCCTGCTGCCCCTGCTTTGCCACGCCCAGGTCAAGAAATACGACAAATCCCCCTCCATCCATGTGTCAACCGCCATCAACTACTACCCGGCCCTGAAGCCGTACCGTTTTTTTTCGCCCTACGACGCCCGGTACGGCGATTTAATCCTGAAATACCTCACCCCAAGCTCAGGCACCTTCACCATCGAAGATGGCGACACGATTGAGCTGGAAAGGGTGCATACCAACCATTTCCCCTCGCAGGTACTGGGCATCGGGGCGAGCATACAGGTGAAGAAGCCAAGCGGGGCGTTCCATGAAGTCACTTTGACGAGGTTATCCGCCCAAAAATCATCCAATTTCGTCTCCTATCTCGGTCGGGACACCCTTGGCAATCCCGCCACCGTGTCACGATACGGCTATGAGGAGCAATCCTTCGTCTTTGCCTTCCGCTACGAATACGGCAAGTATTTCGGGGACGAAAAGGCCAAGTTCCGCTTCGGCCTGAGCGGTGGCCTCGAACCCTCGCTCTATTGGGTAAAAAGGACCCCGCTTTCCAGCCAGGAATACCCCGTCAACGCCACGATACTGGCCCTGGACTTTTCCGTCATCCCCACCTTCTCCTTTGCGCTGTCCAAGAAGCTGATACTTGACTTCAAAGCCATCCCCAATGCACTCGTGGGCGACTTCGGAAAGGTGAGCCAGAACAACCCCACCCTACCAAAAGCCGGACAGGCTGGCGGCAAACGGACCTACAAATCGCCCGATGTCAGCCTGGCCTTCAGCGTGCTCCTACGCTATACCATCAAGGAATCGGTCAGGGGAAAGAAGTGAGCGGGTGAGAAAGTGAGCGGGTGAGAGAAGTGAGAAGGTGAGCGGGTGAGAGCTTGAGAGCGTGAGAGGCCCACATCTCTCATGCTCTCATTTCTCTCACCCGCTCACCCGCTATCTACCGTTCCGTAAATGAAATCTACCGTTTGCTCGCCTTTTCTGCCGTTCCGTAAATAGCGCCAAGGCCATATTTTTTGTGCTTCCCAATATCGCTTCTCCGCCTTGCCGTGCACGCACCAAAGCCAACAACATTTGAACACTTTTACTTTGAGAATGACCCTTGAAAACGACAAGTGAACACCCGATGCTTACCTGTTGATTTTCGCATACGATTATAAGATTGGTTGACGGCGCTTGGTCGGTGGTGGTGGCTGCCGGGGAGTGGGTTTTAAACGTCGGCACTGCGTTGATACGGTTGTTCAATTTAAAAATAACCCCATACAAATCTTCACGAGTCAAACAAAGGCCAAGCCCATCACAGTTGCCAACCCCTGCCTTTCGAGCCTGACTTGTATCCAGCCTCCCATCCTGCTGTAAAATCAGAAGAATTCTTGGGAGATGGAAAATCAAGTCCTAATATTGCCCAAAAACAATCAGCAACATGAAACTCGACAACTTCAATTTCAGCCTACCGATACAGATAAGATGGAGCGATTTAGACCCGCTGGGGCATGTGAACAATGCCGTTTACATCACCTATTTTGAAATCGTGCGGGGGCATTTCATGCTGCACGCCTGCCCCGGTTGGGATTGGCGGAAGGACATGTTCTTGATCGGCAACGTGACCGCCAATTTTCACAAGGAACTGGTGCTGACGGCCGACGAGGCGTCGGTAAGCATTCGAACTTCCAAAATCGGCAACAAGAGCTTCGTGCTGGAATATGCCGTTACCACGAAAAAGGGGGAGCAGGTGACGGTGCATGCCACTGGGCACACCACGCAGATTATGTTTGACATGAAAACGAGGGCCACCATTGAAATACCGGATTGGGTGCGGGAGGCGTTGGCGGCGTTTGATGGGTTGTGAACACAAAGACGCTAAGACGCAAGGGCACAAAGAATTGTTGTCAACTTTGCGTCCTTGCGCCTTAGCGTCCTTGCTCTTAATTACCCCTCTCCCTTCCTTGAAATCCCCCACAACCCCAAGAACGTCAGCAGCCCGTTCAGCACCAACAGTTCGAAGCCGAATTTGTAGCCGAAAATCGGGTAGCCGAAATAGCCGTTGTAGAGATAGACGGCGCCCGTAATCAGCACGGAAGCCAAGCAGACGACCAAGGAATGGCGGTCAGCAATCTGTCGCTTGGTGTAGAAGCCGAAGGCAAACAAGCCCAGCAGCGGCCCGTAGGTGATGCTCGCCGAATCGAAGACGAGCTTGATGACCTCGCCCGTGGCGGCGACGTGAAACACCATTATCAGCACAAAAAAGATGGCGGAAAAAGCGACGTGTACCCAGCGGCGGGTGCGGGCATTGCCGGGGGTGTTCACCTCCGTTTTGCCGAAGCCAAGGAAGTCAATGCACCAGGCCGTGGTGAGCGAAGTGAGCGCTGAGTCGGCACTGGCATAGCTGCTGGCGGTGATGCCGAGGATGAACAGGATGCCCACCGCTGCCGGAGCATACTGGAAGGCGATGGTCGGGAAGAGAAGGTCGGTATCGGGCACCGTGACCACGCTGGCCACGCCCTCAGCGAATTTGGTGACTTCCTTCGTGGGGATTTCGATGCCGCTTTGCGCAGCATAAATGAACAGCAGCACGCCAAGCGCCATAAACATGAGGTTCATCAGCACCAGCAAGCTGGAATAGGAGAAGATGTTGACCTGTGCGCCCTTGAGGGTCTTCACCGTGAGGATTTTCTGCATGATGTCTTGGTCGAGCCCGCTCATCACGATGGCGATGAAGGCTCCGGCGGTGAACTGCTTGAAGAAGTTCTTGGGGTCGCTCCAGCCACCTTCGAAGAAGAAGATTTGCGAGCGCTCGTCGTTGGTCACGGTGCTGATGAGTTCGCCGATGCCAAGGTTCATGTGTTGGCCCACCAGCACGATGGTGAGCACGAGGGAGCTGATGAGGAACAGCGTCTGGAGGGTGTCGGTCCAGATGATGGTCTTCACGCCACCTTTATAGGTATAGGTGAAAATGAGCAGGATGGTCACCAGCACCGTTACGAAGAACGGGATATGGAAAATGGGTTCGATGACGAAGGCGTGCAGCACTTTGGCCATCAAGAACAAGCGCAGTGAAGAACCCACCGTGCGGCTCAGCAGGAAGAAGGCCGAGCCTGTTTTATGCGAAACTGGCCCAAACCGCTGTTCCAAATAGCCATAGATGGACACCAAATGGAGCTTGTAGTACATCGGCAGCAGCACGAGGGCGATGACCGTGTATCCAACCATGTACCCCAGCACCACCTGCATATAGCTCATGGCCGAGGAGTTGACGTAGCCCGGCACGCTGATGAAAGTGACGCCCGAAATGGAGGTGCCTATCATGCCGATGGCAATGATCCACCAACTGCTTTGCCGCCCTGCATTGAAAAAATCGGAGGTATCGGCCTTGCGGCTGGTATACCACGAGATGCCAATGAGCATCGCAAAATAGGCGATGATGATGCCGAGGATGAGGGTGGGTGAGAGGTTCACGATGATGGAAATTGGGAAATTGGGAAATTGGGAAATTGGAGGATTGACGAGCTGCTCAATTTCCAATTTCTTAATTTCCAATTTCTATTCATTACGTTCTTTCCAGAGGAAAAAGCCAGAGGTTGCAAAAACCACAGCCGAGGTAAGGATGACCGCCAAGGGCAAGTCCTCGCCTGCACCGTCCTTTAGTTCGTTGATTTTGTCTTGGTTTTGCCAGGCAATGATGACCTGAGCGCCATTGTTGATGAAATGCGCCGCAATGGGTATCCACAGGTTTTTGGTCCAATAAAAAAGCAGCCCCAGCACCCCGCCGAGGAGCAGGATGGCGAAGAAGCGCTGAATTTCAAAATGGGTAAGGCTGAAAATCAAGGCGGTGAGCGCTATCCCGAGTGCAGGCTTGCCCGTGATTTCAATCAGCTTTTTTTGTCCAATCCCCCGGAACACCAACTCTTCGCCCAAGGCTGGCACGATGGACATGACCACGAGGCTGGCCACCATTTCCCAAGGCGATTGCATCACCAAAAGTCCTTCCATCAACTTGATGGTCAGCTTCTCGGAATGCACGAAAGCTTCCAGTGCGGGGAATTGCTCCACCAGCCATTTGTTGGCGACGAAGGCCACCTGTGCCAAGGGAAAGGCGGACATAACGAATATAAGTCCCAACATCAACGTGCTGAAATTTGGCGGCAGGTGCAGCGAGGCAGCCTGCAATCCCTTTTTTTTGTAAAAAAGCCAAAGCGTGAGCAAGGCGGGCAGCAGAAAGCTCGCCGAGTGGTTGACGAACAGCGCCGCCCGCACAAAGTACCGGCTGCCGACGCTGCTATGCTCGTCAATTTCGAGGGCTGGTTGCAGGTCCATTCCCCGCAGGTGCGCTGCCAGCATGAGCAAGCCACTGCCCATGATGGCGAAAATGCCAATGAGCAGCATCATGGTCAACAGTACCATGGCGGGCTTTGGTGCGAAGGAATCCGCCTCAGTATTGGACTCCAGTTGGAGTTCGTTCATTGGTGGCGTATTTTATATTTTTGCGCCAAAGATAGAAAGCAGTTTGCAGTTTGCAGTGGGCAGTTTGCAGTCATGGACTGCTCACTCGGCCTCGGATGCAAACTGCAAACTGCCAACTGCAAACTGAACATGACAAAACTGAGCGTAAACATCAACAAAGTCGCCCTGATACGCAACTCACGGGGCGGCAACCTGCCAAATCTCGTGCAGGTGGCCAAGGATTGCGAGGAATTCGGCGCACAAGGCATCACCGTACACCCCCGGCCAGACCAGCGGCATGTGCGCTACGATGACGTGCCACAGTTGAAGGCCGTGGTGACGACGGAGTTCAACATCGAAGGGAACCCCACGCCCGACTTCTTGAAATTGGTGCTGGAAAACAAGCCGCACCAAGCCACTTTAGTGCCGGACGACCCCAATGCGCTCACTTCCGACTGCGGTTGGGATACCTTGACCCATGCTTCTTTTTTGAAAGAGGTGGTGGCCGAACTGCAATCGGCGGGCATACGTGTCTCACTGTTTTTGAATGCCGAAGAACGGTTCGTGGAGGGCGCAAAAGCGGTTGGTGCCGACCGGGTTGAGTTCTACACTGGCGAATTTTCGCAAGTTTTTTCAAAAAATAGAGGGCAAGCGATACAGCCACACCGCCTATGTGCTATACTTGCAAACCAAATCGGCCTTGGCATCAATGCTGGGCATGATTTGAACCTTGAAAACCTCCGTTACTACAAGGAAAATGTGCCAGGACTGCTGGAAGTGTCCATTGGCCATGCTCTTATCTCCGATGCGCTTTACTACGGCCTCGGCAACACCATTCAGATGTACCTTCGGCAATTGAGATGACAATTTATTTTTGGTGACCAAGGCCGCATTCATCCCATTCGGTGCGTTGAGTTAAGAAATTGTGAAGAGAATAGTCCCATCCAAAACATAGCGTCAGCTCCCATTCATTCATTTTGAGCTTTATTGATACCAATGAGATTCGAAGCAAAATGGCCTTCGTAAAGTAGTACATACATTCAAATTTGCCATGAGAGCAAGTAGGTATTTTAGCGGCTCCATTGGCCCATCAGGATTTTTGGAAATAATTTTTTAAACATAAAATTGATTAAGTATGAAAAAACTCTCACTAGCCCTAGTGCTAGCGCTTTTCAGCATATCTGCTATGCTGGCCCAGCGCACTATCATGGGAACAGTTTCTGGCGACGACGGCTCAGCCCTAATCGGAGCAACTGTGCTCGTAAAAGGTACTTCCACCGGTACCATCACCGACATTGACGGCAAATACTCCATAAGAGTACCCGATGCAGGAGCCGTTCTCATTTTCAGTTTCACTGGTTTTGCCACGGAAGAAGTAGCTATAGGCACTTCCAACGTAGTTGACCTTACCATGAAATCGGGCCAGGTGCTCGAAGAAGTGGTGGTGACTGCCTTGGGCGTGTCTCGTTACAAAAACGAGTTGGCCTACTCTGCCCAGAAGGTGGAAGGAGACCAGGTGACCGCCACCCGAGATGCCAACGTAGTGAACTCCCTGAGCGGAAAGGTGGCTGGCTTGAACGTGAAGCGCAACAACAACCTTGGCGGCTCCACCAACGTCGTGCTACGGGGTGCCAAGTCGCTCTTGGGCGACAACCAGGCGCTGTTCGTGATTGATGGCGTGCCTGTTGACAATGCCACCACCAACACCCGCAACCAAACGACCGCGCGTGGAGGCTATGACTACGGCAACGCTGCCAACGACATCAATGCCGACGATGTTGAGTCGGTGACGGTGCTGAAGGGTGCTGCCGCATCGGCGCTCTACGGCTCACGCGCTGCCAACGGCGTGGTGATGATCACCACCAAGAAAGGCAGCAAAAGCAAGGGGCTTGGCGTCAGCGTAAACACTGGCGTAAACTTTGGGAAAATTGACAAGACCACTTTTGTTGAATTTCAGGATGAATACGGTGGCGGTTATGGCGCCTTTTACGAAGACCCAAATACGGGGCAATTCCTCTACCGTGATATTAATGGCGACGGTACGGATGACCTTGTAGTGCCCACGAGCGAAGACGCATCATGGGGTGCCCGCTTTGACCCAAACCTGTTGGTGTATCAGTGGGATGCTTTTGACCCATCTTCACCCAATTTTGGCAAGCCAACGCCTTGGGTGGCTGCCAAAAACGACCCAACTACTTACTTTGAAACGGCGGTGGGTACCAACAACAACGTCAGTATTGATGGCAGCAACGAATTTGGCTACTTCAAACTTGGCTATACCCATACTACGGACAAGGGCATTTTGGCCAACAGCAATATCAACAAAAACCTAGTGAACTTCGCCGCTGGCTACAACCTGACGAAAAAGCTGAAGGTGTACTCAAACATCAATTTCACTTCCACAGATGGCACTGGCCGCTATGGCTCTGGTTACGACGCCCAAAACCAAATGACCAGTTTCCGGCAGTGGTGGCAGGTGAACGTGGACGTGAAGGACCAAGAGGCAGCCTACAACAGGACCAAACAAAACGTCACATGGAACTGGGCCGACCCAACTTCCCTCGTTCCCATCTATTGGGACAATATCTACTGGGTACGGCATGAAAACTACTCGACCGATCACCGCAACCGTTACTTCGGTTATTTGGGGGCAACCTACAGCCTCACCAACTGGTTCGACATAACTGGCCGCGTATCACTCGACCAATATAGCGAGATACAGGAAGAGCGCGTAGCCGTAGGCAGCATTGATGTTTCGGAATATTCCCGCTTCAACCGCAGCTATCAGGAAGTGAACTACGACCTGATGGGCCAGTTCAAGAATATCCAAATGACGAGCGACCTGAAGTTCAACGCACTGGTGGGCACCAATATCCGCAAGCAGGGGGTTTCCTCTATACGTGCGGTGACAAATGGCGGGCTTTCCTTGCCGGGCCTATACTCGTTGACGAACTCCAAGAACGCTATTGAAGCACCCTTGGAAGTACAAGAAGATATTGAGGTGGATGGCGTTTTCGCGCAAGCAGGACTTGTCTATGATGGATGGGCCATCCTCGACGTTGCCGCTCGCCGCGACCAAAGCTCGACCTTGCCAGCCGGCAACAATATCTATTATTATCCTTCTGCTTCGCTCGGCATCATTTTCTCAAGGTTTCTCGGCGCTAGTGACCTGTTCACTTTCGGTAAACTGCGCCTTAATTATGCAGAGGTGGGCAACACAGCACCTTGGGGCAGCGTGAACGATGTTTACAACTTGGGCACTGCGTTTGGCGAGGCTCCAACTGCATCGGTTTCAACACCTCCTACCCCCACAGCTCCCAACAATGCCGTATCAGTAAAAAACAACCCAGATCTTAAACCGGAACGTACCAAGAGCTACGAGGCTGGTTTGGAACTGCGATTCTTGAAGGACAAACTGGGCTTCGACATCACTTACTATAAGATGAACACCGTTGACCAAATCCTATCTGCATCGGTTTCGAGGGCGACGGGCTACAGTGCCAAGTTCATCAACGCTGGTGATGTGGAAAACAGAGGATGGGAAGTACAGATGTTCCTTCGCCCAATAAACACCCCCAAGTTAAAATGGCGCATGGACGTGAACTGGGCCCGCAACCGCAACGAAGTGCTCAACTTGGGTGGTGACATTCAAAACCTACAGATTGCCTCCATGCAGGGCGGTGTCTCCATCAACGCAGCCGTGGGCGAACCTTACGGTACCATCAAGGGTCAAAACTTTGTTTACTATGACGCCAACGGAAATGGGGAAAGGGATAATGGCGAAAACGACAAAGTGGTCAGGCTTACTGCTTCAGGACTTGCCTACTACGCTTTCTCACCTACTTCAGATGAGATCATTGGGAACATTAACCCAGATTGGACGGGTGGTATAAACAACAGTTTCAATGTAGGTAATTTTTCCTTCAGCTTCTTGATTGATGTGAGAAAAGGTGGTGACGTGTTCTCACTGGACCAATACTATGGTCTCGCAACAGGCGAATCTGAATCCACTGCCGGCAACAACGACCTTGGCAATGAAGTTCGCGCACCGCTCGCCGAGGGTGGTGGAATCATCGTGGAAGGCGTAATGGCAGACGGGACGCCCAACACGACCCGCTATGACGCAACCAATTTCGGGATTTTTGGCTATCGCCGCAATCCAGCAGCAGGTTTCGTTTATGATGCCAGCTTCGTAAAATTGCGTGAAGCCACGCTAAACTTCAATTTTCCGCAGCGCATGTTCACTGGGGCTAATGTCATCAAGGGTGCCTCTATTGGAATTTATGGCCGCAACTTGTGGATCATTCACAAAAACTTGCCTTATGCCGACCCAGAAGACGGCTTGAGCGCTGGCAACGTGCAAGGCTATCAGGTAGGCAGCTATCCTACGGTACGCACTTTTGGCGTCAACTTAAACGTTAAATTCTAAATAGCGGTTTCGAAGGAAAAATGAACATCGTTACGATGTTCCAAAACCTTTCCCAACTGTCTTTAAAAAAATTTCGACTTATGAAAAAAATATTGTTTTTGCTCATAACCGCGTCATTCGTCCTCACCTCCTGCGACAAGGATTTTGGGGACTTGAACGTGGACAAGAAGAAACCCTCAGCGGTGGCACCGGGGGCATTGTTCACCACTGCCCAAAAGAGGATGGTGGATATCATCACCACGCCGGACGTCAATGCGAATATATTTCGTTACCTCGCCCAGTATTGGACCGAAACGACTTATATTGACGAAGTCAATTACGACATCGCCACGCGTCCAATTCCACAGAATTTTTGGAATTCCATTTATGTCAACGTGCTAAAGAACCTGAAAGAGGCACAAAGCCTGGTTCCAGACCAAGATGATGCATTCTTCCCGCCAGTGGTGAAGACCAACCAGAACGCTAGCATAGAAATCATGAACGTTTATGCTTATGCTACTTTGGTGAACACTTTTGGCGACATCCCCTACTCGGAAGCGTTGGACTTCGAAAACGCATTGCCCAAGTATGACGATGCAGCCACCGTTTACGACGACCTGCTGAACCGATTGGACAATGCAATCAACTCCATAGATGAAAGCGCAGGAGGATTTGGCACCAGTGACATCATCTTCGGTGGCGACATGGCTCGCTGGAAAAAATTCGGCAAGTCACTTCAGGCCCGCTTGGCCATGATCATTGCAGACCATGACGCTGGCAAGGCCAGCGGTATCATTAGCAAAGTTGCAGGCGATGTTATTACCGACAATGACGACAATGTTTATTTCCAGTATCTTGCTGGACCACCAAACACCAACCCGGTTTGGGTAAACCTCGTTCAAAGCGGCCGCAAAGACGATGTGGCTGCCAACACTATCGTTGATATCATGAACGACCTTAACGACCCTCGTGTACCTTACTACTTCACCACCGACGCTGACGGTGCCTATTCTGGTGGCATTTACGGGGAGAACAACAATTACGCTACCTATTCCAAGCCGAACGACCGCATCACTGCCGCCGACTATGAGGCCATCCTCTTTGATGCCGCAGAAGGCAACTTCCTATTGGCCGAGGCTGTCGAGCGTGGTTTCATTGATGGCGATGCTGCAGCTTATTATGAAGCAGGGATTCGGGCTTCAATGGAATACTGGCATGTGCCAGCAGCAGAAATAGATGCTTACCTTGCACAGCCTGAAGTGGCCTATGCTACTGCTGAAGGTGACTGGAAACAGAAAATTGGGACGCAGAAATGGATCGCATTGTACAACCGTGGCTTTGAGGCATGGACAGAGTGGAGGAGGTTGGACTATCCAGTTTTGGTTGCTCCCGCACAGGCTATTTCGGATATTCCAGTTCGCCTCGTCTATCCGGTACAGGAGCAGACGCTGAACGCAGCCAACTACAACGCTGCCGCTGCCGCAATAGGTGGTGACGATGTTCTCACTAGGTTGTTCTGGGACCGCTTCTAATCATTAACGAAGCATATTTCCCTTAGCACAAAATATAAGCGGCTGGCCCAGCAATGGGTCAGCCGCTTGTTTTTTAGTTTGTGGGCAAATGGATTATCATTTTCTTTACGGATCATTGTAAAAATAAAACCACCATGTTTTCATCAACCATCTACACCGCACGCCGTGAGCGCCTTCGCAAGGACGTTGGCTCCGGCCTCGTCCTCATCCTCGGCAACAACGAAGCCCCAATGAACTATCCCGCCAACACCTATCACTTTCGGCAGGACAGTAATTTCCTCTACTTCTTCGGCCTCGACCAGCCCAACCTCGCCGCCGTGCTGGATGTGGACGCCAACGAGGACATCATCTTCGGCGACGAACTGACGATGGAAGACGTGGTCTGGACCGGCCCGCTGCCGACCATTGCGGAGCAAGCACACAGCGTGGGTGTACACAAAACATTGCCATTCAGTGACTTAGCTGGTTTTATCAAAAAAACGTTGGAGCAAGGCCGCACGGTCCACTTCACGCCACCATACCGCCACGACAATATGATTCTCTTGTCGGAAATACTTGGCCAGCCCGTTGCGCAGCTAAAAGGCAATGCCTCGGTGCCGCTGATAAAAGCCATTGTGGCGCAGCGCTCTCATAAGTCGGCGGAGGAGGTGTCAGAGATGGAACGGGCCGTGGACATTAGCGGGGCCATGCAAGTGGCCGTGATGAAGGCTGCCGCCGTCGGCAAAAAAGAGTCAGAACTGGCGGGCATCGCTGCGGGCATCGCCACGGGCATGGGCGGTGCGCTGGCCTATGGCATCATCATGACCATCAATGGGCAGGTGCTCCACAACCACCACCACTACAATACCCTGCAAAGTGGCCAATTGCTGCTCGGCGATCATGGCGCTGAAACGCACCTGCACTATGCCGGCGACCTGACCCGCACCTGCCCTGTGGACAAGCGTTTTACCCAACGCCAGAAGGATGTTTACAACATTGTGTTGGACGCCGAGGTAAGCGCCATCGCCTCGCTGCGGTCCGGCATCACCTACAAGGAAGTCCACCTCGCCGCCGCCCGCCGCATGGCCGAGGGCTTGAAATCACTGGGCCTGATGAAGGGCGACCTCGAAGAGGCCGTGGCACAAGGCGCCCATGCCCTCTTCTTCCCGCACGGCCTCGGCCACATGATTGGCCTCGATGTACATGACATGGAGGACTTGGGCGAAAACCACGTGGGCTACTCCGATGAGGTGCAGCGCAGCACACAGTTCGGTACTGCCTACCTGCGCTTGGGCCGGGCCTTGGAGCCGGGCTTTGTGCTGACGGTGGAGCCGGGCCTCTATTTCATCCCCGAACTGATGGACCAATGGGAGGCCGAGGGCAAGTTCACCGATTTCATCAACTATGGGGCGCTAAAAGATTGGCGCTCATTTGGCGGCATCCGCATCGAAGACAATGTACTGGTGACCAACGATGGACACAAAGTTTTGGGGCGGCCCGTGCCGAAGACGGTGGAGGAGGTAGAGGCGTTGAGAGGTTAGTTTTTTGACGGGCTATTTCAAAAGGGCATACTATGATTAGGGAACATTATCCATTGAGGGGCTTCAACGACAACCGTAAATTTCTTTTCCGTAGTTTTGGTAAGAAAGGCCTGGTTTTCAAGTTGGTAGAATTTGAAGAAATTGGAGAGCAAAGGTATAACCTTGCTTTTGGCGATTTTGTGGATGGGGTGTTTTCAGATTCGGTTGTAACCAATAACTTTGATATTCTGAAAACAATTTCTACGGTTGCAGAAGCCACATACCGATTCTTCGACAACTACCAGAATGCCATTCTTGAAATTGAAGCAATTGATGAAAGACGTTTGCGCCTTTACAATAGGATACTGAACAGAAAGCATGACGAAATCGTTGAAAACCTAAACTTGTTCGGCTATGTTGATGGGCAGCGTGAGGTTTTTCAGCCGAATAGGCACTACTATAAATTTGAAATACAGCGCAAGAAAGGTTAACTTGTGCTTCAATTTATATCACAATGGAGAAGGAATTAATTGATAAAAAATTGTCCACAGCAGATGTTCTGGTTTACACTCCAGAAACTGCCCATTTGTTTACTCCGGAGGAGAGAAGGATATTTGACCTCTTCGCCCAGGGCAAAATCCACTCCCCAAAGTTCTGGCGGCGGAAAGCAGAAGCCGTCGTTGACCTCACCCGCAAAGCCTTTGCCGAAAACCCCGAGCAGGGCCTTAAACTCGTCATCGTTTCCATCCTGAACACCTTGCCGGAGCATACGCCTACCGACAAATTGGAGCAGTACATCAGCGCTATCATACAAGAATGGCAAGCGCTCCAAGCCGCTCGCACCGAACCGAGCCAGCCAGCGCTCATTCTTCAGTGCTAGTTTTATACCCAAATTAACTTGACTTGGAACGTAAGAAAGGGCAATTGGGCTATGAAGCCTCAGGCTACCTCACCATGGGCAGGTGCGGAATATCGTCCTCCAGGTACTCATCCCCGCTGACAACGAATCCGAAGCTTTCGTAAAAATTTCGTAGGTAGCTCTGGCCGCCAATCTTGATGCTTTCACCGGGAAAAAGCGCCTCCATGCAGTTCAATGCTTCTTTCATCAGTGCCTGGCCTGCACCGCTACCCCTCACGGCAGGGGAGGTGACGACCCGCCCAATAGACACGAAATTATCGTAGGAAACGCCCTTGGGGAGCAGCCGGGCGTAGGCCACGAGCTTGCCGTCGTCGTCGTGGCCGGTTAGGTGGTAGCCCTTGAGGTCCTTGCCGTCGGCATCAAGGTAGGCGCAGTTTTGCTCCACGACGAACACTTCCTGGCGCAGCGCCATAATCGCATAGAGCTGAGGTGCGGTCAGTTCGTAGAAGGGTTTGCAGCGGAAAGAAATCATGGATTTTTCTGTTTAAAAATCAAAATTACGCCCGTCGTGAGTGAATAGGCATAGGCACCAGAGATTGTTTTTGAAGATATAACGGGAATGGTTTGCGTTAGGTCATAACCGGCCAAATCATTCTCCAAAACGGTTGCCTGTATGTCCCTTGCGAGCTGGTCGCCGTTGGTTTCCTCAATCGTAACTCCCCAAGTAGCTTTCCCCTTTGAAATGGGCGCATCCACGAAAATGGTTTTGTATTTCATTGGTTATCAAAGTTTTACAATGACCTTGCCAGTTGTTTTGCCAGATTGGAGCAGCCGCACCGCATTGGGCAGATTGTCAAATGTCAGCACGTGGCCCACCCTCGGCTTGCCGATGTTCAGTTCCTTGATTTCCTGCACGTACTGATGGAGCAGCTGCGATTTTTCATAAAGGTAAATGAGGTTGAAGCCCAACATGCCCCGGTTGCCGTCGGTCAGTTTCATCGGGTCTATCAGCGGGCGGCGCAGGTATTTCCAGATGATTTTGAACAGGTTCGGGCGGTTGCCGTGCGTGATGAAATCTGCGGCGCTATAGACGACGCTGCGTCCCATCGGGGCCAAGCGCTTGAAGTCACCCATGAGGATTTTACCGTTATTGGTTTCCAAAATCAGGTTCAACTCCCTGTCTTTCAGTATTTTATCGAGGTTGGGGAAAAAGTTCTCGTCACGCACGATAGGGAAGTCCACGCCCTCTTGTTTCAATATATCAAGTTTGGCCGTGCTGCCCACTGTGCCGATGGTGGTAGCACCCATTCGCTTCGCAAGGCGGTTGGCGAAGATGCCCGTGCCTCCCGCAGCACTGTGGATAAGCACGATCTGCCCCGGCTGCAAATTGCCCAGCGGGCGCAACGCATAGAAGGCCGTGAGCACCTGCACGAGGTACGCCGCCCCTTCCTCGAAAGTCCAGCCTTCGGGCATCGGCATGGCGTACTGTTCGCCCATGTTGAGGTGGGTGGCATAGCCCCCAAATCGGCAAACAGCCATCACACGGTCGCCGACCTTTGCCGATTTCACCTCGTTGCCCACCTTTACCACCACCCCGGACACCTCTAGCCCCGGCGTGAACTGGCCCTTGGGCGTGGCGCTGTACAGGCCCATGATGACGGACACGTCGGCAAAGTTGAGGCCGATGGCCCTTACCTCTACGGTCACCTCCTTTGGGCTGGGTTCCGGCAACTCGTCGCTGGTGAGTTTAAGGTTATTGATATTGCCCGCTTTAAGGCGATAGATTTTTCGTTGCATTTTTTGAAATAATAAGGGTTTGTCGAAAAGCAAAAGTAGCAGAACCCGGCAGACTTTTACCTTTGCTTTTTTCAGTTTTCATCGAATGACAATCTATCCTGCCAAACTTCTCCTTTTCGGCGAGCATACCGTCAACCTTGGTTCACACGCCTTGGCCGTACCATTGCCTATGTTTTCGGGTAAATGGGCGTATGCCCCACAGCTCAATCCCGAAGCCTTGGCCGCCCGGCAGCAGCAACTCCCCCAGTTCGCCGATTACCTCGACAATTTGCAGCAACGGGGCGAGCTGATGATAAAACTGGACGTTGCTGCTTTCAAAAAGGCTTTGAAGGAGGGCTTGGTGTTCGAGTCGAATATCCCAACGGGATATGGTGCGGGGAGTTCGGGAGCTTTGGTTGCGGGTGTTTTAAAGCATTGGGTGATGGAAAGCAGAGAATTTCCCATTGTTGACTTAAAAAAGGCGCTGGCGCAAATGGAGGCATTTTTTCATGGCACGAGCAGCGGCACCGACCCATTGGTATGCTACCTACAAAAGCCCGTGCTGCTCGGCGGTGAGGAAGGCGCTCTGGTGGTGAAATTGCGAAGCAACATCCAGCACATTGCCGGAGGCGATGCTCCGAAAAAGGGGAGCTATACCATCTTCTTGCTCGATACGGGCATACAGCGGCAAGCGACGCCATTTATTGAATACTTTTTGAAACAATCAAAAGGGATGACGCTATCAGCCCGTATATCGTTCTCCTTGATGCCAGACGTTCACGGCGCTATTTTCAGTTTTTTAAAGGGCGATTCGGCAGCGGTTTACCATTATTTTGGAGCGATCGGATTGTTCCAGTATAGATTCCTGCGGGGGCTTATCCCGGTGAAGTACCGCAAGCTGTGGGCGAACAGCTTGGAGTCTGACCTATTCAAACTAAAGGTCTGCGGCGCTGGTGGCGGCGGTTTTGTGCTGGGTATGACGAGGGATTGGGAGGGAACCCAAACTATATTGAACAATCAAAAGATTACCCCAGTCTTCATTTTGTAAATTTCAATCAAAACCCCGGTATATATTCATCCTCTTCGCTCGTTGCGGCCTGTTCCCCTTCGTCTTCCCAGCCCTTCGGTTCCTTCACCATGTTCAGCGGGGCACCGAAAGCTTTTATCAACTCCGCACGGATACGGCGTTTCTGGCTCTCGCTGCGTTCGAGCATATCTTTCACCTTGCGCTTGTTAGTAGCGTATTTGTACTGGTCGAGTGTGCCATTGACCAGAAAGTAAAGGTTGAAAAAGCCGTTTTCCTTGGCGGGAATGGATTCCACATTGCGGTTGTTCTTCTTGAATTTATTGGCCAACACCTGCCCGGCGTTCACCTTAATACCGTAATCAATTTTGTCGTCAAAAGTCTGCTCCCCAGCCATGGTGAGGTTCATGGCGTTGTTCTGGAGGAACATCGCAGGCAGGTAAAATGTGCTGTTTTTTATTTCCAACCAGTTTTGCAGGTCCTCGAAGCGCACGTTGCGCAGGTCTTGGATTTTGGCATAAGTGGCAAACTCGTCCAACATTTGAAAGTTCTTCAGCTCACCCTTTCGGATGCCCACACCCGCCCAAACATGTAGTTTGTCCATTTGAAAAACGCCCGTGGAGTCCCAAAAGGCATGAATGAGCAGCTTGGAGTTCATGTCGCCAGAGATGTTCTCGGCCTTGAGCACGGTCTGCCCGACGTTGTCCGTTTGCTCAAAGAACTGCTTTACGTTAATGCTTTGGCAGTCGAGCTTGGCTTCGAGGCGGGGCGATGCTTCAAAAAAGACCGTTCCATCGAGGTCAAAGTTGCCCTCCATGCCAGCGGCATCACCCTTGATGCGCATGGTGGCGGCGTCAAAGGTCAGCTCTCCGTTGAAGTCCCGGCCTTTTATTTTGTTGTAGGTGAACTCGTCCACCCGTGCATTGAAAGTCCCTTTCAGCAGGTCGGTGAGGCGCTGCTGATGCTCGTTTTTGGCGACATTGAGCGAATCAAAGACTTCAGGCTGTACTTCACCTTCCTTCACAGGCACATCCCCGATTTTCACCAAACGGGCGACGTCCATGACGGGAGAGCGCAGTTCAGCGGTGAACTCCAGCACGGCGTTTTCGGAGTTGAGCGAATCGGCGAGCAGGACGGGCAGCAGGTTACGCACCGAACCAGCAAGGTTGATTTCGCTGCCAGCACCCTGCATTTTTAGTCCTTCGAGGGTCAATTGGTTATCTCGCAACAGCAGCTTACCCGTGTCGAAGACAAGTTTTTCACCATTGATATCCAAGCTGGCATCATCGAAAACGATGTCGCCGTTCATGTTCACATTGATGATTTTGTGGATGTCCACCATGTCACTGTAATAGCCCTGGAGACTGAGGTTTTGGATTTCCACTTCGCCGCTGCCGCCTGTGATGGCGGGGTTGTTGAGCAGGCCAAATGCTTCTCCGACGGCAATGGCCCCGTCTGCTTTTAGGTCAATCCTTGGGTCATCAAGGTCTTCTACCCGTAGGCTGAGGGAGATGAGCTGGCGGTTGAGATAGCCCTTGAAATTGCTGATTTCAAAGACCGATTGCTGGTTGTTTCGCCCCTCGCCGTTGGTGAAATTGGCGTCAAACGACACGTCCTTGAACGGCTCGGTGAGGCGGGGACTGGAGAGTTTTCCGTCGTCGAGGCCAAACTCGAAATTGATGGCGGGGCGCTCCGTGGCGCTGAGTTTGCCCTTTACTAGGGCCGCAAACTTGAAGCGTCCCGTGCTACTGAAATCGCCGAATGCGCTCAAAAATTGCGCTGGCATCAATGCAATGACCGACTCCAAACTGGCATCCTCGGCGGCCACTTTCAAGTCAAAATCGGTGGTTTTTTCCTTGGATTGGATGATACCATTGACGTTGAAGGCGTTGTCCATAACCGTCAACCGGCCTTCCTCAAAGGTATATTTCCCTTCTACCAAATCAACGGAAACGACAGCGTCATAGCCCCATTTTTTGCCCTCAAAATAGCGGGTATTGTCAATGTCTATGAAATTGGAGGCAAGGCTGGCAGTGCTTTTCAGGTCAAATTTTTTCTCTGAAAACAGGCCAGAAAACGTGGCCGATTCGACCTGTGTCATCATTTCCTGCCGCAGTTTTTGGTCTTCGTAAATGAGTTCCATGCGCTCCAGACGAGCCGTTTTGAGGGAGATGTTGAACTTGCTTTCCTCGTTCGTCTTCTTGGGCTTGAAAATATCGTAATTGGCCTTGCCCGCCTTGTCCACCAGCACCTTGAGCCCCCCGTCCCGCACAGCGACGGAATGTACCTTAACCTCATCTTCGAACAGGCTCAAAAGCCGGAAATTGAAGGCCACTTCCTGAGCTTCTAGCAATCGGGTCTTGCCAAGTCCCATCAGCGTCACATCACGCAGACTGGCCGTCGCATCTGGGAAATTGCGGAGCAAGGAAAGGTCGAAACTGCCCACTTTCAGCTCCGTCTTGAGTTGTTTATTGATTTGGGAAATCAGCTTTTTGCCAACGGCATCTTGGAAAAAGGCAGCAATCACCACCGCTGCAATCACCGTCAGGAGTACTACCGCCACTAGCCCCAAAAAGCCCCGCTTCACATGCTTTTTCATGGTTTGAACTATTTGCCTTTGTTTTTTGCGCTTCAAATTGCTGCGCTAAAGGTAAAGCAAACAGGTAGGCCAAGTGTTCGCAGTGGCGTCAAAATATTTTTAAAAAAATCTTCATTTGAAGTTGCACCGGAAAAATATGATTGTATATTTGCACCCGCTTTTGAAGAAAAGCGAAAAGGGGCGCATAGCTCAGCTGGTTCAGCGCATCCCGATTTCCAATCGGGAGGGTCAGCGGTTCGATTCGTTTCTCTATTAGTAAAATAAGGGCGCATAGCTCAGCTGGTTCAGAGCATCTGCCTTACAAGCAGAGGGTCCGCGGTTCGAATCCGTGTGCGCCCACCCACCATTCAAAGCCTTCGTGAACATTGTTTGCGAAGGCTTTTTTGTTTTTTATCCTCATGGCTTACGTTTACCTACTTTATTCAGAATCACTCGACAAGTTCTACATCGGGCATACTGAGCTGCTGCCGGTAGAACGGCTGCAAAAGCACTTGACGAACCACGATGGCTTTACCTCGAAGGCCAAGGATTGGAAGCTCGTTTACCAAAAAGAATACGAAACGAAGGCTATGGCTCATGCCGAGGAACGCAGGATGAAAAAAATGAAATCCAGGATAGCACTCAAGAAACTGGCTGGCATGGGCGCATAGCTCAACTGGTTCAGTGCATCCCGATTTCCAATCGGGAGGGTCCGCGGTTCGAATCCGTGTGCGCCCACCCACTTTAAAGCCTTCAAGGATATCCTTGGAGGCTTTTTTATGCTAAATCTTGAAATAGGGCATAATTATTTGGCTGAGTCAAATGCTAGGAAAGCTATTGCGATAGCTACTATCCCATCACCTCCCGGTGCTCCACCACCTTGTCCGATTCCACGAGGAAACGCTCTTCCCCAGCAAAGAACCTCGGCTTCTGGAAATCCTCGCCAGCAAACAGTTTCACGGCATCCATGTCCTTCCAATAAGAGATAAAAGTGTGGCGGGTCACGTCGCCCTCTGTTTGATGGAAAAAGGTGACGCCGAGGTTGCCGGGCGTAGCTGTGCAGTTGGCGACGCAGTTGGACTTGGCAAGGCTGACATACTCCTCCGTCATGCCAGCGGGCGTGGCCCCATGCCAGATACGGGTAATAGCGGGTGGCACAACAGGCTGAATATCAACTACTTTGATGGCGCCAACGGGCATGAATCCCATGAGGTCGGGCGTGGGGTTGGGCTGCTTGAACAAGCTTATCTTTTCCAAAAAAGGAATCTTCGTTTTTATGAAAACCACCCCGGTGAGCATAAGCACAGCGGCAATAAGCGATTGGCCGGTGATGAGTTCGTCGGCCAGAAACCAGCCGAGGAACATGGCTACCACGGGGTTGATATAGTTGGCGGTGGCCACTTTGTCAGGCGTGGATTTTACCAACAAATAATTGAAGGCGGAGAAGGAAATAATGGAGCCGAAAATCATCAGATAGACCCATGACCAACCGCCACGGGGTGTTAGGTTGGCCCATTGGAAGGTGAATGCTTCGCCCGAAAGCAGACTGACCATTAGCAGCACCCCACCACCAGCCAGCATCTGAATTGCAGCGCTTTGGAGCTTGTTATTGGGCATGTCGGTTTTGGAGAGCTTCACCGAGGCGATGCCCCATGAGAGGATGCTGATAAAAATAATGGTGATGCCGAGCATGGTCTTTTCACCGCTTACAAACTGGTCTTGCCCGACGAGAAAGAACATGCCGATGATGCCGAGGAAGGTGCCGAGCACGCCCGCCGCATTGGGTCGCTGGCTGTGCAATTGCCACATCAGCAGCAAGATGAACAGCGGTTGAATGGCTGCCATGAGCGCCACCATGCCAGAACTGATGTACTGCTCTGCCCAGACCATGCCGCCTGTGCCGATGGCGAGGAACATGACGCCAAGCGTAGCTGCGTTGCGCATTTGTACAAAACTGATTTGGTTACCGCCAAACAACTTGCTCAACAGGTAAAGTACCGAGCCTGCCGCTATGAAACGGGTGCCGGACATAAGCAGCGGCGGTATGTCCTGAATGGCGTACCAATTGGCCAAATAAGTGGATCCCCAAACGAAGTAGATAAGACCGAAACAGACGGGGATTAGCCAGGAGTCTTTTAGCAAATGCTTCATGATTGGAGGTGGTAGGGATTTATTGGGTCGGGTGGATTTAGAAATCAAACATACAACCAAAAAAAGTGCCCCGGAAAAAGTTCCGAGGCACTCGCTTTAAACGCTGTTTGGATTCTCTTTGTTCTGGAAAAAAGTGGTGTTCTTATGCGGCTTTTGCGCTCGAAGCGTCCTCGTACATTTTTTGGAGCTTGCGGCGTGCAAAGAAGATGCGGCTCTTAATGGTGCCAAGCGGTGCGTCCAACTTTTCGGCGATTTCATCGTACTTGTAACCTTTGTAGGCCATCCAGAAAGGGCGCTTGAAGTCTTCAGGAAGTGTGCTCACCATACGGAGCAGTTCCTTGTAGGCCATCATCATTTCACCGTCGTTTTCGATGCCGGGGCCACCGGAGTTCAGGTAGTAGTTGTTGGGCGTTTGGTCGAGGATAACGCCCCTGCGCACTTTCTTCCGGTAGTTGTTGATGAAGATGTTGCGCATGATGGTCACGGCCCAAGCCTTGAAATTGGTATCGGGCGTGTACTTGTCGGCGTTGGAGATGATGCGGAACGAAGTGTCTTGGTAGAGGTCGTTCGCATCCGCCTCGTTGCCGGTCAGTTTAAAGGAAAATGCCCGCAAGGAGGGGCTAATTTTTTCCAACTGGTTATAAATGCTGTTTGATTGCATGTCAGGTGATTTTGAGTGAACAGGTGATTTTGTAAATATTTTTTACAAATGTAAGGCGCTGCGTGATTTTCTGCAAATTGTTTTTCCTATTTAGACAAAATCTTGGCGTTTTTAATTGTATTTTAACAGTTTTCTAACTCGCCTAAACTTTTGGAATGATAACGATGTTTACAAAACACCTCTAAAATTGAAACTTGGTCTGATTTTTTGATAAAATTATCTACAAAACGCAGGAATTAATAGAACTTCGCAATATAAGCTGGAATTTACCTATGATGGATTTTGTAAAAACTGACAGTGGCTTTTGCCTTGCAGAAAATCTGCGCTCCCTCCGGAAGCGCATGAAATGGAGCCAAGAAGAGCTTGCCGACAAGGTTGGCCTCAACCGGGGCAACATCGCCTCCTACGAGAACGGCAGCGCCGAACCTAAAATTTGCAACCTCGTGAAGATTGCTCACCTTTTCAACATCTCTGTCTATGACCTCACGCACAACAACTTAAAAGAGGATAGTTCCCTTGAACAAGCAACCTCCCGGCAACACAACGGCTTTTCCCAACCTGGCCCCGACCTGCTCGGCCAGTTCCTGAAAGAGGCCGAGGACTTCCAGCAGGCCATAAAAGGGCTGAACTGTCTTGTGCGCCTGAAAACGAAAAACGCCGCTGAATTATCTGAAGAAGCCATTTTCCTGAAAGAACAGTTTGACCAACTCCATGGCCTAACCGACCAACTCATGACCTCGCATACGGAGCTATTGGCCATCGTCAAGGAGAAATGTCCTACGCATGGTGCCTCTAATGGCAATGGAGTTGCTTAGGGCTCGGCAAGACTTACCAAGTTTCAAAAACTTGGCAAGTCCAAACTAACCTCCAAACCCATATTTCCTTCCTAACATTGCGGCAAACTTCCAAATTCAATGAACGCCGACCAGACAGGTGGATTCAAAACCGAGGTACTTGAGCGGGGCCAAATCGTGGATGCGGTTTGGAACGACTTCATCGCCCGCTCGCCACAGTCAGCGCCCTATGGTTGCACTTGGTATTTGGATGTGGTTTGGCCCAATTGGAGGGCCATTGTCGTTTCGGAAAAAGGGCATTGGCTGGCCGTGATGCCTCTGAAGGTTTCGAGGAAATACGGCATCAGCTATGTGTTCAACCCGCCGTTCTGCCAGTATGTCGGCCTTTTTTTCGGTGAAATAGCGAAGAAGAACGCCACGCACAGCTTTGCCATAAAAAAGAAGCTGGTGAAGGCCGTCGTGGAGGCATTGCCGAAAGAGGTCAGGGTTTTCAACGTCAAATTCGCCCCAGAATTCGACTACCCGCTGCCTTTCCACTGGGCTGGCTACGAGTTGCAGGCCCGATACTCCTATTGGCTTGACAATCAAGCAGATAAGTCTATACTTTTCAAAAATTTCGAGGAACGTACCCGCACCTATATCAACAAGGCTGTAAAGTCTGGGCTAATGGTGCAGCCAGTGGAAAGCATTGAGTCCATCGTCGAATTGGCAGCAGCCCGCAGTGCTTACCCGCTCGACGGGGCATTGCTGAAAAGGCTCTGGGCCGCATTGCGCCAGCAACAAACAGGAACGGCGCTGGAGGTGCGGGACGAGGCCGGGCGGATCCATGCCGGATTGATTTACCAGCAGTTCGGCCATAAGCTGATACACCTGTTTAGCGCCTTCGATGCTGATTTGGGTAACCAGGGGGGCATGTCGCTCGCCATTTGGCGAAGCATTGAATCGGCGGGGTCGGAGGTACAAATGATTGACTTTGAAGGCTCCATGCTGGAACCCGTTGAGCATTTTTTCCGGGGCTTTGGCACCAGGCCAGTGCCCTATTTGCAAATAAAAAAGAACAGCCTGCCCAAGCCGCTTCATTGGCTGATGAAGTAGTTCAAAACATTTACGGCACAATTATTTCCTTTCATTTTCATCCTCCCCATATTCTGCTGCCCACCTGACATTTTCAAAATATTTGCGCTCCGTTGAATTTAAAATGCTAATTTTGTTTTCTCCCACTTTCAGCAGGGCATCAATATGATTTTCAACATTGATTAAAAGCCACAGAATCCCACAAATTGCAATGAATGGATTTTGTAAGCCTTCGTGCAAAATGTGGCAATGTATTTTGTGAAAGAATTTTGGAGCTTCATCGCTCATAAGCATCCTAAGCCCATGAATTTGCATCCGTTGCTATGAAAAGAACAGTTGTACACTCCTTCTTTATTTTGCTGTTTGCAAATGGGCTGACTGCCCAGGTCAACATGAACAGCGTACTGCTGGATCCCAACCCGTTCCTCTGCGAACCGGGCGTGGTGAACAAGTCACCGGGCAAGGGCGCTTCCTTCGCTTACAGCATCAACCCCGACTATAAAATGCAGTCGCCCGATACGGAGAAGCCTACCAAGGTTCGCCGCAATGAGCGCTATGAATCCCGCCTGAAAATCCCAGTAGTGTATCATCCCGAGCTGAAAATCATGCTGGGGCTGGACTATACCCTGGAGCGCTACCATTTCCTCGATATTGACCCCGACAACTATCCGCTGTTCAAGCACCTCAATAAAGCGGAGCTAAAAAATGCGGGTATTTCCGCCAATTTCTTCCATCCCATCAACCATAAATACTATACCTCGGTACGCATCAGCGCCAACTGGCAGGGCGATTTTGGCGGCTTCATCAACATGGACAACCGCTATGCCGTCTATCGTCTGACGGGAGTTTTTGGCGTGAAAAAACGGGAGGATTTGGAGTATGGGGCAGGCATCTTGCTGAACAAAGGCTTTCGGGGCAATTCTATTGTACCTTTTGGCTTTTACAACCAAACCTACAACGACCATTGGGGCGTGGAGGCCATTTTGCCCACCAGTGTTAAGCTTCGCTACAATTTCAGCGAAAGCCGGATTGCCATGTTTGGCACCGAGTTTTCGAGCCAAAACTATGCGCTCAACGTGGCGGTGCCATCATCTGTTAACCAGCCAAAAGACGCACTTTATCATTTCCGCCGGGCCTCCATTGACGTGGTCGGCATCTTCTACCAGCGACTCAGCGGCTGGACTTGGCTGCAGTTTAAAGCAGGGTATGCTTTCGACAACAACTCCGACGCAAAGGATTTGCTGCGCAACCTCAACCACAGCTTAAAGCCCTCTGGCAGCGCCATTGGCATGGTCAGCTTCTTCATTTCTCCACCAAAACAGTGCATGGATAGGCCCGTGACTAAGGTGCCTGGGAGTTTATAGAAATTGGAAATTAGAAATTGGGAAATTGTTTGACAATCAATGAATTGCGTGTAATTTCCTAATTTCCCAATTTCAAATTTCCATACAGCGCCATCTGCCTCGCCACATATTTTCCAATCACATCAAACTCAAGGTTGACCGAGCTGCCGTTTTTCAGATTTTTGAAATTGGTATGCTCAAACGTGTAAGGGATGATGGCCACCGAAAATTGGACTTTGTTGCTTGCGGAAATACCGGGTTTCACCACAGTCAGGCTTACGCCGTTTACGCAGATGGAGCCTTTGTCCACCAGCAAATATTCAGGTAGGAAATCATATTCAAAACTATAAACCCAACTGCCGTCAAGGGTTTGCACCTTGGTGCAGGTACCGGTCGTATCCACATGTCCCTGCACAAAATGGCCGTCCAGCCGGGCATTGGCCCGCATGGCTCGCTCCAGGTTCACGAGGTCGCCCACCTGCAACTGGCCGAGGTTGCTGCGCTGCAAGGTCTCGTCAATGGCGGTGACCCGGTGGGTACCATCTTCCAATGCAACCACCGTCAGGCAGACACCGTTGTGCGCCACGCTTTGGTCAATTTTCAGTTCCGATGAAATGGGCGATGCAAAAGTAAAATTTGCATTGCTGCCCTCCCGCTCGATGGCGGTGATGTGCCCGAAGGCTTCGATGATTCCAGTGAACATTCAGTTGGCAGGTTGGCAGTTGGCAGTGGGCAGTCGGTGGAAAAACACCGCAAAACTCAGCTACAAATGCAGGTTTTGAAAGCCGCAAAGCTATGGATTTCTATTGTCTCAAAACAAAACAAGACAGGTGAGTGGGCGGGTCAAAAAAAATGGAGGACACTGCTTTCAGCGTCCTCCATTTACATTCATTCGCTAAGAAATACAGAAAAATTTATTTACAAGTACGAAAATAGACGGCTTACTTGGATTCTGTTAAACCGATATACCAGCCGTACAAAAGCGTAGATGGTTGGCGAAAGGGAATAGAAGAGGTATGGAGGTATGAGCGATACCTCCATACCTCATACCTCCATTCCTCTCTGCCTTACTGCCTCAAACAACACAATGGCCGCCGAGGCCGATACGTTCAGCGAGTCCACCTGCCCGGTCATGGGGATGATGAGGCGCTCGTCCGCCTGCTCCACCCAATAATTGGAGATGCCGGTGGCCTCCGTGCCGAGCACAAAGGAGAGCGGCTGGCGCAGGTCGGCGGTGTAAAGCGGTTTAGCAGCTTCCAGCCAGGTGGCCATTATTTTTATTTGGTTGCTGCGCAAAAAGGCGACGGCCTCCTCCGAGGAACATGCCACGACCGGCACGGTGAAAATTGCCCCCAAGCTCGCCCGGATGGCGTTCGGGTTGAAGATGTCGGTATGCGGGTCGCATACCAGCACGGCGTCCACCCCGGCGGCATCGGCGGTGCGGAGCATGGCACCGAGGTTGCCGGGCTTCTCCACGCTCTCCATGATGAGCAACAGCGGATTTTCGGAAAGGCGCAGGTCGGCGAGGCTGGGGCTTTTCATTTTGAAAACGGCAACGACATTGGGTACGCCCGTGCGATAGGCGATTTTTTCAAAGACATGCGCATGAGTTGCAATCACCTCGACAGGCTGCACAGCAGCATTTTTCAATAAATTTTCAACAATGGAAAACGGCGTGACAGCCTCCTCGAACAGTACGGCTTCCGCCTCGAAGCCGCTGCGCAGGGCCAGTTCCACTTCCCGCAGCCCCTCCGCCACGAACAGGCCCTGCTCCCGGCGGTCACGGGCTTTGGCACCCAGCACGGCGATGTTTTTGATGAAGGGGTTTTGGGGGCTAGTGATTTGTTTTATCATGGTTTTAGAAGTAAAAAGAGTCCTTGCCTGACTAAGGGCAAGCTAAAGTAAATAGAAAGGTAATACATGAACCACTTGGCCGTTTTTAGCTTAATAAGGGAATGAAGTTGCTTTTCGAAAGGGCGGGCTATCCAAGTTCCTGAATATGAATGTAAACTAGATGATTGTAACCACGACACTAGATAAACCTCTTTCTCAATAGTGGTCACTTGTTTTCCGCTACATTGCTTTTTAGTCTAAAACATAGAAATAATGAAGGTTTTATATTTGAAATAATGGTAGGCTAAATAACATATCATTATAGCCAATGCAAAAAAACCTTTTAGTATTAACTGGTTTTTTTCGTCTTTGACAGGCAAGATATACTCCACCGGTTCTGTTGATACAATTTGGCTGCTGCTTATTGAAACCTGCTTACCCCTATAGGCTATTTCACTTTTAGTGAATGCAGAAATAGCCTTTATCAAGAGGTACAACTCTATTGCTACTGGCAAGAAAATGCCAACGCCAAGAATCAAAAATGTAATAACAAGGTCTGTCCTGTATATACGTGGTATGAAATTAGACCTTATCCATTGCTCTGACACACCAATAGTTGGGTCAAACACCTTGACTTCACCTTCTGCCGAAAATAGACCAACCGAATCAATATCAGGTGAAGCCACTGAAACGGATTTGCTCCTTACGGCATGTGCGTTTCCGTAGATTTTATTGCTTATAACCCGACCTGTGTCTCTACCAACTTGGTTGACGGTACTTCTAATGAATCCTTTAAATAGCTGTGCTGAAAAGTTTGAAGCCATGAATGGGAATTTTGGCTGCAATGTACTACTTGAAGCCTTACAATTACAACCACCCAAGCGAAGAAAGCTTTACATTTCAAAATATCAAGTCTTCAGGAAGTGGTACACCACGCCTAAAACTTCAAATCTAATTTCAAAACCACATATAAAATGTTGTTAAAAAACAATGCTGCAAGAGTCTGTACAGCTTTCATGGTTTTAACTAATTTACCGAATAATTTTGCATCATGAAAAAACTCACCCCTTCCTTATTTTTCTGCTTCGCAATGGCCATGACGTGCTCGCCCCTTTGGGGCCTCGCCCAACAAAACCTCGTGCCCACACAGGGCATGACCATCCGCCAATCCGTCACACTGAAACAGGACAGTTTTTGGCTGAACGCTGCCGACAGCCTAACGCCCGCACTGCGCATAGAAGGCGACGGCATCACGGTGAACTTTAACGGGGCAGTGATAAATGGAGGTCGTGGAAAGTCCCTCCCCGACCAATTCAGCGGCACGGGCATCGTCATCAAGGGCAAAAACATCACCCTGAAAAACGCCAAACTCCGGGGCTTCAAGGTCGCCATCTTCGCCGAAGGCGTGGACAGCCTGCGCCTCCTCGACTGCGACCTCAGCTACAACTGGCGGCCCCGCCTCCGCAGCATTCGGGAACGGGAGGACTTCAGCGACTGGCTCTCTTTCCACCAAAACGACCACGACGAATGGCTGCGCTACGGAGCGGGCATCTACCTAAAGAACTGCCCAAACACCCTCGTGCGGGGCTGCACTGTGACGCAAGGCATGAACGGCCTGCTAATGACGGGCTGCAACGACGGCCTCTTTTACAACAACAGCTTCCATTTCAACTCCGGACTGGGCATCGGCATGTACCGCAGCAGCCGCAACCGGGTGATGCACAACCGCCTCGACTTCAACGTGCGGGGCTACTCCCACGGCTTCTACCAGCGGGGGCAGGACTCGGCGGGCATCCTCGTTTATGAGCAATGCAACGAAAACATCTTTGCCTACAACTCGGCTACGCACTCTGGAGATGGGTTCTTTCTCTGGGCGGGGCAGACGACGATGGACACGGGGGAAGGCGGCTGTAACAACAATTTGCTCTTCAAAAACGACTTTTCCCACGCCCCCACTAACGGCGTGGAGGTGACGTTCAGCCGCACCAAAATCGTGGACAACCGCCTCGACGAATGCACCTATGGCATCTGGGGTGGCTACAGCTCTGGGTCGCTGATGCTCAGTAATCACATCGAGGGCTGCCGCACGGGCATCGCCATCGAGCATGGTCAGGAGAATGCTATCATCGGCAACCAGTTCCTCAACGACTCGGTCGGCGTGCAGCTCTGGGCCAGGGCCAGCCAACCTGCCGATTGGGGCTATGCCCAGCACCGGGATACCCGAAGCCGTGACTACCAAATCGGCCACAACCGATTCCAGAATGTGCGCAATCCGTTGAAAATCAGCGCCTCCCGCAAAGTGGCCATCAACGATGACAACCAGTTCACTGGCTTTGAAAAACTGCTCGTGGCAGAGAAACCGAACGAAGAATTTTACTTGGTAAAAAATCAAATCGTGGGCGACAAGGGCTGGCACGATGCAGAGGATTTTAAGAACATGAATCAGATAGTTAAGCAACTTCAAACGCCTTACGAGATGAGCGGCGAGGTGCAGCGCCACGCCGTTGCGAAACTACCCAATGGCATGGAAACCGTATTGCCCGAAGGGCAACAACGTGGCCGCCAATACATTCTTATGAACGGGTGGGGGCCGTACAACTTCCAGTACCCGTCCATTTGGCTCCGCAACATCGAGGGCGACAAATACACCTTCTTGTTGCTGGGGCCGCCAGAGGGCAACTGGAAAGTCGAGTACGGCACTGGCTGGGGCCGGATGAACCAAAAAACGGGCAACTTCCCTGCCATGCTCATCGCCACGAAGCATGCTGGCGCCGAGGCGCTGTCACTCGAATTGGCGTTTATCGGGCAAGCGTTCACCGACCAATCCGGGCATTTCAACAAAAAGGGTGAGGCATTTCCGTTCCGTTTCGAGCGCTTCGAGAAAAAGCTGGACTGGCAAGTGCGCTGGTATGATTACGATGAGGCTACCGACCCATTTACCAATTACACCAGTTTCAATAACCTGAAAAACACCTCGCCGAAGGCAGCCAAAACCACCGACGACCTTTACTTCGCCTGGTGGGACAAGCCCGTTGAGGGCGTGGCCGAAGACAAGTTCGCCACCTTCGCCGAGGCCGAGTTCGACATCGAGCCGGGGGAGTACGCCATTGAGCTGACCAGCGACGACGGTGTGAAAATGTTCCTCGATGGCAAGCTCCTGATTGACAATTGGGACATACACGAACCAGCGGTGGACGAGGTTCGGGTGCGGCTCGGCGGCCACCACAAATTGGAGGTGGAGCATTTTGACGGGGGCGGGTTCGGAACGCTGGATTTTCGGTGGCGACGGGTGGATTGAAATTGAGAAATTGCTCGACCCTCAATTTCCTAATTTCTCTATTTGCAATTTAACCTCCTCCCACTTTTGTTCCACAATTGGTACAAAAAACCGCAGCGGGCGTGAGTCGTGAGCCGCAATTGGGGCAAAAATTGATGGCACCGGGCGGTGGTGGTGCATAGGCTGTTTTTCGCTCAAGGATGTTGCGGTACTCGCCCGACTCGGTCCAACGGAAAAACTGGTTGGCACGTGCAATTTCCCAGCCTTTGGATTGGGTAAGGTATTTCGAAAACTTGAGAAACATGTTTTTTTGTACACCCTGAAACTCAATGGCTTGGGTCTTGAAATCGTCCAGTACGAGGGTAGCATCGTATTTCATAGGGAGGCCCGCCGCCTTGATGAGCGCCGTGCATGCCACCGTCACGTCCTGACAAGCGAGTATGCCCGCCCGGTCGGCAGTGTACTGGGCGCACTGCAACCACTCGACAAGTGCCATTTGCAAACCCGCAGAAAGCAGCCCGCCGAGGCCCATCGTGGCCGAGGAAAGGGCGTCCATGAGCACGGGCATCACCTGCCCCAACTCCATGTACAGCACGTGCTGGCACTGGATATGCCCGATTTCCCGCCCAAAGATGAAAAGCAGTTCGGCTTCCGTGAACTTTTCCAGCGCATCCGTGCCGATGACGATGATGGTCTGCTCCACCCCGCACGACACGCAGTCAAAGTACCCCTCCCGCATGACGTAAAGCTGAGGCCTGCCCTTGAAGTCGAGGATGTCGCAGGCCGTTTCGAAGATGTCGTGCACATCTGGGAAGTTGGACTGTGTGAGCTTTAGGCTGCTTCCGAGAAATTGCTGCTTGAGGTAGGTCTCAAGGCCCCATTCATAGAGCTTTTTTACCATCGTGTCCATGCCCTTCGTGTTCTGGAGGGCATGGAGCGCTTTAGCATCAAAAGGGTGCAGGTACTCCTCCGGATTGAGGCCGTTGATTTTGGTTAGTTCCATTTCAAGGCTTAAAAATGGCAAACATTCCGAAGCCAACAATGTGCTTCGGAATGTACTGCGCTATTTTCAGTGAAAGTCAATTATCAAAGCAACTCAGTAACCGCCTCCG
>JANPLH010000395.1:0-4336 GCA_031426435.1 Saprospiraceae bacterium | reverse complement strand
TGGTCAGTAATGGGCAACATCATTACATTGAGCAGCAAAAATGGTACGTTTAAATACCAAGTGAACAGCGAAGGCCTGGTCGGATTAAATCCCGACGGCAGCCAGATGGACGCCTCCAAATACCTTTTGAAAAAGGTGCAGGGGGAATAAGTGTGCAAAGCTGTTCAGTTAGAACTATATCAAGGAAAGCCCGACCGGGAGGTTGGGCTTTCTTGATGTATTAAAATCGTATTTGACCTGCGCATAGCGCCCATCTCCCATTTTGGAGACGCCGCAACCTTATCTTTTACACTAGTACAGCATTCAAGGAGTGCACTGCCATTTTCAATGGCAATATTTGGTGCTGTGCCAGTTGGCTTCCCGATTTGAAATGGCTAGTGCTGGCAACAGGATGGTGAACTAAGCACCTTAGACGCTGCTAAAACATGCTCGCAGTAATCGTTAAGATAGAAACCCGCTGACAGTGCGGCAATTGCGCAGAAATAACCTTGTACCTAAGAAAAAAATCTAATTTTACCAGTAGTTTATACTACAATATCATTTTATGAAAAAATCATTTTCAATTCAAGAACTCAAAAAAGAAGTACCTAAAGAGCAAGAAGGGAATGTATTATTAGGGTTGTTTTTTCATTTAGGGCCTTCAGTTTCCTATATCACTTTACTGTCCATTTTTGGCATCACCCTTAACTATGTAATTGGGTTTTACATGATTATTGCCTTCTTTTTTTTGATACCAACTATTATCATAGAACGATACAATCCAGCTGTGGAAATGGAAATGCCCAATGCCAAGGAGTTTATGAATGGGTTAAGTGTGGTTTTTTACAAAGGGGTTCTGGTGGGTGGTGGATTCGTAGCTTTGGGCTGGTGGCTTTTTTCGCCTATTTCGCCATTTGAAGGCATATTTAATGGATGGATTACCATTGCAATTGCTGTATTTTTGACCGATTTGTCTTATTATTTTATTCATCGTTTTATGAGTCATGGCATTGGCCAAAACTCCATTGTTCGTTTCTATCGCAAAGCGCATGGGGCGCACCACAATGTTTCGGAATTGGATTTTATCAGGGGGAATCAATCTTCTTTGATTGATACAGCGCTCAGCCAATTTCAGCCTTCTCTGATACTAATTTCCACCATTTTGGGAATGGACTTGCCCTCCACTTTGGTTGCTTATGGATTAATATTGATGCTCCAATCAACCGACCATGCCAATTTTACCTGCAATATTGGAGTTTTGAGGTATCTCTTTATGGACAATCATGCGCATCGTTTTCATCATTGCAAAAAAGGAAATCTCGTGAATCATGGGGCTGTTTTTTCCATTTATGATAGACTATTTGGCACCTATTACGAAGATTGGAGTATCTCCTCAGGCTATATGCATCACAATGATCTCATGTTGCCCATCAAAAAGGAAAGAGACTCCTTGTTCCCTACTTAATGAATAACCAATATTAAATCAAACATGAAAAAAGCATACGCCATCATAACGGGTGCAAGTAGCGGGATAGGCTATGAAATGGCCGATATATTGGCAGCAAAAGGCTATCCCATCATTCTTGTAGCACGCAGGGAAGACCGTTTGCAAAAATTGAAAGCGGAGCTTTTAGCTAAATATAATTGCACGGTTGAAATAGTGGTCATGGATTTATCCAGTGAAAACGCTCCCGTTGAATTGTATAACCATACTAAAGCTGCAAATTGGGAAGTGGAAATATTGATTAATAACGCAGGTTTTGGAATGCAATCCCATTTCCTTGAGCAATCAATGGAAAGAATGTCAGAAATGGTCCGCTTGAATATTATTTCCCTCACCCATGTAACGAACCTGTATGCGCAGGATTTTATCAATAGAGGTAGCGGAAAAATACTTCAAGTAGCTTCTGCTGCTGCTTTTGTGCCAACCCCTTTCGTGGCGATTTATTCAGCAACTAAAGCTTATGTAAGCCATTTTAGCGATGCACTTCATTACGAGTTAAGGAATACGGGAGTAACACTGACAACGCTTTATCCGGGATTCACAGCAACAGAATTTGCCACTGTATCCAATGCAAAAACACCTTGGATTGTGCAGGTTACCCAAACTAAAGCACGGGAAGTAGCAGAAGCAGGAATAAATGCTATGCTTAAAGGTAAGAAAACGGCCATACCGGGTGCTTTCAATAAAGTGAGTGCTTTTTTTACAAGGGTATTGCCAAGGGGAATAGTGGTTTTCTTTACGGGCAAATTAATGGAAGGACAAAGATAATCCTAGCTAATTCACTAATACAAATCTGTGAAAACTGGGGATTTATCGCCATTTCTCAATCTTTCCCTGTTTTTTTGGTAGGCTCTTGATTAATTTCTTTGCCTTTTTAGGTGTGATAGTGCCAATTTCAGCCTTTATTTCTGGCGGTTTATTGCAGCCGCCGTAGCAGGTATCATCTTCTAATCCTTCAATCCAATCTTGGATAAGTGGCATCTAATTATTGCGCTTGGTGGAATGCGAAGATACTTTAGGGCAGCCAAAACATGTCTGAGCCAGTTTTGGATGACAACTAGTGCCATTTTTTGTAAAGAGAGTGCTTGTAAATTAATTTATAGTATTATTTTCGTGCCTTTATTGACCTCAAACAACCATTAACAACCGCTTGTTTTTACTAAAAGTTTGATAAAAAACACTATGAATAAATACCTAATCCTTTTTATGCTGACTGCCATCAATTTACCTTTATCGGCACAAATCAGCGAGATAAAAGAATTCCTTCCAAAAGACCGGCTTTTTGAAATTCCGTATCTCGACCCCAATGAAGCCCTTGCGTATGGCACCTTCGCAGCATGGTGGAAAGATGGGGTTTTGCAAGAGAAAGCCTATATGCCCATCAGCTTTGGTTTTTACAAGCCAATAATAAGGTGGAACAAAAAGCGGCGGGTAGAATTCGGCATTGATGCAGCCGCACATTTTCAGTTTGAGTGGCTGTTATCTGACAGCATCGTGCAAAGAAACCTGCTCAACACGGATTACAAGTTCAGTTTCAACCTTGCATTTGAATTGGACAGCCGAAATTACCTGCGCCTGCGGGCTTACCATGTCTCCAGTCATTTTGGTGACGATTACATGATTCGGAACAATATGGACAGCTATTTCCCCAATCCAAACAACTACGAGCAATTCGACGCCCTGTGGATGAACCGTTGGCGGGGATTCCAAAACTATGTTGGAGCTGGGTTGGTCATTCGGCCCGAAACGATTCGCAAACGTTTTAGCGGCATGCTCGGCAGTACTTTTGACCTACCGATTCACGGCTCAAAACCCCGTGGCATTGCTGGGGGAGTGAATTTGAAACTTTTGCAGGAAACAAATTTTTACCCCAGCGTCAAACTAGCATTGGGCATCAGAGTGGGTGCACTGGATAGGCTTCCGTTCCGCTTTATGGTAGAGCTCTACAATGGCCATATCCCTTATAGCCCCCTTGAATATCAGCAAATTCGGTGGTTTGGCGCAGGCCTGTACTTCTCGCCGGGTTAAGCATAAGGTTAACGGGATGAATGGACAAAAGCCCCCTCCCGGATTATTTTGACCGCTTCCCCATTGAAGGAGGCGGAAACGGATTTTAGGCAATATTTTATCTTTAGGCAAAAGGACTTAACTTTCGGGATATAGTTTGACAAATTAGTTGAGTGCCAGCGGCGGATATGGTCTCATGAACATCCGAGGCAGACTTTCGTTTTGAAAGAAACATAACACTATGCTTCGGACATTTTTTTTCTCGACTTGCTGTATCTTTTTCTTGTGCGATTGTACTAACGATTCGGCCCATCAAAACAGCAGTAATGGGAATGTAACGGACAGCACAGCTGCTGGCAAATCAACGCAAGGCAATTTTGATGGAGTCGTCCTTAATTTGGATACTTTGCAGTTCTCTGTTACAACCCCCAATCAACGGGAAGACCCCAAAGTGGGCTTGCCATCTTTCGACATCTACCTTCACATCGCTGGCTTTGACGATAGCATCTTCATTGCAAGGGATTACTCCGCCACTTTTGTAGACAAGGATATGATTCGGGATTATTCCATATTGGTGCCAGACAGTGCCATGTTTGTTGTCAACTCCTTTTATGCGGGTGCCGGTTATTATTATTATGGCTTAAAGGAAACAGGAATCCTTAATATTTATCGAATTTTCATGGAAGAAGGCAGCCCCGAAACCGAGGGCAAAAACCTGCCAGCACATAAACCTGAACTACTGAAAACAGTAAGGGTTTACACCAATAAAATTGAAACCA
Organism: Saprospiraceae bacterium; assembly: GCA_031426435.1. Taxonomy (GTDB): domain Bacteria; phylum Bacteroidota; class Bacteroidia; order Chitinophagales; family Saprospiraceae; genus UBA6168. Next base: position 67 of record JANPLH010000395.1, on the reverse strand, counting down.
CAATGGGCAAAAGCGGTGGTTAGTTTGGATAGGACTTGCACCAGCAGGTGAATGTAGCCTTCGCCCT
>JANPLH010000394.1:0-5615 GCA_031426435.1 Saprospiraceae bacterium | reverse complement strand
CAGTGTCATACCCTGGTGGCGCAGCGTCGAGGAGTTGTTTGTCTTTAAAGAATTCAAGACAAAGTTCTTAGTCTGACCTCCACGGACTGGCAGCGGCAAGGTCTCCGTCACCAACATCCGGTTGCTTAAAACGGGCGCTGCACTTCTTTCTGCGTCCGAAAATGCTCCTGCTGTCGCAATGACCGTGTGCTCGATAACTGGCACATCTGCCACGTCCGGCACCTTGAAGCGCCAAGCGAGGCGGCGGCTTTCGCCGGGTTTCAAATCAGCCAACCGTTGCGAAGCAAGCAGCAGGTTCATCGCTGGGTTCGTGCCGTTCAGCGGGAATACGTCCTCGCCTGTCAGTGCATTTTTCAGTTCGAGTTTGTACTCGCCGTTGAGGGTCTCCTTGCTCAGGTTCACCACTTTGGCCGTGAACTCGATTTCGTCGTACTCCCTGAAAAAACGGGGCGGATTTGGCACTACCATCAGGTCTTTTTGCGTCACGATTTCCTTTGAGGTCGTCCCGATTTGCAGGTCTTGGGTCGTGGCCAAGCCGAGGAACTTCCACTTCGTCAGCGCCTCGTTCATCGTGAACTTGATGACCACGTTGCCTTCGGCATCCGTCATCAGGTTTGGGTAGAAAAAGACGGTCTCGTTCAGGTTCGTGCGCACTTTGACTTGGGAGAGGTCGGTGGTAGGTTTCTTTGGCTTGTCGCCGCCTTGTCCTCCAGATGATTGGTCTCCTTCACCATTGGCGGTTGATTGGAGACGTGGCGGGGCACCTCCATCTTTGGCCGAATCAGCCATAGGTGCTGCAGCAACGGCCACAGATTCCATCATCATGGCATCTTCTTCTACGGCACCATTACGGGCCATTGACTTGTACATCCTCCTACCATAGTATTCCTGTATGTACCAGTTGAACCAATTCAAGCCCCGATACTGACGGTAGTCTCCTTCGGAACTTGGCGGATTGTAATAGGTCAAACCTTGTGCTTGCACCTGCTGAAACCCAGAAGCGCCGTAGTTTATCGTTGACCAAGTACTCGGCCAAACGTTCAGTCCCCAAGTATTGACGGCGAAGGCATCCAGCGAGGCATCGTACATGCCAGCGACCATTTCGGCGGCCACTTTGTCGCCTTTCGGGCCTTTGATTTTCACGACCCATTCTTCCTTTTGGCCGGGCAGCAGTTTGTCCCGGAAACTGCCGTACTCGATGGTCAGTTCCTTGTTGCTCCACGGCACGTTGATGGTGCCAGCAGCGTTGCTTGTCCGGTTTTGTTGTGCCCATGAATAGTGGTAGCTCACATTGCCCCGATGCTCTTCTTTGATGGCAAACAACTCACTTTGCAAGTCTTTGACATTCAACCATTTGCGGAGCAAAACCTTTCCGTCACGGTCTATTTCGAGGAGGACGTTCAGCGCCTTTTCGGTGGTGCCAAACCAGAGGGCAGCCGTTGCTCCAGGCTCGAAGATGCCCCTGACCCCTGAAGGGGAACCAGTCAGCAAATGCCAAGCAACTGTGGGAGACGGCAGCGCTTTTTCATCCAAATCGTAGCCGCTGAAGTATTTCTTCACCTCGATTTTTTCTCCAAACTTGTCCTGCGTGGTGAGCGTGAGGGCATACCAGCCCGCATTGAGTTTCACCTTCGGTAAAATGACTTCCTTCGACTTCTCGGTGTCAAATTTTTCATCCAAAATACTGCGCTCGACTGGCCAGTTTTGCGGCTGGTCCTCATTGCCGTAGGCAAACTGCGGGAATGCTTTTTTAAACTCCGTCTCCGTCATGGTTTGGCGGTCGGGCTGTTCCCAGTAGCGGGTCAGGTAAGCCTGCTTAGGTGCTTTCAGCAATTCGAGCTTGAAACTTCCCTTGGCTGCCTCAAACTGGCCGCTGAGGTTTTGCGTAAGCAAATCGAATTTTTTCAATGAATCCAAGTTCACGCTGGCATTGTCCAACGGGCTGCTGTTCGCTGTCACGTCCACTTTCATGGAAATATAGCCGACGGTGACCATCGTTTCGCCGCTTTGCGTCTCGCCCGTGATGTCCGTCACATCGGCATATACAAAATAGCTGAACTCCGGTTTTTGGTCTTTCGGAATGCTCCGGTCGGGGAGGGCAGTGAACTTGATTTCAAACTTGCCCTCGGCGTCAGTTGTGGCCACGCCGTTTGCGATTTCCATCGTCTCGCCCCGAACTGGGAACGAGCGCAGGTACCACCAAGGCAGCCAAGGAAAGCGTACCTCGCGCACCACCCGGTAGCTGACCTTTGCCCCGTCAATATTGTTGCCCGCATAAGCGATGGCCTTGCCTGTCACGGCCACTTCTTCGTTCAGGCGGTAGCTGCCTTTCACGGGTTCAAAGCTGACCTCGAACTTGGGCCGCTTGTACTCTTCCACCCGAAAATACTGCGACTGACCTCCTATGCTCGATTGTATTTGCATACTGCCCAACAAGCCGCCACGGGGAGCCGTAAACTGCCCGCTGAAAGTGCCGTACTCGTTGGTTCGCAGTTTTAAGTCGCTGACTTTCTGGTAGTTAGCATCGAGGAAGGTTACCGTCACCTCCTGGTTTTTGCGGATGCTCGGCATCCTCTTTTCGTTGAAATTCAGCGCAAGTCCTTTGAAAAAAATGGTTTGGCCGGGGCGATAAATGGCCCGGTCGAGGAAGAACATCGTCTGGTCGTAGGGCCTTGGGGTGTTGTTGTACTCGTATTGGTAAAAATTGTCGCCCGTGTCGAGGGTATCCTTGCCATTGCAGAGCAGGAGCTTGAAGCTGCGTTCTTCTTTGCCCGTGAGGGCGATGCTGGCGAAGCCTTCTGCGTTGGTCGTTTCGATACCCTTGCGGTTCCAATCGTATCGGCGGATACCTGGGTTGTACTTGTTGATGAAAACTTCCACTTTCACACCTTTCATGGGTGCGCCAGCGTTGCGGTCGAAAACAACGATGTTTTTCACGCCGCCTTCTTCTTGGCGCTGCCAATAGGCGAGGTTGGAGACGTGGGTCGTGGCATAAGAAACCATGTTTTGACTTGACTGGAAATCCTTGTTGTCGGCCACCAAAACCGCATATTGGCCAAGGGGTAATTCGTCAATCTTAAGCTCGGCAGCATGTTGCCTGTAATCGCCGTCATCGGGGAGGCTTATGCTCCAAGTCTTCACAGCGGGCCAGCTCTTCAGTTTAGCCAAAATCATATCATTTGCATTTTCCTCAAAGCGCAGCTTTTCCAGTTCTTCCTGTCGTTTGGCGTCCAAGCGTATTATTTTCAGGTGTGCATCTTTGGTGTTTCTGTAATCAATTTTTGCCAAAAAGGGCTGATTGGGCAAGTTGACCTGTTCCAAACTCAAGGTCAGTGACTTAGATTCTATACTGGCCCGCAGCACCTCGCACTGCTTTGCCCCAAAGCTGCCGGAATAGCTTCGGATGGCCTCGTAGCAAAGGTTCATGGCTTTTTTGTAATAGTCTTTGCGCTCGTCTTTGTCGGCTTCGCCAATGGGTGGGTTGTGGTATTCGGCAGCCTTGTTGTTGTAGTAGCTAGCCATTTGAAAAATGACTTCGGCCGCTGCAGGGGTTCCATCGTACTGCTTTTTGAGGTTTTCGAGGGCGGCGAGGTAGGCGGAATCCTTGGTGTCCAGCACCGCATTTTGATGCACAAACTGCAATCTTTTCAAGTCCGCATCGAGCAGGCTGGGGCTTTTCAGCTGTTTTTCCAAGAGTCGGAAACGCAGCAAATCCTGCAATAAAAGCAGGGTCTGCAATTTTTGCGAAGCAGAATCCAACGCCTCGATTTTCCAGTTCACGAATTCCGCCGCAGGCGCAAAGGAAAGGGCGTCATCTATGTAAAATTTGTAAGCGGGCTGCGTGATATAGCTGCGCTCATTCATGAAATAATCAATGGCCCGGTGCGCCAAAAAGTCGAAGAGGGTAGGGCGGAGGCCCTCGTCGTTCTTGCCTTCTGTCAGCAGGATTTTGAAGTCGCCGAGGTCGGTGGATTTCAGTCGGGCATCGGTGAGGCTGGCCCTGTAGAGTTCTGCCGATTTTTCGGTCAGTTGTGCGATGCTCCAGGTTTTGAAGTCCTCAGGCTTGAAATCAACAGTTGCAGTGCGGTTCTGGAAGCGGTAGAGGTTCTGGTCGAGGTAGTTGGAGTAAAGTTCGGCCAGCATGGATTGGAGGATAGGCTTCACGGGGTAGGAGGCCTTGGCTGCCTCTTCGTTCAGGCGGTTGATGGCCATTGCGAGGCCCTCTTCTTCGAGCTGGCTTTGGTATTTGCCCCTGTAAATCAAGGCTTTAACGGTTTGCGGGGCGTTGGCCTCCTTTCGGGCAATTTCGAGCACCGCTTCAGTTTTTTCGAGGGCGGACTTGGGCAGGCCGTTTTGCTCTAAAGAGTCAATTTCTTTCCAAGCGGCATCGTAATCGAATAGCATGTCAGTTAAGTTGGTTTGGAAACTATCAATGTCACCACAGCCTTCTGGCGGTTTGACAGGTTCTTCATGTAGATTCAAGTTTGGAAACTTGTTGTAGGCTACTGCTGCAAGCGCCAATAAAAGCGCAACAACAAGCACGATTTTGTTTTTTGCAAAGATGGTTTGAAAGTTCATAAGGTAGTGGTTTTGGTAAACACCGGAAAGGTACTATGACCCACCGAATTGGGTGGTGCATTTTGTCATCCCTTCGGAGAACGATGGACTGGATGCAGGCTGTTGAACATTGGACACAAGGCATCCGTTTCATTAACTATTACTTAACAGACGTTGTTCAAGTGGCGTTTGTTGGCTTTGAGCATTGGATTTAAGGTACGTAGGCGAGGTTTCCCCCGCAGGATTTTTCAAACTACTTTATAAATAAAGGCTGTTGAGGCGCCTAAAATGAAAATTTAGCAATCAAATTGAAAAATCAGGACAAGAATTTTACATTTGTCCTACCATTCATTGACTGACTGTTCAATTTACTCACCACCTACCGATTTAAGAACAGTCATCTAAATTCCAGAAATTAGGTAATCAGTTCCTGCAACGCTGTTGGCAATCTGCTGGCAAGGCTTGTCCATTTGATGGGTTGGTTTGTGCCACTGCATAAGATATTCCCCCGAAGCCGGGGGGCTTCATAAATTTTTTAAACTCCCTACTTATGACAATTTTTACAAACACTTCCCATGCTGTGTTACTATTCACGGCATTGCTTTCCTTTTCCTTCTCTCCAGTTACCATCCCTGTAGTTGTTATGACCGACAACAACGGCAACAACCCCTGGACGATTCTGCAAAAACGGGATGGCATTGTCATTTCTTATGACATCCAAGACTGCCTAAAGGACAATTTGTTGCTGACCATGAAAATCATGAACGACACCGACAAGGCAAAAAAACTGCGCTTTAGGGTGGATGTGGAGCATGCCGACAACACCATGGAATCCTTCAATTTCATCAAATCAGTTGCGCCCTACACGACCGAAAAGGCAGATTGCTCAGAGCAGTCACGCCAATCGGGACTCGTTCGTATGCTTAGAAATGGCAGCGAAGAGTCAAAGGTCTCGATTCACTTTACCAACGATAATGGCTTGGCGTTGGATTGAAACTGACAAATTTTAGGAAGAACAAAGGCCACACTGGATGTCCAGTGTGGCTTGTTCGTACAAG
>JANPLH010000393.1:0-4973 GCA_031426435.1 Saprospiraceae bacterium | reverse complement strand
CTTCGTTTTGGAGAACGGAATCCATTCCGCCAACTTTGTTTTGGAGGGCGGAATTCATTCCGTCAATAATTTTGAATAAGTCGGAATGAATTCCGCCCTCCACACTAAAACATCTCCACCCCCGCAAAATGAAACGCTCCCTCAATGGCAGCATTCTCATCAGAGTCTGAACCGTGCACGGCGTTCTCGCCCATGCTCTTGGCGTACTTCGCACGGATGGTGCCGGGAGCGGCATTTGCCGGGTTGGTCGCACCGATAAGGGTACGGAAATCGGCAACGGCGTTCTCCTTTTCGAGGATGGCGGCAACGATGGGGCCGGAAGACATGAAGTCAACCAACTCGCCATAGAATGGGCGCTCGGCGTGCACGGCGTAGAACTCACCGGCCTTTGACTTTGTCAATTGGGTCATTTTGAGGGCAACGATACGGAAGCCCGCAGCGGTGATGTCGTTGAGGATGGCACCGATATGGCCGTCACGGACGCCATCGGGCTTGATCATGGTCAAAGTTTTATTGCTTGACATGGATAAAGGATTGAAGGATTGAATTTTGAATGATTGAAGGATTGAATGAATGAAGGATTGAAGGAGGGGTGAATCGGTCATTGAAAATTCAAACCATTGATTCAGTTTTTGCTGTCGAGCAGTGCCCCCAATTCAATCCTTCAATCCCTCACTCCTTCAATCCTTATTTCAAAACGGGCGCAAAACTAAACTTTTTCATCTTTTTGAAGTGAAAACCAATCTTAATTTTGGAATCACTATAAATTTTGGGAACTTCGCCCGCCAAATTTGTAGGCGAGTATAAGAATGGAAAATATTAAAGAAGTAAAAGCACTGCTGGCGGTTCCGAAAGACATCGTCATCACCACGCACCGAAACCCCGACGGAGATGCCATTGGCGCTTCCCTTGGCCTAAAACACTACTTAGATTCCCTTGGCCACACGGTCAGGGTCGCCGTACCCTCCGAGTCACCCACTTTTTTGAATTGGATGCCCGGAGCCAAAGACATACTCATCTATGACATCCACCAGGAAGAGGTGAAGCGGGTGCTCGAAAAACCGGACATCGTTTTTTGCCTTGATTTCAATTCGTTGGAAAGGATTGACAAGATGGGGGAACTCATAGCGCCCTTGAAGGCCAAGAAAATCCTGATTGACCACCACTTGTATCCGGAGCCATTTTACGACTACGACCTGCACGATACCACGGCCAGTTCTACCAGTGAGTTGGTTTTTGACTTCATCAACTTCCTTGGCGACCGAGACAAGCTGACGAAGTCCATTGCGGACTGTCTTTACACAGGGATTTTGACGGATACGGGTTCATTCAAGTATGCTACTTCGCCCAAGTTGTTCAGGCTGGTGGCCGATTTGTTGGAGCTTGGTGTGGACGATGTGAACATCCAGAACCTCGTCTTCAACAGCCTCGACGAAAAGCACCTCCGGCTCATAGGCATGGTGCTGCACGAGCGCATGGAAGTGCTGGAAGAGTTTCGCACGGCCATCATCACCTTGAGCAAGCAGGATTACGAGCGCTTCCACATCAGTCGGGGCGACACAGAGGGGCTGGTGAATTTCCTGCTCCAAATGAAAAACATCATTCTGGCGGTGTTCATACATGAGCAACCGACCATTACCAAGATTTCACTGCGGTCGAAAGGCGATTTTTCGGTGCAGGAAATAGCCCGGAAGCACTTCAAAGGGGGAGGGCACAAGAATGCTTCGGGCGGCTATTCCTTCATTGGCCTGCGGCCAACAGTAAGCAAGTTTAAACAGATTTTGCCTGAATATCAGGAAGCGTTACTAAACAATGACCTGTAAGGCTCGCCGTACCAAATTACCCTCCGGGAAGGCAGCCTCGCAATTATTTCTAACAATGAAAAAGATTTCTTTTGTCCTTTTCGCAGCTTTGGCTGCAATTTTCGTGGCTTGTGGCGGTGGTGAAAAACTCTCGCCAAATGGCTACAAGTACATCAAGCACACCAACGCCACTGGCAAAGCTGCCAATGTAGGTGACTATGGTTATGTAAACATTTCCGTTTATCAGGACGATTCCTTGGTGAACAGCACCTACCAAATGGGCCGTACCGTGCCTATCATGGTGCCCGATTTCAGCCAGGTTCCTGCCGACCAAAAAGGCGTGGGCAAGGCCAACCCGGTTGCCGACGTACTTGCGCTCATGAAAGTGGGTGATAGCATCTCCGTTGAAGTGCCCATTGACTCTACAATGCGCCAGAACCCGAACCTCAAGAACGCCAAGCGTTTGACCTACGCCATCGTATTGGCTGATGTGCAGACCAAGGCGGAATACGATGCGGTGAAGGCAAAGGAGCAAGAAGACATGATGGCAGCAGCCAAGGTTTACCAGGAGCAAGAAAAAGCAGTTGCTGCGCAATTGGGCACTATTGTCAAGGAGTACAAGGCTGGTTCAAACAAGGATAAAATCAAGTCCACCGCCTCTGGTCTGAAATACCTCATACTGGAAGAAGGTACTGGCGCACAAGCCGTTGCTGGCAAAGGCGTTGACGTGATGTACTACGGCATGCTCACCAATGGTACTGAGTTCGACAACTCTTACAAACGTGGTCAGCCATTCACCTTCCCGCTGGGCCAAGGCCAGGTTATCAAGGGTTGGGACGAAGGCATTGCGCTGCTCAAAGAAGGTTCCAAAGCTGTGCTGTTCGTTCCTGCGGAATTGGGCTACGGAGCTGAAGCAAATGCAGCCATTCCTGCGAACTCTGAACTGGTGTTCCATGTTGAGTTGCAGAAGGTAAAATAAAACTGTGAACTGTGAACTGTGAACTGCGAAATTAAAGTAGTGCTGGAGGTTCACAGTTCACAATTCACAGTTCACAATTATTTTAAAACATTTAAAACTATGACCAGTGAACAACTGATGACGCTCAAGGAGCGGCTTGGTCTTTTGAGGAGGTATCTTTGACGTCGCTAAACGACTTCAAGAGATTAAGGAAAAAGAAGAGCTGACGGGCGACCCCAATTTTTGGACAGACCCTGAAAAAGCGCAGACGGTCTTGAAGGTCATAAAGACCAACAAGAAATGGATAGAACAGTACACCACCATCGAGACTTTGGTCGGAGATGCGGAGGTGTTGCTTGAGTTCCAGAAAATGGGCGAAACCACTGAGGAAGAAGTGGACGCCCAACACGCCAAGGCGCAGGCTGCCCTCGATGATATTGAGTTTCGCACCACTCTCGACCAGGAAGAAGACGAGTTGGGCGCTGTGCTCGAAATCAACGCTGGGGCAGGTGGCACCGAGGCTTGCGACTGGACGGCGATGCTTTCCCGCATGTACGTCATGTGGGCCGAGGCCAACGATTACAAAGTTTCGCAGCTTTGGCAAACGCCAGGCGATACGGCTGGTACCAAATCGGTCGGTTTGGAAATTGATGGCGACTATGCTTATGGCATGTTGAAAGGCGAGAATGGCGTACACCGCTTGGTGCGGGTAAGCCCATACAACTCTCAGGGCAAGCGCATGACTTCCTTCTCCTCGGTCTTCGTACATCCGATGATTGATGACCGTATTGAGATAGAAATCAACCCCGCCGACTTGGAGTGGGACACTTTCCGGGCCAGCGGTGCGGGCGGCCAGCACGTCAACAAGACCGAATCGGCGGTAAGGGTGCGGCACTTGCCCAGCGGAATCGTTTGTGAATGCCAGCAAGAGCGCTCCCAGTTCCAGAACCGTGACAAAGCCTTGCAAATGCTGAAATCGAGGCTCTACGAACGGGAATTGGAGCGGCAGAAAGCGGAGAAGGACAAGCTCGAATCCGGCAAGATGAAGAACGAGTGGGGCAGCCAAATCCGCAGCTACGTGCTCGACGACCGCCGGGTGAAAGACCACCGTACGGGCTATCAAACCTCCCAAACGGACGCCGTTTTGGATGGCGATTTGGGCGGTTTCCTCAAAGCGTTTTTGATGAACAAAACAGTGGTAGGTGCTTCTGACGACGAGGATTGACCTGCCGTTTTATGCTTTTGGCTGTTAGCTTTTGGCTTTTGGCCAATTGCCAGCGTAAAATAGTAGGGTTTAATGGACTAACCCAGTTGCTCCAAGGTATAATACAACAACGACGGGGAGGAATTTAAAGCCTCCCCGTCGTTTCAGCACAAGCCTATCCATGAAATTGGTTTAAAAAACGATTTGCACAACTGTTTGATTATCAGCGCAATTTCCCAATTTCCCAATTTCCAATTTCTTCATCAGGAAGCAAGCATCACAGATTTTATTTCCTTCGCCAATTGTTGATGCCCACCATTTGACTCGCTGGCCCATGCGAGCCCCATTTCCTTCAAATCATAATGCTTCAGAATGGTGCCGAATGCAGACAAGGCTCCTGAGTCGAGCTTGGGATGGCCTATCACGTAGATGGAATCAGCCAGTTCTATGGCCAATTCGATATCGTGGGTGCTGAATAGGATGGTGTTCAGTTCGTGGCTGGCGTTGATCAGTTCAAAAGCCCTGCGCACGCTTTCGATATTGCCCACATCGAGGCCGCTGAATGGCTCATCGAGGATGATAAAGGTGCCAGAACTTAGGAGTTGCTCAAGGATAGCCGTTCGTTGACGTTGACCTCCGGAAAGCTCGTTGGGGTATTGATTCTTCACGTTTTCAAGCCCCCATGCAGCGATTTGGGATGCGATTTTATCCGACTTTTCTTTTTCGCTCAAATTAATTTTCCGCATGGCGAAATGCAAGGCTTGGGACACAGTCTTGTGCCGGAACAGCGTGTATTTTTGGTCCACAAAACCCACGTCACCTTCTTGAACAGGTTTGAGCGGAATGTTTGTGTTGTCGCCGTCAAACTTGGAGAAATTGCAAATTTGCACAGACCCAGTCGTTGGCTTTTCCAGCCCTGACAATGCCTTGAACAAGGTGGACTTGCCCCGCCCTGACCTGCCCACGAAGGCAATGGTTTGGCCCTGGGTTTCGCCGTGGCGCACGGTAT
>JANPLH010000392.1:0-9679 GCA_031426435.1 Saprospiraceae bacterium | reverse complement strand
CCCCGGTGTTCCTGAACGCCGGGGTTTGATAACCCCTCCTCTCTAAGGCGACTGCTTAATTGTCCATTCAGAATTTCAATTTCGAATGCAGCTATCTATAATGTCCCAAAACCACCCTTTTACACTTCCTTTACATCGTTTTACAAGCAAAATTGGCATACCAGCATGCCTGCCTGCATCTTTGCCACATTGTTTCACTAACCAATTTCAGATAGACGGAAATTAGACCATAGACATTAGATGGTAGATGTTGTGTCGCCATCGAAATCTTGTCTAAAATCTTTTGTCTATTTTCTTTTGTCAATCTACCCATCATGCGTATTCTTCAATTTGCTTTCTTGTTCCTATTACTTTGTTTCACCGCCTGTCAGCAGGTAGAGGAGCGGGCTTTGGCCAGCCTCACCTCCACCGCTGTCACTGGGACTGGCGTGACAAAAACGGCAACTGCCAATATCGTTTTCCAATCCACCGACGGCGGTCAAACTTGGCAGGACATCAGCGCAGGGCTGCCTGTTGGCTTGAATCCTTGGAATTTTTTTGCTGGCCAAGGCGAGCTTTTACTGCTTGCTGAAAAAGGCATTTACACAAGTACCACCACTTCCAAGACTGCTCAGTGGGAAAAAGATATAGCCATGGACCAACAGCTCATTAATATTTCGGCTGCCCCAGCTGGTTTGATGGCTGTCAGCAACCATGCCCGATTTTTCCAAAAACTAAAGGGTACGGACATCTGGATGCCCATTTTCACGGATTTCAAAAACGCATCGGTGCGCACCGTGTACACCGCCAAGAATGGCTGCGTTTTCATCGGCTCCGACGATGGACTTTTCAAATCCGCCGACCAAGGAAAGACTTGGAAACACGTCATGCAGAATGGCTGGGTGATAAAAATGGCAGAATCGAACGGCGTGCTGCTCTGTACCAACCAAGGCGGCATCCTACGCTCCACCGATGGCGGAGAAAATTGGGACGTCGTGCTTTACGAAGGCGGCGTCGGCATTGACGTAGCAGTCATCAAAGATGGGTTTGCGGCCATTACTTACAACACTGAGACGGAAATTCGTCGGGTACGCACCTCTGCTGACGGTGGCAAGACTTGGCAAGCTATTGATGCGGGCCTGCCACCTACCAAGCTGGTTTCTTCCATCAGGCAAATGGGCAACTACTTTTACTGCGGCCACCCCGATGGCATCTACCGCACCGCTGACCGTGGCAAAACCTGGCAACTCCTGCTCCCCACCATCGGGGAAAAAGTGTTTAACCTGTCTGTCTCTGAAGGCGTGATGTATGCGGTGGTGCAGAATGGGGGATGTTAAGAGAATGCGGGATTAGGGATGTTAAATGTCAGCAAAGTCAGCTATTTCAGTCTTACCTGCTTTCGCTTCTTTACACTCTTCTTCGCAGCATCCAGTATCTCCGTTACCACCATATTGTTTTCCAATGAAGTTGGGTCGTAGGGTGGCAGCTTTATTTCCTGTTTCACCACGGCGGCCAGCAGCGCAAAAGGGTCATTGTATGGGGCGGGGCGTTCTTCGAGCGTGAGGGTGGTCTCCTTGAAGCCGTCATAGCCTTCCGCCATTCGGATGCGGAGTTGGTGGCGGTTGTCGGCGTAGATGGCACCAGTGAGACCGTAGATTTCCATGTCCTTGCGGCCAATGGGCCAGTCCCATGAAGGCTGGAGAATGGCGTTGGCATCGTCGTAAGTGAGGATGATGGTAGCGTCGTCGTCCACTTTGGGGTTGTTCTCCGGCTGCATTTGTTGGGTGACGGCAGTGACGGTTAGTGGTTTTTTGCCACCCTGGAGCCACGTCATCAGGTTGGCGCCGTAGCAGCCGAAATCCATCAAAGCACCTCCGCCATTCATCACGGGGTCGGTCAGCCAATTGAGGAATTCCTTGTTCACGTCAATCTTCTTGGGGCCTCGGTGCCCGTCCCTTACCACAACCTTACGCAGGCTGCCGATGGAATCGCTTTTAAGCAGTTCAAAAGCTTTGTGGTTGGTGGGGTACCATGTGGTTTCGTAATTGGTAAGCAAATGGATTCGGTGCTTTTTGGCGAGGGCTTCCATTTTCCGGGCGTGATTCATGCTGACCGCCAACGGCTTTTCGACCATGACATGGATGCCGAAGGGAGCACAGGTTTCCACTATTTCGAGGTGTTCGTAGGTGGTGCCAAACGCCGTCACCGCCTCTGGGTGCGTGGCGGCGATGAGCGCTTCCAGGCTGACGTAAACAAGGCTCATGGGCAAACCGTGCTGCTTGGTATAGCGCTCGGCGAGTTCCCGGTTCGTTTCCACGATTCCAACGATTTGGATATCGCCCCGGTTTTCCCGCCCCAAAATCCAATGCACATGCGTATGCGTCAGGCCGATGACCCCGACCCGGAGCGGCTTTTGCTGGGCGGCGGCAGCGAGGCTGGCAAAAATGATGAGGAAGAAAAGGAGGCTGGGTTTGGTTGTCATTTTGTTTTGTTTACGAGTAATATTGGTCAGAAGGCTCAAAGTTACCCAACCCGCAGTATCTTTTCGATAGGTCGCCCTTTCGCCAGCTCATCCACCAACTTGTCTAAGTACCTTACTTGTTGCGTGAAAGGGTTTTCGATTTCCTCCACCCGGTAGCCACAGATGACGCCCGTAATGAGCCGGGCATTGGGGTGCAATGTGGCCTGCTGAAAGAACGCCTCGAAGCTGGCTTTCTCTTCGATAAGCGCTTGCTGCTTTGCCTCGTCATGGCCCGTCAGCCACTCGATGACTTGGTGCAGTTCTTCCTTCGTCCGGCCCTTCTTCTCCACCTTGGCGATGTAGTGCGGATAGACCGAGGCGAAAGTCATTTTTGCGATTTTCTCGTCGTGGTGGGCGGCGTTGGTCATTGCTTTTATTTTGGCGAAGGTCGGGATTGGAATTGGGTTTTGCAAAAGGATTATTTTGAGGATGGCTAACGTCTATTGTCGTACTGGCGGGTTTGCAAATTTGCCAGGCACGGCATAAACCTTGAAGCAGGGGCTTCTTTCGGTAAAAGCCTGCGCAGGGAAGGTGCAAGCTTGGCGGAATTAGGGGGCGGGGGCATATTTGAAACAACGGGTACTTGCAGCAACGGTTGGCTGATCAGCCACATCTTCTGTACGTTGTTTAAATTTTAACTCCCAGTGAAAAACTACGTGACATCTTCTTTGTTTTAACATGAAATGCCTATGATGAGCTATTTTATAATAAAATTGGTACCATTAATTTGGGTTGTGCTTTCGTCGAATGCCCCGGAAACTTTAAAGTACGATATTTACCACAAGGGCGAATCCATTGGCATGTTGACAGCGTCCAAGCAGGTGGATGGCGACCAGACGGTTTACCTGAACAAGACAAATATTGAGGCTAAATTAATAGCAACCGTAGCGGTTAACTTTACCATAAAGTCTTCCTACAAAGGGAAGATACTTCAGTCTTCGACCGTGGACATTGTGCTGAATGACAAGCCCTATGCAAATACTGCCACCAAACGGGTTGGCAGTAGCTACCAATTCTCCAAAAACGGCAAGTTGCAAAAGACCATTAATGGGGATATCAGCTACTCGGCTGCCCGTATGATGTTCGACGAGCCTAAGAACTTCCTCTATGCCTACTCCGAGGAAAAGGGCGTATTCGACAGTATCGAAAAGGCGAAGCCTGACACCTATCAAAAAATGAACTCCAGGGGGCGAAACTCAGTCTATAGTTACCAAGCAGCGGTGCTGAACAGCATTAATATGGACCTTGGAATAACGGAAATTGAAATGAGGTTGAGGGATTGAGCGAGGCGAAGCTCATTTTTGCTATTTTCTAATGGTGTGCGGTGTTGGTCATAGGTGTGATTTCGGCGCTATACTTTACGCTAATAGGTTTTGCACAAAACCTATTAGCGTAAAGTATAACATCGGGGATTGAGTTCATTTTCCCATTGCAAATTATGATGATTCAAGTCATGCAACACTATTGAACAGCGCAATCACACCCTACACAAAACACCCTTTTACACTTCCTTTACATCGTTTTACAAGCAAAAAACCATATCCCGTCTTTTCCGACTGCATCTTTGTCGCATTGATTCACCAATCAAAAGAAATTAGAAATTAGAAAATAGATGGTAGATAAAGTATTGAGAATCGAGTCCTTGTCTAAAATCTAAAATCTATTGTCTATTGTCTTTTGTCTAACCAATAATCATGCGCAGTCTACCTCTTTTTTTGCTATTCCTACTTCCTTGCTTCCTATCCTGTCAGCAGACGCAGGACAGTGTTTTTCACGGATTCACATCCACCGCTGTCACTGGGCAGGGCATGGGAAAAATCACATCGGGAACGGGCAATATCGTTTTTCAATCCGCCGATGGCGGACAAACCTGGCAGGACATCAGCGCAGGACTGCCCGAAGGTCTTAAACCATGGACATTTTTTGCGGGTGAAGGCGAGCTTATGCTGTGCACTGAAAAGGGCGTTTATAAAAACAGCACTGCCTTCGATACCGCTCATTGGGAAAAAGAAATGTCCATGGAGCAACAACTCACCCATGTATCAGCTGGCCCAACTGGGGTAATGGCTGTCAGCAACAATAGCCAAATTTTGCAAAAATTAAACGATACTGGCGTTTGGATGCCCATTTTCACGAACTTCAAGCCCAAATATGTGAGCACCGTGTTCACTGCCAAGGATGGCAGCATTTTCATCGGCTGTCACGTTCGATGGGATCGTGGTCAGAATGGCATCTTCAAATCTGCCGACCAAGGGAAAACCTGGAAGCACGTCATGCAGCACGGCGTGACGTGGCAAATAGTGGAGTCGGACGGTGTGCTACTTAGCACCAATCAGGGGGGTATTTTGCGCTCGACCGACGGCGGCGAGCATTGGGACATTGTATTGAGCGAAGGCGGCGTTGGCATCGCCGTAGAAGCTATCAAGGGAGGGTTTGCAGCCATCACTTACAACACCGAGTCGGAAACCCGGCGGATTCGCACCTCCACCGACGGCGGTAAGACTTGGCAGCCCATTGATGCGGGCCTTCCACCTTCCAAGTTGATTTCCTCCATCCAACAAGTGGGCGAAACCTTCTACTGCGGCCATCCCGAAGGTATTTACCGCTCCGACGACCAAGGCCAAACCTGGAATCTCCTGCTCCCCACCATCGGGAAAAAAGTATTCAACCTGTCCGTTTCGGGGGGCGTGCTTTATGCGGTATTAAGGGATGGGGGATGTTGAGGAATGGGTGGACGGGCTGGTAAAGAATGGCATCAAACCAAGAGGTTCTGGCAAGTTTTGCAAACTTGCCAGAAATTAGGGGCGGGGGATACTTGCTACACCTGGGGACCTTTTGCCAGCAGGGAACTTGCGACAACGGGAAAAACAGTTATAGCATAGAAGCGGTTGCCGCTTCATAAGTTTCTTTGGCCTCTGGGCGAAGCGTTTCCCAATATTCTTCCTGTATAAATTCCATTTTCGCCAGCATATCGTGCAACATCCTTCGATGGATTTTGAGCTTGTTGATTCGCCCGATTTGGTCGGTATTAGAGGCATCGTTGGAGATGCGAACCTGCTGCGAATTATCGCCAATTTCCTTGTCCATCATTGAAATAAGTGTGCTGAATTCTTCCTTTGAATTCGAGAGGGAATCAATGGCGGCACGGGAAGTTATTGCCACTTTCAAATCGGATGTATTTTCCATACTTGATGTATTCTTCTTTTAAAACCAGTAAATACTGATGCATTGGCATCATGAACTTATTGACTTTTGACAAAACAGACTTGCACATCACATGTTCAATGCGTTTGATTTTTGGCAAAAACAAGTTTGCGGCCACTGGCCGCCGTGCCTAGGTCACACGGCTTACGGCGGCCAGCCAGAGGCCGAAACTAATACTCGTCAACGAGTAAAGCTTGTGACGAGCAGGAGCGGCACTTGCGGCGGGCCTGTTTCATCCATCGCAAATGCCGCTTAGCTGAACACTTGCTAGAACAATAGCGTATTGATAAAGACTTAATGACTGCTGGAATTGGCGGGAGGAAGACTTGCGACATCAGGGTTGATTTTTCGCCGGATGCTAAAATCCGAACACTGTCTTAATCAACCAACTCATCACAGGTTGCTACTCCGATTCCAGCTTCGGCCATGACATAATAGATAAACCATTTATTGTGAAATGGAACCATTGCCTCTACAAAAGCAGTATTTGACATTTGGCCAGATGTCTCATTTTTATGTTCTGCCCTTAGAAAATACTGCTCGCACCGTTTAATGATTGCGGAAGGGTCTTTATTGTCCATCAATACTTGACCAACAGTATATTCCCCGGGCACTAAATTAGCATCCCCATTATCTCCGCTGTTTGAGCCATTATAAATAAACAAAATTCCTTGTTTTGTTATCAATGCAGGGGGGCCAGGCTCTACCAGTCCTGAATCAAACCTACCCTCACGGATTGCCACGGCTGTCTTAAAGAAATACTTTGGAGCATCAAAATGGATTTCATAATTGCCATTACCCAAGTATGCTGAAAGTAATTTTCCTGTTTTTTCTTCTTTTAACACTGGTTCCCAATCAATCAAGTTGTCAGATGTTGCCAAGAAAATATCGGTCTCACCCCAATACATCCAATACTTTCCGTTCACTTTTGTTGCGATTAACTTATCCTTATTCCTTTTGCATATAATTGACCCAGATTTGGACCATAAGTTAGCGTAGTTTCCATCCTTTGCTTTGCCAAATGCCAGGCCATATTTCTGCCAAGTAAATAAATCTTTTGATGTAGCTATGCAAAGTCGAGCTAATTTGCCATTGAACGCCGTATATGTCATTATATAAGTACCATCTTCGCTTTCAACGATTCTGGGGTCTTCACAGCCCCCGTCTTTTTCATATTCCAAAAACGGGTCATTGTCAGGATAAATTAATGGTTTAGGGGATTTTGTAAAATGGAGGCCATCATTACTTTCCGCAATGCCTATCCGAGAAGTTCCGCCATATTGTCCTATTTTGTCTTCTCCTCTAAACAGTAAATAGACTTTGTTATCTTTAACAACAGCTGCAGGATTGAATACATAAGTTTCTTGCCATTTTACGTTCTTTTTATTTACCGGGCAGTAGAACGATGTTGTATCACTTTTAAGTAAGGGGAATAATTTTTCATTTTTCACAAAGGGATATATCATCCAATCGTCATTGTCAGGGTTTATTTTGGTTGTTACTTGCTGCTGCTTTGATGAACAAGTTAAAAACAGAATACCTGACAATAGTATTAATATTGTCTTTATTGTTGTGATATGCTTTTTTGTCGTCATGTTTTTAGTTATTTCTTTGCCCGCCGGGATATGTGAGTATCCTTACAGGCGCTAAAATAGCGCCCGTTTCCCATCCCACCAATACCCCATGATAAAAAAAAGGAAAGTGAAGGGCGGCAGGAGCAGTAAGGCCTAAGCCAATGCCTTTAAATGGCCGCACAAGGGTGATACTTAGCAGGGAAAGAAAGGCCACGGAGGCATCGCCTTGGGCCGGGCAAGGGCTATCACCAAACAAGCATTTTCAGAAATGCATCCGGAGAGATTGGAACGTAACGTGGGTTTCACGTTACGTTCCTAGGAGAGGAAAAGCATTGGCTCGAAACCACGATGATTTTGCATCAAATTGCAGTCGCATCCCTTTTGATTTATCAGTAAGCACTAATTGTTTGATGCGGTGCTTTTTCCAGCAAAGACAATAGTTTTTTGGCAGCCTCCTCGCTGCTTGCAGGGTTTTGCCCGGTGATGAGCATGCCGTCTTCTACCACGTAAGAACTCCAGTCGCTGCCCTTGGAATAGCTGCCGCCCCTTGCCTTCAATTCATCTTCCAGTAGGTAAGGTACCACGTCCGTCAACTTCACGCCTGCTTCCTCACTGTTGGTGAAACCGGTCACTTTTTTTCCTTTCACCAGTGGCTCGCCGTTTTCATCTTTTACGTTCAATAAGGCAGACGGCGCATGGCAAACTGCTGCCACAGGCTTGCCCGCTGCCCAGAAGCTTTCAATCAATGCAATAGAATTTTTGTCATCGTACAGGTCCCACATCGGGCCATGGCCGCCGGGATAAAAAACGGCATCAAAATCTGCGGCGTTCACATCTGCGAGTTTTTTGGTATGCGCTACTTTTTCTTTCAATGCCGCATCTGCATAGTACCGCTTCGTTGCTGCTGTCTGCGCATCGGGTGCTTCGCTTGCAGGGTCTATGGGTGGTTGACCACCTTTGGGCGAGGCAATGGTAATGTCAACGCCTTTGTCGGTCATTGCGTAGTAAGGCGCAGCAAATTCTTCTACCCAAAACCCGGTCTTTTTGCCGGTATTGCCCAATTCGCTGTGGGAGGTTAATACAAATAATACTTTCATGATTTTATTTTTTATGGTGAATAATGATAACTGTCAAAGGATGTTTTTGTTCAGTATCAAGCCTGTACTATCATTTTACCCGTATTGTCTCCTTTAAACAAACCGAGTAATGCCTTTGGTAAATTTTCGAAACCATGTTCAATGGTTTCAGTCGTTTTTAATTTACCCGCTTTAACCCACTGTGACAATTGTTGAATGCCTTCTGGAAACCGGTCTTTGAAATCACTTATAATAAAACCCTGCATCAATACACTCCGGGTGAGTAGCATCGGCTGCAATCGTGGCCCCATGGGCGGCTCCGTGCTGTTGTATAAAGCAATCTGTCCGCACAAAGGTATCCTGGCATGAAAGGCAATATTTTTAATGACCGCATCTGAAATTTCACCTCCCACATTATCAAAGTAAACATCAACCCCTTTTGGGCAAGCCGCTGCAATGGCTTTGTTCATGTCGGGAGTGGCTTTGTAATCAATGGCCTCATCAAAGCCAAACTCAGTTGTCAGCAGTTTTGTCTTCTCTTCAGTTCCGGCAATGCCCACCACATGGCAGCCTTGTATTTTGGCAATCTGTCCTACTATGATGCCTACCGCACCTGCAGCACCCGAAACCACGACCGTTTCACCGGCTTTCGGCTTGCCGATATGCATCAACCCAAAATAGGCGGTTAGTCCTGGCATGCCCAATATGCCGAGGTAATAGCTGGGAGGAGCCAGGTCGGTATCTATCTTTTTTGTTTCCTTTTCGGTGGCAATAAATACTTCTTGCCATGGGAAATGGCCCATCACCACATCACCGGGTTTATATAGATCCGAATTACTTTCCAGTACTTTGGCTATTACGCCTCCATTTAAAGGTTTATCAATTTCAAATGAAGCAACATAAGATTTTGAATCGTTCATTCTGCCACGCATATAAGGGTCAACTGAATAATACATGCCCTTCAGTAAAATTTCATCTGCCTTTATTTCCGGAATTTCAACCTGCGTCATCCGAAAGTCATCACTCACTGGTAAGCCTTTTGGCCTGGCTGCGAGCACTATTTGTTGCGTTGCCAATTTTTATAGATTTAATGTGAAAAAAAATCTGGTGATGATTGGGTTATGCAAATATATAAATATTGGATAAATATTCTTTGGTTTTACTTTTCAATGAAGCGCTTATTGTAGGTTGTAACATTTGAAATTGATGCTCGGGCTAAGCAATATAGCAGTCATTTTTTAGCGGCGGGGTTCTCGAAACCATCCGCACAAAAAAGACAGCGATAAACATTAAATAATTTAAAGGATTTTAGTGATTAACAAAAA
>JANPLH010000391.1:0-6509 GCA_031426435.1 Saprospiraceae bacterium | reverse complement strand
CCAAGCCATTCGCCGTTCGGTAGCCTTTGGCCCTCCGCCGTCATAGTGTTTTCCTTCCAGTCAATGAGGATATAATTGGCGGTGACGGTCATCGTTTGGAACTTGACCTCAGCTTGGCCATAGAGGTGAATCTGCTTGTTTTTGATGTCAAAATACATGGAATCCTGCGCCGAGTAGTCCACTTGGTCTTCCAGTGCGTCCGGCGAGAGGGTGATGCTGTCGAGGCTGGAGGAGCGGGCAATGGGGCGATTGGGCAATGAGTCGGCGGTAGGCCTGCCAAAGTTCTTTGCTTGGCTGAGGCGGGCGGAATCAATGCCGATGCGCTGCGCTGGCGGCCCCAACTGGTTCGGGCGCTGCAATGGCACCTCCTGCGCTTTGCCGAATACCACGGCAAGCATTATAAAAGAAAGAATTATGATTAACTTTGCGGGCAAATCTTTGGATTGAAGTTTGTTTCAAAGCCGGGATTGTGGAATAAATTCCAAGGCAATCTCCAAAATGCAGCGGGAAGGAAATTGGAAATTGAGAAATTATGTGCACACGCCGTCACCCCCAATTTCTTAATTTCTAATTTCTTAATTTCCCCATATTTCCATCGAGAACCTTATTACCTTAAAAATGAAGGCTCATTTCATCTTTCCAACGTTGTTGCTTTTGCTCACAGCTTGGAATTTGCCAAAGCTTAACAGCGCCGTACCTCCTACGGCTGGCCGCAATATGGCAGGTCACATAGCGGCAGGCCACACAGTGGCGGGCAAAATTATCAAAGCCGCTCCAATCAGCACGGACTTTCTAAAGTCCCTACCCCTCACCGACACGACGGGCCGACCAGAACTGCTTGTTTCCAAACGGAAAGGCAGCTATGAAGTTCGCACCGTGGTCATTGACCCTGGGCACGGCGGGCACGACCCCGGTTGCCATGGGGCCAGTTCCAAGGAAAAACATGTCTGCCTCGCCGTGGGCAAGTTTTTGGCGGAGGCCATCCAAAACAACTTCCCGGACGTGAAAGTGCTGATGACCCGCTCCACCGATGTCTTCATCCCGCTGAACGAAAGGGCTGCCATCGCTACCCGCAACAAGGCCGACCTCTTCATTTCCATCCATTGCAACGCCATCCTGAACGCCAGCAAGACGATGGGCACCGAGACCTATGTCTTGGGATTGCATGCAACGGAAGCCAACCTCGCCGTTGCGAAGCGGGAAAACGAGGCGATACTCCTGGAAGAAGACTACGAAAAGAACTACGACGGCTACGACCCCAATTCGCCGGAGGCGCATATCATGTTTTCGATGTTCCAAAATGCCTTTCTGGAACAAAGCCTCAGCTTCGCCGACAAGGTACAGCACTATTCCCACGAAGAGGCCAAGCGCAAGCACCGGGGCGTGAAACAGGCGGGTTTCATTGTGCTGAAATACGCCACCATGCCCAGCGTACTCGTAGAAACGGGCTTCCTGACCAACAGCACGGACGAGGCTTTCCTGCGTACAAAAGTCGGACAGCGCACCATGGCCAATGCCCTGCTCCTCGCATTTCGGGACTATAAATCAGAAGTGGAAGGCGGCGGACTACTTGCCGTTACCAAATTGGATACCGAGGCCATCGAGGAGGCTATGTTAGAGGCGGAACCCATAGCCTATCAGGAGCAAGCCCCCAAAGAAGAACCTGCCGAAGCTATCGTGATGGTGAAGCCTGTAAAGCAAGAAGCGGAAACACCACCCATGAATACTCGCCCTGAAAAAAAGGAGAAGCCAGCGGTGAATAAGCCCACGCCGAAAATTGAACCTGTGGAGGCAAGCAGGGTTGAACCCAAAATGGAGAGCAAGCCCGTGGCCGCACCGCCAAAGGAAACGGCCCAAATTGCAAAGCCCAAAAAAGAAGAAAATCAGGGTACTTCAAAAATACAGGCGATACACCCTGTCTCGGAATCTGCGCCAGCTGGCAAAAAACCAGTTTCACAAAGCACTGAAATTCAATACCGTGTGCAATTGGCTGCATCTCCCAACCCGCTCAGCACCAGCACGGGCAAATGGGCGAACTTGGAGTATTTGATACAAGTCATCGAAGAAAAAGGGCTGTATAAGTACCAAGTCGTTAATTTCGCCACCGAATCGGAAGCCGTGACCGCCAAAGCCAAGCTGCGGGCTCTCGGTTTCAGCGATGCCTTTGTGGTGCAGTACCAGAATGGCGCAAGGATTAAATGAACTGTGAAATGTGAAATGTGAACCATTCACAGTTCACAGTTCACAGTTCACAGTTCACCGTTCACAGTTCACAGTTCTCCAATACATGCGAAAGGAAACTAAAATAGCCATCTTCACCCTCATCACTTTGGCCTTGGCCATTTGGGGGTACAAGTTCCTGAAAGGCTTTAACATGCTCAACAAAAGCCTAACCGTGTATGCCACCTACCAGCGGGTGGACGGGCTTCGGATTTCCTCGCCCATCATGGTACATGGCCTACAGGTTGGCTTGGTCTCCGATATTTTCCAAAGCCCGGAAGACCCCAACGCTATCTCCGTTGAAATGCAGCTGCACAGCGAGACCAAGGTGCCCAAAACAACCGTTGCCACCATTGTTTCTGATGGGCCAATGGGCGGCATGCACATTGACCTGATTTTCGAGGAAAATTGCAACGACACCGACTGTGTGGGCGATGGCGACTATTTGAAAGGCTTCACCAAGGGACTGCTCGCCTCCATGCTGACGCCGGAAGAACTCCGCCTCTACGTGGACCAACTTAACGACGGCATGAAGGAGGTGCTCGACACCCTCTCCTTTCGCCTAAAGAACAGCGAAGAACTCAACCAAAGCGTGCAAGATGTGCGGGTTACGCTGGCAAATCTCCGCCGCACCACCGACCGCTTGGACAAGGTCATGGCCAATTCCGCTGGCTCCGTGGAGCGAAGCATCGCCAATATTGAGTCCATCACCAAGAACCTAAAGGACAACAACCAGCAGATAAAGAACATCCTCGCCAACGCCGAAGACCTGTCCAACGACCTCAAAGAAGCCAACGTGCAGCAGCTCGTGGTGGAAGGCAAGGTGACCATGCAAAAGCTGCAAGCCACCCTCGCCAGCAGCGACAAAGCCATCGCCGACTTGAGCAGCATGCTCCAAAGCCTAAAATCCGGCGACGGTGCCATTCCGATGCTCCTCAATGACAAGGAGTTCGCTGCCAACCTTGATGTGACAGTGAAGAACCTCGACTTCCTGCTGCGTGACCTGCGCCTGCACCCGGAGCGCTACCGCCGCATTTTATCCAAAAAGAAGATAGAGTACGAGCCAATACCAACCGAGGATGACCCGGCGTTTAAGCCAAAGAATTGAGGGCATGTTTCCCAATAAAAAAACGCTGTTAGCGCTTCGAAGCGCTAACAGCGTTTTTTTTTATTGGGTGATGAAAGGCCGAACCATCAAGCCATTTTGGATTTGGTGAAAATTGGCAAAGCCGGCCTATCCAACCACCCCTCCCCTGCCGCTCCAGTATTGCCCAGCAAGGAATACCACAATATCGCCAGCCCAGCCCCGACGATACCGCCCGCATACACATCCGGCCAGAAATGCTGCACGAGGTACAGCCTCGAAATGGCAATCAGGACGGCCAATAGGAACAGCGGCACGGCATAGCGTTTTTGCGAAGGCAGCAGCAAAGCCAATAGGCTGTATAGCGCAAAAGCGGACATGGAATGGCCGGAAGGAAAGCTTGTGGCTCCTGTGTGCAGCTCAACGCCTTGCACTAAAACCAATTTTTCACTTAGGTTTTGCTTCGCAAAAAAGACGGCTGGGCGGTCTATTGCGAACAGGATTTTTAGCCCGAAACTGAATCCCATGACGGACAGCCCAGTCAACGCCACTGCCAAGGTATAACGCAGCCGCACGGCCAAAGCAGCAATTGCAACCATAAAATACATTGGCCCCTCGCCCAATTTGGTGATGAAACGAAAGGCTTGGTCGAGCAGCAGCGTCCTGTGAGCGCTAAAGAAGAAAATGGCGTCCGCCTTTTCGGTCAGGGCCAGGTAAATGCCGCCGAACAGGACGAAACAACCCAAGAGGGTAAAATAAAAGGCGTTTTTACGAATGGTTTTGACCATGCTACGATAGGAGTTTTCTGGTTTCGGGTTTCAGGTTTCGGGTTTCAGGGAGGGACTGCGAATGTGTTCATTTTATCGCTTCAAGGTGCCTTTACTTTTGCCTAATCCAATACTTTCCCAAATTAGCAGATGCTCCCTAAAAACCGAACCTTGAAACCAAAAGCTCATTCATTTTCGCAAAGTTCAGTCTTTTTCCTTACAAGTCCCCATCTTTGCCGCCAATGGAAATCATCAACGCAGTTTACAGCGGCAGCTTCATTAAATTGGAGGATTGCCCACCGCCCAAGCTCCCGGAGTACGCATTCATTGGCCGCTCCAACGTGGGCAAGTCCTCGCTCATAAACATGCTGACGGGGCGAAAGGGCCTTGCGCACGTATCGAACACGCCCGGCAAGACACAGACCATCAACTTCTTCCTCATAGACGACAACTGGCACTTAGTTGACCTGCCCGGCTACGGCTATGCCCGCACGAACAAGTCGGTAAGGGCGGGCTTCGTGCCCATGATTGCCGACTACCTGACAGGCCGGGAGACGATGCTCTGCTGCTTCGTGCTGATTGACGTGAACGTGGAGCCGAAGAAAAACGACATCGAGTTCCTCAACTTCCTCGGCGAAAACCAAGTGCCCTTCGTCATCGCCTATACCAAGGCTGACCGCCTCTCTAAGTCGCAGCTGAACAAGAGCCTGACCGTCATTCGGGAGAAGCTGCTCGAATCCTGGGAGACGCTGCCGCAGGAGTTCATCACCTCCGCCGAACATAGAACGGGACGAGAGGAGGTGCTGAATTTTATTTGGGGGATAAACAGAGAATTCAAAATTGGTTGATGGCTTGATTGATTCATGGCTTTATTGTTTAATTGCTTCATTGTTACACTCACTGCGACAACAATGAAGCCATGAATCAATGAAGCAATGAAGCAATGAAACAATGAATCTATGACCCGACAGCAGCTTTTTGAACAAATCATTGCGAAGCAATCCTTCCTGTGCATCGGCTTGGACAGCGAATTGGCCAAGCTGCCGCCACACCTGCTGCGGTACGAGGACCCCATTTACGAGTTCAACCGCCAAATCATCGAAGCGACGCACGACCTTTGCATAGCCTACAAGCCGAACCTCGCCTTCTATGAGTCGCAGGGCTGGCGGGGCTGGCAGACGCTGGAGAAAACCATGTCGCTGATTCCCGACCACATCTTTACCATCGCTGACGCAAAACGGGGGGACATCGGCAACACGTCCACGCAGTACGCCAAGGCTTTTTTCGGTGAAATGAACTTCGATTCCGTCACCGTCGCCCCGTACATGGGCGAAGACAGCGTGAAGCCCTTCCTCGATTTTGAGGGGAAATGGGTCATCCTTTTGGCGCTTACATCCAACCAGGGCAGCCACGATTTCCAGTTTGCTGCGCAAGAAGGTGGCGAGCCGCTCTATGAAAAAGTGATGCGCCGTGCGCAAACCTGGGGCAGCGCCGATAAGCTGATGTTCGTGACCGGGGCCACGCACCCGGAGAAGTTCCAGGAAATCCGCCGCATCGCACCCGACCATTTCCTGCTCGTGCCGGGCATCGGCGCACAGGGCGGCGAACTGGAGAAAGTCTGTGAATATGGCCTGAACGACCAAGTAGGCCTCTTGGTCAATTCGTCAAGGGGCATCATCTTTGCAAGCAACGGCGAGGACTTTGCCGAAAAGGCCCGTGCCGCCGCCCTCGAAATTCAGGGGCAGATGGCGCAAGTTTTGGCCCAGCGTTTTCGTTTATGAGCGGTCAACTGTTGATAGGACACAGATTTAACTGATTAAAATGATTCACACAGATTAATCTCATTATAATGATTCACGTAGGTTTTCTGTGGTAATCTGTTAAATCTGTTAAATCTGTGTCCTATCCAACAAATACGCTCGCTGTCAACCTTTATCTGTCAACCATTTTTATGAAAAATATCATTTTAATCATCGCAATCATCGCACTTCCGTTTGCTTCGCAAGCCCAGCATTTGGAGGCGGGCATCCTGGTTGGCGGTGCCAATTACGTCGGCGACCTGTCCAACAACTCCAGCAACATTTACTTGAAGGAAACCAAGCTGGCTGCTGGCGCAATGGTTCGCCAGAACCTCAACCACTTGTTCGCCTTGCGTTTCAGCTTCAATTGGGCCAGAGTTTCCGGCCAGGATGCCAATGTGCGCAACGACGACTATATCCATGACCGCAACCTCAGCTTCCGTTCCAGCCTGCTGGAATTCGGGGTGATTGGCGAGTTCAATATCCTCGGCTACCAGCCTTATGGCTTGGCCCGCCCGTTCTCACCCTACGTCTTTGTGGGCATCGCTGGCACCAAGTTCAACCCCAAGGCCCGCTACCTCGGCAACTGGGAGCAACTGCAACCCCTCGGCACCGAAGGCCAGGGCATGGCGGGTTTTG
>JANPLH010000390.1:0-2831 GCA_031426435.1 Saprospiraceae bacterium | reverse complement strand
TTCATTGGAGTATTACGCCCGGCGGGCGATGGAGGTTCACCCAAACTGGACAAGGCCCTGCCTCGACGCCGCTTTTTGGCTTTCCTACAAATACAAACAACAAGACCGGGCAAGGCAGTTTTTGGAGGAGGCAAGCCGGATTGATTCCAATTCAGTAGAAGTTTTCAGTAGCTGGGCTGTTTTTAATTGCGCTCAAAAGAATTTTGCCGAAGCGGAAGTACAACTTTTAAAAGCCATTGAACTGGATTCCACGAATTCCAATACATGGAATAACCTTGGGTATTTATACAGTTTCCCGGAAACACATCGCTATGCCGAAGCGGAAGGGGCATTGAGAAAATCCATAGCGCTCGATTCGACTGCAAGACAAAATTGGAACAACCTCGGGCACATTTACCTGATGACCCGCCGTTATGCCGAAGCGGAAATGTCTTTTATCAAATCCATTTCGCTTGACTCAACCAGTTCCTTTGCTTGGGACAACCTCGGTAAGACTTGTCAAAATTTGGGACGCTTTGCCGAAGCGGAGCAGTTTTTCAAAAAAGCCATTGCACTCGATTCAACCTTTGCACTCCATTGGTTCAATCTTTCATCTTTGTACAGCAAAACCCGCCGCTATACCGAAGCTGAACCGCTTTTAAAAAAAACCATTGCGCTCGATTCGACGAATGTCATTGCCTGGAACAATCTCGGGAACATGTACAGTCAAACCCGCCGCTACGCCGAAGCGGAGCCGTCTTTGAAAAGAGCCATTGCCCTCGATTCGACTTATGCCATGGCTAGGAGCAACCTCGGTTTTGCCTACCTCAACACCCAAAGCTATGCCGAAGCGGAGCTGGTTTTGAAAAAAGCCATTGCGCTTGACTCAACGTATGCCAACCCCCGCAAGCACCTCGGCATGGTCTATTTTAAAACCAACCGCCCCGACGAAGCCCGGCAAAGTTTCCTCAAAACTCTCGAACTGAACCCCAACTTTGAGACTGCGATGCTCGGCATGGCCTACCTCCTCGCCGCCGAAGGAAAAACGGAGGAAGCTCCCGAAAAATCGGGACAGGCAATCGGCTACGTAGAGCAGGCCATCGGCAAGGGCGCCACCATGGAGCAATTGGAAAAGGACACCGACCTCGCCCCGCTGCGAGCGCAAACGGAGCAGTGGCAGGCGCTGATGAAAAAGTATTTTTCTGACAAGATTTACTACAACCTCGCCTGCGAGCAAAGCCTGAAAGGGGAGCTGGACAAGGCTTTCGAGTCCCTCGAACTGTCGCTGACCAGCGGCTGGAAGGACTACGACTGGATGCAGCAGGACACCGACCTCGCCCCCCTGCGGGAGCAGAAGGAGCGGTGGGAGGCGCTGATGAAGCAATATTTTGCGGAGAAGGTAAAGGACTAAAACCCGGTAAACAGCAATGAAGCTGAAAAGAGCAATGGAAGAAGGAATTCTTTAAACACCCATTTTTTCCAAATGCAAAAAAGTCTTGTCAAGATGGTCGAAATCGTGGTCGGTGGTGAGCAAGACTGCTTCGGCGACGGAGGCGGTTGCTGCAATCCAGATATCGTTCTTGCCCATGTTGCGGGGGGTAAGCCCAAGCGCACGGCCCGGCAACAGGTTTTGGCTGAAAGCGTCAATCTCGGCGTACCGTTCGATGACCAGGTCATGGTTGATGTCGAGCAGCACGAATTCAGACAGGAAGTGTTCCAGTTTTTGAAGCTTGGCTTGTCCCCATTTGCGTTGGATGGCGAAGGACTTGATTTCGCCGGCGGTGACCACCGAGATGCAGGGGAAATTGCCTTCCAGAAATGGCGAAAATTGCCGGTCAATGAAAAGGGAAAGGGCGGAACTCCGAATGTAATGAACCAAGATGTTGGTGTCAAAAAGATATTTCATCGGGTAAGTGTTGCCAGCATTTCGTCCAATGGTTCCTGAACGTCGAGTTCACGGACTATTTGCTCGAGGCGGGCTTTGTTTGCGCCCGGATAGGCCTGTTCTTTTACGATTTGTTCGAAATCAAAGCCTTTTTTGAGCGGTTTTGCCAAATGCAAAAAAACTGCATCGCCGTTCGGGGAAGGTTTTTCAGTCTTCGGCAAGGCAGGCGCTGGCAAGGCGCTGCTTTCCCGTTCGGCGATTGCTTTGCGAAATGCTTCCACGCTGACGCCCAAAAAGTCGGCAGCACTCTTCAGGGTCAGCCATCCGGATTGGAAAAGCACAATGGCAATCTCCCGCCGGATTTCACGCCCGGCGTGCTTGTTTTGCAGAAAAGTATCCGATATTTCGATAACCATGTTGAATTTTTTTAACAAATACAATGAACCCGATACCGGGTTTTTAGAGAACAAAGATACAATTTTTTTTACCTTTCATGCTGTGGGGCGGTCGCTTTGAGCGTACTGGACCATGATGTAAAAAACACTATGCCATGGAAAAATTCTTTTGCGCCTTTGCCCTGCTCACGGGCCTTTTTCATCCCGTAGGGACCCTCTCCGCCCAGTCCATCGACCTCGGCGGCACCTCCACCTACGCCGTCGTCATCGGCATCTCCGACTATCAGGACAAGGACATCCCCGACCTGCGCTTCGCCGACCGGGACGCCGAGGCCTTCGCCAACTTCCTGCGCTCACCTGCGGGCGGCTCGCTCGATGGCGACCACCTGAAAGTCCTTACCAACGAAAAGGCCACTGCCGGGCGCATCGCCGAGGCGCTCGACGGCCTCATCGAAGAAGCGAAGGAAGGCGACCAGGTCATCATCTACTTCTCCCGCCACGGCGACGTGGAGGGCAAGAAGATTTCCCAGCCGGGATTCCTGCTCTGCTGGGACTCGCCCAGCCGGGTGTAC
>JANPLH010000389.1:0-4761 GCA_031426435.1 Saprospiraceae bacterium | reverse complement strand
CCAAAGTTGCCCTGGCCGTCTACAAGTGGGTAGCGCAATGACCAATCTTGTGCCATACGCACCATAGTGTCATAGACCGATGAGTCGCCGTGCGGGTGGTACTTACCCAGCACCTCACCCACGATACGAGCCGATTTTTTATGTGCTTTGTTGTAAGAAAGGCCAAGTTCGTTCATCCCATACAAAACCCGCCTGTGCACTGGCTTCAATCCGTCCCTCACGTCTGGCAATGCCCTTGAAACGATGACCGACATTGAATAGTCAATGTATGCAGTCTTCATTTCATCCTCAATGTTGATAGGGATAATCCTTTGTCCTGAATTCATAAAAATAGGTTTGCAACGGCAGAAGATGGCGTCAGATTGGCAAAAAAAATAGCGCCTAACCTAATTTTTTCATTCCATCGTCACATGGTTTGTTGTTTCAAAGTGCTTCTTTGAAAAGCGGTGCAAAAATAGCAAAAACAAGGCGGCTTTTCACCTTTTGACAAAGGTTTTTAACATGAAAATTTGGGAAAAAATTGATTGAAAAGTAGTGTTGAGTATGAATGAGCACGGGTTAGTTCCGGCTGCTTTCAAACAGGGACAACAAGCTGGATACTTGTTGCTGAAGGTCTTTTCGATTAACGATAAAATCAAGGAACCCATGCTCCAACAAGAACTCTGAGGTCTGAAATCCTTCTGGCAAATCCCGTTTGATGGTCTCTTTGATGACCCTCGGTCCTGCAAACCCGATTAGCGCATTTGGTTCTGCAATATTGATATCGCCAAGCATAGCAAAAGATGCCGTGACACCGCCCGTGGTTGGGTCGGTCATCAAGGAGAAGTAGGGTAGGCCAGCCTTGGACAATTGGCTTAATTTAGCGGAGGTTTTGCCCATTTGCATCAATGAGTAGGCAGATTCCATCATTCTCGCCCCGCCCGATTTCGATATGATGAGCAATGGGCTTTTTATTTCGATGCAAAGGTCAATGGCCCTTGCAATTTTTTCACCTACCACGGAGCCCATTGAGCCGCCGATAAAGGTAAAATCCATTGCAGCTACGACTAATTTTCTGCCTTCAATTTGGCCTTTGGCCACAGAGATGGCATCGGTCAAGCCAGTTTTTTGGTGTTCCTCTTGGAGCCGTTTGGTATAAGGCTTTAAGTCAACAAAATTTAAGTGGTCTTTGGATATTAGGTTGTCGTAAAGGATTTCAAAATTTTCCTCAAACAACAGTTCAAAATAATCGTGGGAGCCTATTCGGATGTGATAGTCGCATTTAGGGCATTTGTAAAAATTGGTGCGCACCTCTTTCATGGTGCTCATTTCATTGCACTGTTTACACTTATACCAAAGCCCATCAGGCGTCTCCTTCTTAAACTTGGTGGCAGTCTGGATGCCATCTTTTAATCTTTTGAACCAACCCATCAGAAGTTATCGTTTGCTATTTGTGGTGCTGTATTGGCTGCAAAGAAAAGCAGGAAGGCTGAAATTCCGGGAAATTAATGGAGATTGGGCTGTTTTTTTTGGCAACCTATTCAATAACAGTAATTTTTTACTGTCTCGACGAAGCATTTTACATTGTCCAATGGCGTATCTGGATAGACCCCGTGGCCGAGGTTCACGATATGTTGGCTTCCAAAATTGCCAATCATTTCTTCTGTTTGCTGACGAATTGTAGCAGTAGGTGCATACAATACGCAAGGGTCGAGGTTGCCTTGCAAAACTTTGCTATGCCCTACGAGTTGGCGGCCAAGTTGTGGCCTTACTGTCCAATCCAACCCAATCGCTTGACAATCCAGTGCACCAAGTTCTTCCATTGCGAACCAACCATCCTTGGCAAATACGATTTTTGGAACGCCATGTACCTTCTCACAAATATGCTGGATATAGGGAAGCGAAAACTCTCGGAAAAGCGCAGGTGAGAGAATGCCGGCCCACGAATCAAAGAGTTGTACAGCGTCAACTCCTGCTTTTACTTTGTTGTTCAAATAGGCTACTACTGTATCGGTAATCATGCCGAGCAGCTTATGGGCCGCTTCTGGTTGGGTATAAAGGAATTTTTTTGCCTTGGAAAAAGTTTTGCTGCCTCCTCCTTCTACCATGTACGCCAACAGTGTCCAAGGGGCACCTGAAAACCCAATCAATGGAACCCTGCCTGCCAACCGCTGTTTGGTGATTTCAATCGCCTCATAAATATACCCAAGGTTGTCTGCGGCAGCTTCGCCACTTAACAGGCTCAGTATATCGCTGTGATTTTGAATTGTTTTTGGAAAGGAAGGCCCCCTCTTTTCTTCCATTTCATAGTTCAATCCCATCGCCTCAGGAATTACTAGAATATCGGAAAAAAGTATGGCGGCATCCACGCCAAGCTCGTCCACGGGCTGAATAGTGACCTCAGCAGCAAGGCTTGGTGTTGTAACCAATTCTTTGAATCCAGAAAGGCTTGACCGAAGGCTCCGGTATTGCGGCAGGATGCGGCCCGCCTGACGCATCAGCCAAACTGGTGGCCGTTCTACTTTTTGGCCATTGAGCGTTCTAAGAAGAATGTCGTTAGAAATCATGGACCAAAATTATGCTCCTTCCCTTGAGTACATCAACCGCTCAAAAGATTATGACTTTAGTTTTACAAGGAGTTGGCTTGGCAATACAAAAGCATGTAGCCAAAGCCAACACCTTGCACCCATAAAAAATAAGGGAATTTGCGAGAAGTGAAAACTAACTACAAAGTGATTTCCTCAAACGTGCCATCTACTTTTTGCCGCTTGATGATGTTCAATTTGCCAGTATCGCCATAAATCTCCTTGGACTTACGGTTGTAAGCCAATGCTGCTTCCTCCGGCGTGTCGAACATGCCAATGTGCATGGACTTTCCATTTTGAGAAATAACTGCCCTGTACCTGTGATTTTCTTGATAAACTCCTGTATAACCAGTCTTGCTGCTTGTCTTGCGCTTACGGCTGGCCACTGCTCTGGAACGATAAACGATGTTTTCGAGACGACAATCCAGTTTGTTGCCGTTTTTGGCTCCGACAAGGTTGTCTGTTTTAGTCTTAGTGTCCATCAAGAATTTCTCGGCAATTACTTTGTGAAGGTACAAGGTCTCAGTTTTAAATGTACCGTCTGTTTTTTTCCAGGTTTTCTGGAACACGGCACATCCACTTGAGTGCTTGCGAAGGTTGTTGATGAAATCAACTTTGGCAAGGTAAGGGTCAGATGTCAACCATTCATAGACATTGGCGTCCAAAACGATATGGTCATCTGCATTTTTAAGTTTGATTTTGTAAAGCACGCTCTCTGATTTTTAATGTTGTTGTTACTGTTCTCTGACGATAAAAAAATGAAAACCTTCTAAAAGATGATTTTGTTGTTCTTGTTGCTCGATACGGCAAATGTTTAGAATTAATGTCACAATGAATGTCTGAAGCTTCGAATTAATTTGCAACACGAATGTTAATCTTTAATTTCAGTGAAAACACTCAGATGCCGCTGGTTAGGTGCATTCTACTAAAATGGGTAACTCATTTTGCGCCGCCAAAATAAGCTATTCTACCAAAATTATGCTAACTCAATCGTTTGATGTGATGAATTTTTTCCGGAATTAGGCATGAAATTTCCAAATGTGACATCAAACAACTTTGTCGGCGCAAGAGGAACTTGCAAAGGCATCCGGTTTTGCCTTGAACACAAAACCCATGCTTAGGATATAGCCCATGGCTTCCTTCAATGCCGTGTTGGATTGAAAAGAAGGGTCAGTGTTGATGTCAGCGTGTACTTCCAATTCTACATGATAGAAGTCCAATAAATCGCAAAGGCTGTAAGCAATATCGACCGATTTTGCCACTTCGGTAATCATTCGCTCCTTGAGACTCATCACTCTTTCCGATCTTGAGTTTCGGATGAACATGAACCCGCCTTTTTTCTCTCTTAGAAACACGATTACAGTAGCGAATTCAACAATACCGTTTCTAACTTGTGAATCGGAGCCGATACAGACTTTGAGCCTATGCCCTGCCTCTGTTTCCCGCATGATGGTAGCTTCTACGGCTTCTTTGATAGGAATGTCAATTAGTTGGCCATTCAATTTTCTCCAGTATTCCATGGGAACTGATTTTATTGATTAATTGGACAAGACAAAACTATGAAAATATGTACAACAATCCTTTGATGCTCAATAATAATGCCCATCCAGCTGTAAATCAACAAAGATAATTCTGCATGGGTTCCAATTGGCGTTCAGCTATTTGAAGCGAATGGCTTTGACAGGGCTAATCCTGGTGACCAACCAAGATGGAATCGTGAGAAAAAGTAGGATAACTAGTAGTGCGAGTAGGTTCAGACCCAAAATTCTGTAAAAGTCGAGGTCTATAGGTGCTTCGCTCAGGTAATA
The DNA here is from genome assembly GCA_031426435.1 of Saprospiraceae bacterium. GTDB lineage: Bacteria > Bacteroidota > Bacteroidia > Chitinophagales > Saprospiraceae > UBA6168. The sequence continues at coordinate 389 of JANPLH010000389.1, read as the reverse complement.
ATTTTCTTCGGAAAGCTTGATGATGCCGTAACTTTCTTGGAGAAAACAGAATCCAATGCCCGCCAAGTTCCCAAAAAACAAACCCAAAAGGATGATGTAGGCTGCATTGTAAAGAAACACCCGCCTTATGCTCCAATCGGTTTGTCCAAGCGATTTTAACACACCAATCATATTGGTGCGCTCCAAAATGAGTATCATCAGTGCTGTTACCATATTGATGAGGCCAACAACAAGCATCAAAACGAGAATCACCACTTCGTTGATGTCTTGCAAGGCAAGCCAATCGAATATAGCTGGGTATTTTGAGCGGATGCTTTCGCAGTAGAGTTCATTTGGCAAAATTTCATCGTAGATATAATTGGATAGTGGCTCTATGTCGTGCAAGACGT
>JANPLH010000388.1:0-1151 GCA_031426435.1 Saprospiraceae bacterium | reverse complement strand
GAAAAAACGGTCAAATAGGTTGCCAAGGCCACCTGCCACGATAAGGCCAAGACCAATTAGGTGGGAAAAGTCGAGTTTATTGATGTTGCGCAGCACATAACCTAACACCAGCATCAGTACGGCCATCGGCAATAGGCTGAGAACCCAAAACTTGAGGTCGGGGTGCCAGTCTGCCCCAAAACTCATGGCGGCACCGGGGTTCTCTACATAGACCAAGCGAAAGGTATCGTTCCAATAGGACAGCTCGCCCAAGCCCTCAAGGTGCTCTTTGGCGAGGCCCTTCGTCACCCGGTCGCAGCCGACCGAGCCAAAGATGAGCAGGATAAACAGCAGCAGTTTGGTTTTGTCAATTTTCATGGACTTCAATTTCCAAATTTCTCAATTTCCAATTTCTATACTTCTCTTTTACCATCAAATTGCTCCAGATAATCCCCGACCCGTCGCAGGAAGGAGCCGCCGAGCGCCCCGTCCACCACCCGGTGGTCGTAACTCATGGAAAGGAACATGAGCTGTCGCACGGCAATGAGGTCGCCATAAGGCGTCTCCACCACAGCAGGCTTTTTGCGGATGGCCCCGGCAGCCATAATGGCCACCTGCGGCTGGTTGATGATGGGCGTGCCCATCACGTTGCCGAAGGTACCCACATTGGTCAGCGTGAAAGTGCCGTCCTGTATCTCCTCTGGCTTCAACTTGCCTTGGCGGGCACGGCCAGCGAGGTCGTTCACGGCCTTGGCGAGGCCGATAAGGTTCATCGTATTAGCGTTCTTGATGACTGGCACAATGAGGTTGCCGCTCGGCAATGCAGTGGCCATGCCAATGTTTACGTCCTTTTTTACGATGATGCGGTTGCCGTCCACGGAGACGTTGACCATCGGGTAATCGTTGATGGCCTTGGCAATGGCCTCGACGAAGATGGGCGTGAAGGTGATTTTCTCGCCATATTTTTTCTCGAAGATAGCCTTGTTGCGCTCCCGCCAATTGACGAGTTCCGTCACGTCCACCTCCACGAAGCTGGTCACGTGCGGTGAGGTCTGCTTCGACATCACCATGTGGTCGGCAATGAGCTTGCGCATCCGGTCCATCTCCACGATTTCGACGTTGCCGGAAAGGCTGACGGCGGGTTTTGGTGATTGTGCAGGTGCCGACGCAGG
>JANPLH010000387.1:0-2752 GCA_031426435.1 Saprospiraceae bacterium | reverse complement strand
GAGCAATTCATTGTGGTTTATTTTTACGATAAACGGGATTTTATGGGCATACTTGCGGCTCATGATTCCCAACACGCCAAACGTGGAAGCAACGGCATTGCAACCGCCTTCTATGGCGAGTTTGATGATATTTTCGGGGTCGAAGTAAAGCGGATTGGGCGCAAAAGCAGACCCCGCACTGTGCTCAATGCCTTGGTCAACCGGGAAAATATTGCAATAGCCCGTGCCGCCCAAACGCCCGTGCGACAGCAATGCCTGTAAACTGCGCAACACTTGGTTGTTGCGGTTGCTGTTCAACCATATCTCCTCGATATGATTGGGGGAAGGCAGGTGAAGCGTTTTTTTATCAACCGTAGTGCAGGCGTGGTTCAATAAATAGTCCGCTTTTTCGCCTAATAGGTCGGTGGTTGTTCTGTTTTTCAATTTGAAATCTGGTATTTGCCACCAACCCCGCCCAATGCGTTTTGCAATTCGGACAAACCAATATGCTTGTCCATGGAGATTGTCGCACTGTTTGTCCCCTTTGAAACTTCCACAGAAGTTACACCTGAAACTACCTGCAAACTGTTTTTGACGCTTGCCGCGCAACCGCCGCACGTCATGCCTGAAACTTGATAGGTATGTGTCATCTTTTTTTAAATTTTAAACGTTTGTGTCACGCACATAAAGGTGGTACACCACTGTTTTTGACGGCTTGTCCGAGATTGTTTTTGTCGGATTGGCTTTCTGTTTTTGGGCGGGTTTGTTGTCTGTTTTTTGTGCCGCTTTTTGGGCTTCTTTTTTGGGCTTATCCATGTTTTTCATGTCGTGCTGTGCAGCGACAGAAAAACAAATCGCCAATCCGAAGAGGGCTGATAATGTTCTTTTCATTTTTCTTAAATCGTTTATTTTTTTGAATTGCCGTACAGCCTGTTGATTCGCATCATTTTATGCGCATCGTCATATCTCGTCAGTTCCCCATCGGTTTTAAACTCGGCCATCACTGCATCATGAAAAGCATGGTTTTCAGGAAAAGCACCTACCAGATTGCCTATTGTGAGCGGTTGGATGGGCCAAGTAGCATCTTTACTAAAATACCACCTTGTTTGAGCAGGCTGCCCTCTCCCAATTGGGGCAGTGACGATTTTGTAAAGCAAAATGTCTTCTCCCGGATTGACCATCGGGTATGTCCTGCGCTGATAAAGCCGTTCTACTTTCCCCGAGCAATAGCGGACGGCATAGACGCTGTCCTTGTCAAGTTTGTAGGTTTTCCCTTCATGTCGCACAATCACCCGTTTTCGTTTGAACAACACGTCCGTGTTGATTTTATGGGATTGGGAGTTGCACTGAATGGCATATTCCAAGTTGCCACTTGTGAAATCTTTTGCGGTTCGGAAGATGCCACTGCTACCTGTTTGGGCACTGACGGATGCCATAAAAAAAACGGCAAAGAGCGATAGAAGAAATAGCTGTTTCATAGAAAGTCAAAAGTTTAAGAATGAATTGGATACCAAGGGTTTATCAGGGTTGTTCGATGTGTGTTCATTTTTCAGCTCCAATGCCTTTTTTGTGTCGCTCAACATATTGTTCAGGCACCAATTGCAATACAATCCTCCAAAAAGGAAAGAAAGGAAGCCGTAAAACCAGCCCTGCGGCGGCTCGTAGGAGATGGAAAATTTTACAACTGTTCCGTTTTCAGAAGGGGCAATTTCAAACCACATACGATACCATGACATGATGATGATTTCTGCTTTACCGACTGTCTCCCATTCTTTGAGTTTGGGCGGTTGCCACTTTGTAACTGTTTCACTGAAATCCATTCTCATTCCCATCATATTTCCATACCAGCGGTATTTTGCGCCAACTCCGGTTGGGTTTGGCGAAACTTGCTCCAATATTAATTTGCTTCCCATCATCATCATGGAGCTTTCACTCATGTGCATTCCGGTTTTTGAAAAGTCATCCATCTGTGCGAATACTTTTTCAGGTGGAGCTTGAATGATGATGCTTTTGGATTTTGATTTCATGTCAAAAAACTATCTTCCACGGGCATTGAGTTTCAAAACCAACAAAGCCCCGGCAGGTACTTTTCGGGCAATCTGCCGGGTTGTGTCGTTTGTTGCGTCAAGGCGAAAACGAGGCTTTGTTTAATTGTGGTGCATCACCGCCGCTCCTTGCTTCGACATGCTCCGGCATTCCTCCGCACAACGCTTGCAAGCTTCCGCACACGCTTTGCAATGCTCAAGGTGTGAATGTTTTTCACACTCAGCGGCGCAAGCGTCGCAGATGTCGGCGCAAATGGCGCACAACTTCTGGGCATAGCTGCTGCCGAGGCTCATCAGTTCCGCTGCCGAGCGGCATAAGGCGGCGCATTCAAGGTCGAGCTGAACGCAGTGGGCAAGATTTTTTACATCTGACTCGTGTAGGCAAGAAGTAGCACAATGGCTACAAGCAGTAGCGCATTCGTTGCAGGCTTCGATGCAACTTTGAAATTTCTCGTGTGACATAAAACAACATTTTTAATGGTTAGAAACAAGAAGCTGTCGGGAATTGAATATTTTGAAAAATTGCCAATGTCCCTCTGCGCATCTTTGAATAATATCCGTTTTTAAAGTCTTCTCTTTCCTCCTCTGGCTCACGAAAAAACCCGTGAAACCACTTGCCAGTGTCGCTAATCCGAAATGGGAAGTACCCGCAGGACAACCTCCATTCCCATTCATCATGGTCTTATTTTTAAAAAAAATGGTTTACTGATGATTCATTCCGTCCATCT
>JANPLH010000386.1:0-12336 GCA_031426435.1 Saprospiraceae bacterium | reverse complement strand
ACTGGCGTAGGAGGCGAGGACAATGTTCAAATCATTAAAGTAATTGACACCACTCCTCCAGTCATCACTGCTAACAATTTGATAGTAGATGCCAATATTGCTGGGGAACACCCCCAACCCTGCCGCTCAACGGAAATGTTTCCTAATCCCGGTGCAACAGATAATTGCACGGGCATCGCAAACATCAATATCAATACCCAGGTAGGCGAGATTGTAAACGGCCATATTCCAGCACCAGGCCTTCCGATTGGTTATCACATCGTTACCATTCAAGCATTTGACAGATGCGGAAATGTTGCAACCAAAAACATTGTATTGCAAGTTACTGACCGCATTGCCCCAACTCCAATTTGTGTTGAATTTACGGATGTAAGTTTAGAATCAGCAGGAAAAGCTGTGGTTCCAGCAGAGGCTTTCAACTTGGCTTCCAATGACAACTGTTGCGTGGACGATTTTTTAGTTCGACGCATGAACGAAGACCCATGTGATGATGGGCACAACGATTTAGAATTTGGCCCTTCTGTGGTTTTTTGCTGCGAAGACGCAGGAAAAACTATTACTGTTGTTTTCAGAGTGGTGGATTGCTTCGGCAACTATAATGACTGTATGGTTCAGGTTTTGGTGAACGACAAGCAGTTTCCAGTGCTCGTTTCTTGCCCACCCAACCAGCGCATTTCTTGCGATTTTTACGCTGACAATATTGAAACTCAAATCGCCGCACTGAATACGCCTGCTGCAAAGAGCGAGTACCTCAATCAGTTTTTTGGTGAAGTCATATTTTTCGACAACTGTAATATTGACGTAAAAAGAAACTATTCCTCAAATATTGACCAATGTTTGGAAGGTACCATTACTCGGAGCTTTACAGCGTCTGATTTCAGTGGCAATACTTCCGTTCAGCCTTGCACTCAAACCATCAATATTGACCATGTTTCTGATTGGGTAGTAGAGTTCCCTGCCGATGTCACAATTAACTGCGGCACTAATTCGCCCAATTTTGGCGAACCAGAAATTTTCTACGAAACCTGCGAACTGGTTGCTGTGACTTATGACGATGAAATCCTGAACGTTGTCCCAGATGCCTGCTATAAAATAGTGCGCACCTGGACACTTATCAACTGGTGCGTAGTAGGCTCAGAAGTGGACCAAGAAGTCATAGAACAACCAGAGAACCAACTAGGACTCACTTTTCCAGCCTGCGACCTTGACGGTGACGGTGACTGCGATGCACGCACATTCCGTGATAGCTGGAGGGGATCCGTTCCCGTGCCAAACCCATTTGCTCCTACGGCTTACAGGTTGCGTCCTTTTGCAAATGATGCCCATACCCCTAATACAAATCCAATACTTAACTTCCGCAACCCAGACACAGATATTGACGCTGATCCTTGGGATGGTTATATCACTTATCAACAAGTCATCAAGGTAATAGACACAGTTGACCCTGTGTTCACGAATGGGTGCGCTATTCCGAAAGTTTGTATCGAGGACAACTCATGCGATGCTAACGTGTTGTTGCCCATTCCTGATGTGGCAGACTGCAGTGAAAACGTTTCAATTACAGCAGTAATCAAATTAGGCAGCATTTGGGTTACCGGCCTTGGGCCCCATGTCAATATTCCCCCAGGAGTTTATAATGTGGTTTATACCGCCCAAGACAACTGCAATAACCAGACTGTTTGCAACACAACGGTTGAAGTAAAAGATTGCAAAAAACCGACGCCGTATTGCAAAAATGGACTCATAGTGACGGTGATGAACTCTGATCCGCCAATGATTGAAGTATGGGCAAGCGACTTGGACGATAACAGCTTCGACAATTGTGATACTGATTTGATTTTCTCTTTTGGTCCAGACACAACCAATACAAGTATTGTCTTTAATTGCCTCAATCAAAATACTACCACTTTTGTGGACATTTGGGTTACCGATGACTGCGGGAACCAGGACTTTTGCACAACACAGATTACCGTCCAAGACAACATCCAAGGCTGTGCCGATCCCCTCATCAATACCATCAGCGGTCTCATTGCCAATGAAAATGATGAAGGGATTGAAAACGTGGAAATCCACTTGAATGGCGATGGCTCCGATATGGCGTCCACGGAAGAGAATGGCAATTATCAACTGTTAGATTTGGCAACCGGTAGTGACTATTCAGTGGTACCAAGTAAAGATGATAATCCTCTTAATGGTGTTTCCACCTTTGATCTTGTACTTATTTCTAAGCATATTCTAGGCGTAACACCGCTTGGGTCTCCATACAAAATCATTGCTGCTGACGCAAACAAGTCCAATAGCGTCACAACTTTCGATTTAGTGGAAATCAGGAAGCTTATTCTTTTCATCAACGATGATTTTCCGAACAACACGTCATGGAGGTTTGTGAACAAGAGTTATGTGTTCCCAAATCCAGCCAATCCTTGGTTAGTGCCTTTCCCAGAATTGGAGAATGTGAACGACCTCGCTGATGACATGGCAATTGACTTTGTGGGAATAAAGATAGGTGATGTGAATGCAAGCGCCCATGTCAGCAATATTAATGGTGACAACGGAGAACGCAATGGTGCTGTAGACTTATTAATTCATACAGAAGATATGGTGGTTGAAAAAGGTCAGACCATTAACATTCCCTTCTCTGTGCAAAACACACTGTTGTCTGGATTTCAGTTTACCCTTAGTTTTGACGAAGACAGATTGGTATTTGTTGATGTTGAAGAAGGCATTGTTTCAAAGGAACATTTTGGCTTCGCAAAATTGGTTGATGGTGCCTTGACCGCCAGTTGGAATAAAGTTGACGGAACTTCTGAGACATTGAATGGCACTGTTTTCAGCCTTGTTTTTAAGGCCAATGCCTCTGGCAAACTATCGGAAATGGTAAATATAGATTCTCGTTTCACAAAAGCAGAAGCTTACAGCCAGTCGCTTGATTTGATGAACGTGGGATTGCAATTCAATGGTCAAACCCTTTCAAGAGGATTTGAGCTGTATCAAAATTCACCAAATCCTTTCAATAGCATCACGACGATAGGATTTACACTGCCCAATGCCGCCCATTGCACCATTAGCTTCACCGATGTGTCGGGCATGGTACTGAAAGTGGTAAGCGGAAATTTTGCAGAAGGCGATAACCAAATCGCCCTTAAGCGCAACGAATTAAAGGCTTCGGGTGTAGTTTATTACCAATTAGAAACAGACGAATTTACAGACACCAAGTTGATGATTTTGGCCGACTAAGCTTTAACAAATAAAATTCCACGAATTAAGTCAAAGTTTGGGCGGATTGTCGAAAGGCAGTCCGCCCAATTTTTTTTGATTAAAGCCAATAAACTTCACATCAGCATTGTTACCTTTTTTAGCGCTTGCATTATGAAGCCGAAACAGTCCGGGAAGCACAGCTTTCCGGTGCTGAAAACGGTCAAGGACGTTGCCATTGCTAACCGATTGGAATTTTTTTAGGTTGAAAAAAATTACACACTCCTGGTTTAGCCACATTAGTTAAAATCCAATTGGCGCAAGGGCAACACCTCCTGCCGTTAGCACTAAGCTGTGCGAAAAATGCTACAGGTTTTTCAAATTAATCGTACCCTTGTGAAAAATGAAGGGCTGATGAATTCCTTCCGTAGGACTGTTTCCATCAATGACATACAGGACGAGTGGTCCTCTATACAGGCCGCACAGGTAAACCCTGCTGCATTCAGGCCGCTGTACGACCGTTACTATGAGGCCATCTTCCAGTTTATACATAACCGCACCCAAAACGAAGAAATCAGTGCCGATATCAGCTCTCAGGTATTCTTGAAAGCCATGCAGCGCTTGGGTGACTATACTTTCAGGGGAGTACCTTTCTCTGCTTGGCTTTATCGCATAGCCAGCAACGAAGTGGCCCAGTGGTACCGCCAAAACAAAAAACTGAGGGTGGTAAGCCTGGAGGATGGCAACTTGGCTAGCATGTTTGAAGAGGTGATGGATGACGACTTGGAAAGGTTCAGGCCGTTCTTGATTCCAGCCCTCGACGAACTGAAAGAAGCTGACCTCGAAATCGTTGAGATGCGTTTTTTTGAGCAAAGACCGTTCAAAGAAATCGCCGAGGTGCTCAACATCACGGAAAGCAATGCCAAAGTTCGCACCTACCGAGTGCTCGAACGGCTAAAAAAGATAATCGTAAGCCAAACCAGCGGAACCAAATGACAAGCTAAAATGCCCTTTCATTCCGCTTTAAAAGGTAAAGCATGAAAAAAAATTACGACATACGGCTTAACCCCAAGCCCCTCTCAAGCGAACAGATTGCGAGGCATAAGGACTTTGATTTGCTCCTAAACAGATTCACAGCCCAACCAAAACAGCGCCCAATGGTGCGCAGGATAACACTGGCGGTGAGCGCCATTGCTGCATCGCTGATTGGCTTTGTTTTTTTGTTCAACTATTTTACCAAGGACGATTACGCTCAAAAGCAAACTGCATTTTTCCATGCAAGGCCTTATATCAACCAGCCTTTTGAGCAGGTGAAACCAACATTTACCAGTTTCAGTGTGAACCCCAATGAAGGAGGTGTTTTCAAGTACCCAAGCGGTTCCCAGCTCACCGTACCTGCCGCTGCATTTGTGAACGAAAAAGGGGAGACCCTGAACGGGGAGGTGACGTTGCATTACCGTGAAATGCACGACTTCGTTGATTTTTTCGTCGCTGGTATTCCAATGACCTATGATTCTGCCGGCGTAAATTACAACCTCGAAAGCGCCGGTATGATTGAGATGTTTGCGGAGCAAAATGGTAAAAGGGTGAACATGGCACCAGGAAAGGCCATCAATGTTGAACTGATATCTAATGTCAACACAACGCCGAGCCTTACTGTACCAACAGGCTACAACATTTACAAACTTGACGCAGCCAATCGCAAGTGGGCTTATCAAGACATTGACCGGATGGAAATCATAAGCGACGCCCCGGCTCCAGTGGCCAATTTGGATGAAAAAAGCCCATTCTATCCCGCTCAAAAAACGCTGGCTGAACGAATGTTGGCTATTCAAGTCAGTGAAGCTGCTTCGATTTCAAATTTGGAAAAGACCATTGCGAAGCCAAAAGAGCCTGTAAAACCGCAGCGTGCAGCCAGCAATGACCATGTTTTCAACCTTGACATGGATGATGTATTTCCTGTTAAGAAGGATGTTGTATTGACCGAAGAGGAAAAGGAGCTTCGTCAACTTTATACGAAGTATGCTAAAATGCTATGGCAACTAAGCCCGCAATCGAGCATTGGTCCTGACCAGCTTCAAAAAGAATTTGGATTGGTCACAGGCCTGAATATCAAGAAATTGAATGAGCGAGACTATGAATTGACATTGGAGAAAAAGGGCGAATCTATCAAGGTGGTGGTGAACCCAGTTTTAAGTGGCTCTGATTATGACAGAGCGTTGGCAGAATTCAACCGGGAATTTGAATCCTTTCAAAAACTGAATGATGAACGGGAAGCTAAATTAGCAAGTCAAAAAGCAGCTATTGCGAAGCAATATGAGGAAGAAAAACGACTGGCGACATTGAGCTTTGAACAGCGGGTGGAAGAATTGCGCAAGCAAGGCCATGACTATGCCGCCAATAATGAAATCATCAAGAAGAAAGTCGTGAACCGCTTTACCGCTTCAGAGTTTGGAATATGGAACTGCGACCGACCGTTGCCACCAGAGATGCTGCAACTTGCTGCCAATTTTGTGGACCAAAATGGCAAGCCGCTAACCAATCTAACTGGCTATTTGGTTGATAAGAGCCGCAACACCGTTTACCAGTTTCTTGCAGAAGATGGTGCGCAACTTCGTTTTAACAAAAACACGGAAAACCTGCTTTGGCTCGTCACTGATGACAACAAGATTGCCGTTTTCAGGCCAAACCAATTCAAGGCAATTGAACCTAAAGACAAGAAATTTGACTTCGTACTGGAATCCGTGGATAAAGAAATCAGAACCGAACAGGACATCCGGGAAATCCTGTACTTATAATTTCCCACAATGCCGTGAACTAATCTTTATTCTCTTCATCATAGGTCCCGCACTGCGTTTTGGTGCGGGATTTTTTATTTACATCGAATAAATCAAGACGATTGTATAGGGAAAGACGCTTTTGCCGCATCTTGAAGTAGGTTTACACCATTGAAATTCAATCACCCAATTTTCACCTTTTCACTTAAATCCAAATCAAGATGCTTCGAAAATTAACCTTGCTGGCAATCGCCACCTTTATCAATTCTATCGCTTTTGCTCAATTGAACATGTCGCTTGTTGGCTCATTGGGATACGATGTCGCATCAAGCAATATCTGGGGTTATGCAGCCCCGGATGGAACGGAATATGCTTTGGTCGGCACTTATGATGGCGTTTCTATCGTAAGTCTTGCCGACCCCTCTAACCCAATTGAGACGGAACTGGTGCCTGGCCCCGCCTCCAATTGGCGGGAAATCAAAACATGGGGCAACTATGCTTATGCCTCCAATGAAACTGGCTCTGGGCTCTTGGTCATAGATATGACGAATTTGCCCGGCGCTGTAACCTACCAATATTGGGCACCAAACATACCCGGATTGGGCACACTGAGCACCATCCACACAGTGTCTGTGGATGAAAATGGCTTCCTTTATTTGAACGGAACCAATTTGAATAGTGGCGGTATCATCTTTGTGGATTTGAATGCTGACCCATTCAACCCGGTCTATGCTGGCAAATGCGCCCCTGTTTATGCACACGATTCCTATATCCGCAACAACCTTGCTTATAGTTTTGAAATCTATGATGGGGTGTTCACCATTTATGATGTCAGCGACAAATCGAATCCAGTTTTGCTGGCAAGCCAACAAACTGAGGGCAATTTCACCCACAATGGCTGGCTATCTGACGACAGTAAAACCTTGTTTACAACTGACGAAGTAGGCAATGCCCCAGTCGGTGCCTACGATGTCTCTGACCCTATCAACATAAAGGTACTTGACCAATTCAGGCCATTGGCAACGCTTGGCAGTGGAGTCATCCCGCACAATGCCCATGTCTGGAACGACTATGTAATTGTATCTTACTACACCGACGGCTGCATCATCTTGGATGGCTCACGTCCAGATAATTTGATTGAAATTGCCAATTTTGATACATATTTCCCAGCCAATACTGGGTTTGATGGAGCTTGGGGCGCCTATCCTTACCTGCCAAGTGGCTTGGTGCTTGTCTCCGATATTGGCAATGGACTTTTTGTGCTTCAACCGAATTATGTCAGGGCTTGCTTTTTGGAAGGAAAAATAACCGATGTAAATTCAGGCATCGGCTTGAATGGTGTTACCATTGAACTGGTAGGGGTTTTAGCCAAAACACAAAGCGACTTGTTGGGCAATTACAAGACAGGTTTTGCCAATGCTGGAAATTATGATGTTTTGGTAAAAAAACCAGGCTACCAACCAAAAACAGTTAATGCAACTTTGGTAAATGGACAGGTTACAATTTTAGACGTGGCCCTGCAGTCATTGCCTTCATTTGCACTCAATGGCACTGTTCTGGAAGCAGAATCTGGCCTACCTATAGCTGGGGCCAAGGTGCAAATCCTGAATTCAGAGTTCAATTTTGAATTGACAACCGATTCCCAAGGCAAGTTCTCTGTACAACAGTTTTACAATGGCGATTATGATGTTTTTGCTGGTAAATGGGGTTTCAGGACTGCTATCTTAACTGCCGAACAGATTGACAATACCACTGGCAGCATCACCCTATCACTTGAAAAAGGGTATGAAGACATATTCAGCCTCGACCTGGGTTGGACGGTCAACGGAGATGCACAGCAAGGTGTTTGGGAGCGAGGAATGCCCATCGAGGTTTTTCCATCCCAAATCCCCTACCCCATCCAGCCTGGTAATGACGCTCCTGGCGACCTTGGTAACTCCTGCTATTTTACGGGTAATGTGGCGGATTTATTCAGCGGTGTTCAGATAAATGGCTTTACCCGACTGGTATCCCCACCCATGGACTTGTCAAGCATGAATGCCCCTTATATAAAATTCAATACTTGGATCTTCAGCGCCAGTACCTCTTCCCCTACGCTTGGTAATGATAAACTCCATGTGAAAATTACGAATGGCACCGAGACTGTAACTATCAAGGAAGTAGAGTTTACCAACCTCTTTTTCCCACCAGTTTGGGGTGAACACTTGATTGATGTATCAGCAGCAATTCCTTTGACCAGCCCAGTTCAAGTGATTTTCGAAATTGGAGATGTTGACCCAGGGTTCACAGATGTCACAGAAAGCGGCGTGGATTTCTTCGAGGCTTTTGATGCTGACCCACCAAGTGGAACCGATGTGAATCTTAAAAATGACTTGCAATTAGCCGTTTCACCGAACCCTTCTGATTTAGAATTTAGGGTCAGCTACGAGCTGGTTGGCTCAACAAACGAAGCTTCCAACTTATTGGTTTTCAACGCATTGGGCCAAATGGTTGAATCATATTCACTGACGAATTCAAAGGGAAGCATTGGTGTAGGAGTCAATTTGGAAGCAGGGGTTTATTACCTGAAAATCTTCCAAAATGAGCTGCAAGGAAAGCCCGTAATGGTGATAAAGCAATAATGTAATTCATTTCCAAAACAGAAGCGGCACTGGGAAACCAAGGCCGCTTTTGTTTTGGATTGTCTTCGCTTTCAGGCTTGGCAAGTTAATTCAATTGCTTAAAGTTCTCTGCAACGACCAATTCCTTGGTACCTGGCAGGTAGAAGTAGAAGCCTTCTCCAGACTTCACACCCAATCGCCCAGCTGTTACCATATTTACCAACAGCGGACAAGGCGCATATTTAGGATTGCCAAAGCCTTCCTGCAATACCCTAAGTATGGCCAAGCAAACATCCAGCCCAATGAAATCGGCCAATTGCAGCGGTCCCATCGGGTGCGCCATGCCGAGCTTCATCACGGTATCAATCTCTTCGACTCCTGCAACACCTTCATATAAGGAGTAAATCGCCTCGTTAATCATTGGCATCAAAATGCGGTTAGCGACAAAACCTGGGTAGTCGTTTACTTCTACAGGTACTTTACCCAGTCCACGGCTCATTTCCATCACTTTTTGGGTGACTTCATTGGAGGTCGAATAGCCTCTAATGACTTCCACTAATTTCATAACTGGAACTGGGTTCATGAAGTGCATTCCGATTACCTGGCTCGGCCTACTGGTGGCTGCCGCAATTTTGGTAATGGAAATAGATGAAGTATTGGTAGCCAAAATGGCCTTGGATGGGGCCAATTCATCCATTTGCTTGAAGATTTTCAACTTAAGCTCCACATTTTCAGTAGCTGCTTCCACGACGATTTCTGCCTGTTTAACGGCTTGGCTTAATTCTGTGAAGGTCTCCAAATTGAACATCGTGGTCGCCTTTTCATCTGCGCTGAGCAATCCTTTGGAAACCATTCTATCGAGGTTTTTGGAAATTGTGGCAATGGCATTATCGAGGGCATCTTGTGAGACATCCACGAGGTTGACTTTATGGCCATTCATGGCAAAAACATGGGCGATGCCATTGCCCATTGTGCCGGCTCCAATTACAGTTACGTTTTTCATTTTATTTGCGAATTTGGTTAGAACAAATATTTAGCGAGTTGAAAACTTGTAAACAGTCGTCGAGGCATAGTGCGACCCCGGCATTACAACCGTTGACGGCCATTCGTTCTGCGACCTGTTTGGCGTGTCAGGGAAATGCTGCGTTTCAAGGCATAGCCCAAAACGGTCTTGATAAACGACACCACCCTTGCCTTTATATTTTCCATCCAAAAAATTTCCAGAATAAAACTGAATGGCTGGCTCGGTCGTGGAAACCTCCATGAAGCGGCCACTTTCAGGGTCATAAAGCGAGGCAGCAGGGTTCTTCATATTGGCCGTTTGGAGATTGGAAAGCAACCAACAGTGGTCGTAGCCTTGTCCAAGTTTCAATTGCTCATGGGATGCGTTGATGTCTGCACCAATCCTTTTTGGTTTCTGAAAATCAAAGGGACTGCCATTCAGGGAAGTTAAAGTCCCAACCGGAATCAAGCCTTGGTCAACAGGAAGAAATCCATTGGAGGTGATAGTAAGCTCGTGGTCGAGGATGTCCCGTTTAGCACCTCCTGTCAGGTTAAAATATCCGTGGTGTGTCAAGTTGACATGCGTCTTCTTATCAGGTGTGGCGAAATAGGTGATTTTCAGTTCATCGTTATCGGTCAAGGTATAAACAACCCGCACCTCAAGGTTGCCAGGATACCCCTCTTCCATATCAGGACTGACATAGGTAAGGTTGAGGTTGGCCTCGCCCTTTGAGGTATCGGGCACTGCCTCCCAAACAACTTTGTCAAAGCCTTTCAAGCCACCATGCAGGTGGTTTTCGCCATCGTTTTTGGCCAAAGTATAAGTCTTTCCATCCAATTCAAACTGGCCTTTGGCTATGCGGTTGCCATACCTCCCAACGATGCAACCAAAATAGGGATTGTCCTTCACGTATTCGTCCAAGGTTTCATAGCCTAGCACGATGTCCTCCATTTTGCCGTTTCTGTCGGGCGTGAGGAGCGAAACAACGATGCCGCCGTAATTGGTAATCTTGGCCTCCAGACCGTTTTTATTGGTGAGGGTGTAGAGGTCAATGGCTGTGCCGTTTGGCAAGTTGCCCCAAGCCGATTTAGCAATTAAAGAAGTCATTTTTACAGGCACCTTTTGTTTTTCGTTTTCACCTTCAAGTTTGCACCCCAAAAGGCATGAACTTATTAGGACAACGAGGAAAAAAATACTTACGCTTTTCATTTCTGAGTCGAATTTTTCAAAATTGTCAATCTGTTTTCATAGGTTTTAGTTTGCAAAGGAAATTCATTTTCAGAAAAAACTGCTATACTGAGCATATTACTTCTTAATTTCAAACAAACAAAAAGTGGCCTATTTATTCAATTTCAGTTCACTTAAAAACTGGATAGACTAAATCCAAAACATGATTTCGACAACTTATTGAAAAAAAGCTATGATATCTTAAATCACTGGTTAATTTTACGCCGTTATACATCTTTTTCTCACTTAAATAGATTGAGTATGAACCTACAATTCAAACATGTTTTGACAGCTTTTTTGCTGTTTGCAAGTCTTCTCACTTTTGCACAAAAAGGCACGTTAACTGGTAAAGTTACTGATGCCGACAACGAACCCCTGATTGGCGCTGCAGTTCAGGTGCAAGGGGCAGCGATAGGTACTATCACCGACGTTGATGGCAACTATTCCTTGCAATTAAATTCAGGGACTTACACCTTGGAAATCTCCTACATCGGCTACGAGGTGACGACCCGAAGTGTTACGGTTGGTAGTGGCACCACCACATTGAACATCATTTTGGAATCTGGCACCACTGACCTTACCGAAGTTGTGGTTTCAACAGGTAGCCGTAGTTCACAAAGGACTATCCTTGACTCACCGATTCCTATTGATGTGTTTGGGCAAAATGAGTTGAAGTCAACTACCCAAAACACCTTCGATAAGGCTTTGCAGTATAGGGTACCCTCCTTCAATACGGTGAACACACCCGTTAACGATGCAACTACCCTGCTCGACCCTTACGAAATCAGGAACCTCGGCCCCAGCCGTACCCTCATTCTCGTGAACGGAAAGCGCAAGAACACCAGTTCGCTTTTGTATGTTCAGTTCTCCCCCGGCCGAGGTGAGACTGGCGCCGACCTTTCCGCCATCCCAGTGGATGCCATCAAGCGGGTAGAAATCCTGCGTGACGGTGCTTCCGCTCAATATGGCTCCGACGCCATCGCTGGTGTAATGAACGTCATCTTAAAGGACCGATATGATTATTCTACCTTGACTTTCAGGGCTGGCACCACTACCTCAGGTGGCGAAGATTTCGTGAAAAGGCCAGGCAACGGCCGTGGCGACACCTATGGCGTATCGCTCAACAGTGGCAGCAATTTCGGCCAAAAGGGCTATATTAATTACACCATTGACCTGAGCCAGCAGAACAGTGCCGTTCGCTCCGGCATCATTGATGTTCCAACTGAAATTGCAACGTTTGGCGGATTCCCAGAGCAGGACCAATTGATCACCAACTACCTGAATGACCACCCTACTGGCAACAACGTCAATGGCACAGGTGAAATTACGGCAGGCAAATTTTTGCTTAACGCTGGATTTTCTGCTGGCAGCTTGGGCGATGTCTATGGCAACTTGGCCGTGGTAACCAAAAAAGTGGAAAGCTTTGCTAACTTCCGCACCCCATACTGGAGGCAAGACCGTGGCCTACTCCATTCAAGGTCTGATAATGGCGGCAAAAACTATATCACTGAAGCAACTTTGGCTTTCCCAGAGG
>JANPLH010000385.1:0-12440 GCA_031426435.1 Saprospiraceae bacterium | reverse complement strand
GCCTTCGTCGGGCTGAGCATCCGCCGACTGACCCTCGTCGGGCAGACGGTGATGCTACTTGTCGTTGCACCATTGCTCCACAAATAGGAATAAGGTGGCGTTGCACCCGAAGCGACTACAGTCAGGGTTGTACAAGCCTGCGGGGCATAGCCATGATAAACAACCTGACAAGTGCCAGCATTGACGATGGGTGGAGCGCTGCAACCCTCGTCAACTAACCCGTCGCAGTCGTCGTCAAGTCCATTACAAGTTTCTTGCGGTGCAGTAGCGCAACTACCGTTCACGATGGCACCTGAAGCGACCCAATTTGAGGAACTTCCATTCAAGGAAAAATTCTGAAGTGTACCGTTTAACCCGTTCGATGATTGGTCAAGAACTGTTGCCACGCCTGCATTGTTGCCACCTGCCACACCCTGATTGAAATTATAGTAGGCTACCAAGCCTGCCTCGTTGCCAATGAGTTCGCAGTTTATGGATGCGTAAATTTCAGCTTGGGTGCGGGCTTGGTTCCATATGCGGACTTCGTCGAGCGAACCGCCGAAAGGAAGCCCAGTAGCCCCAGATTCTCCCAATGTCAAGTCAGCATTGTTCGGGCTGCCAAGCGGCTGGGCCGAACTTGTTCCAAGCAGAACTCCATTCAGGTAGATTTTGTAAACACTCCCGTTGTAAACACCAGCAACATGTGCCCACTGATTCAACGGCAGCAAAACGCCTGCCCCGACGCCATTGCCGGTCATGCCGCCAAAAGCAAGTTGAGAACCATCCTGCATCAGTTGATAATTAATCGCACTGCCTGCTCGTTTTCCGATGATATGCTGTACGCTTGCTGTTGATGTCCTTTTCACCCAAGCCTCAACGGTTAGAGAAGAACCTGGAGGGAAATCAAGCAACGAATTGTCAGGTACGCTCACTAAATCGTTTCCACCGTCAAAGTTTAGCCCATTCCCGGCATCATGGTCGGGGTCGCCGTCGCAGTTTTCATCAATGCCATTGCAGGCGATTTCGGTGGCGCCAGGGTTGATAGCAGCGTTGGCGTCGTTGCAGTCGGTGTTGTCGGAAACAAAACCAGAAGGCGCTGAACAAGCTTGTGTGGTAACGGCGGCATTGCCGAAGCTGTCACCGTCGCTGTCCCGATAAAAAGTAGTGGTCATGCCTTCGTCCGTCTGCCCGTCGCAGTCGTCGTCCAAGCCGTTGCAGGTTTCAGATGGTGCCGTCACCAGCACCAATTGGGTGCAGATTGTTGAATTGCCGCTCCCGTCCGTTGCCGTCCAGGTGACAGGTGTGCTTCCTAACGGAAAATTGGAAGGCGCATTATTGCTCACACTGACGGAGCAATTGTCAAACGGTGTTGCACTGCCGAGGCTGATGTTTGTAGAAAAACAGGCTCCCAAATCCGTACTCCCACTGGCGTTGGCAGGGCAGGATATTGTGGGAAATTGGGCATCATTGGCAGTTAGCGTGATTTGGGCAATGGCGTTACATCCATTTGCGTCCGTCACGGCAAAATTTGTCGTGCCCTCTCCTGCATTTTGGAGGCCAATTCCTATAAACGGAGACGTGCCCCCGGAAGCAGCGACCAGTACCTGCCCCATGCCGCCGGGACATTCGATTGGCGTTACCACTGACACCAAGGCAACCAACGATGGCTGGTTGGCAACCGTTGCAGTGCCGCTTGTTGAGCATCCGTTGGCGTCCGTGGCAGTAACGCCATACGGACCTGCCGCCAAGCCCGACAAAGCGCTTGAAGTGCTGCCGTCGCTCCAAACAAAGGCATAAGGTGCTGTACCGCCTGTCACGGTGCTAATAATGGCACCATTGGTGATGTTGCAACTGGCATCAGTCACTGTAAGCGTAAGCCCCAAGGTCGAAGGCTGGTTTGCTACCGTTGCCGAGGCGGTCGCCGAGCAACCGCTGGCATCGGTCGCAGTAACCAAGTAGGTTCCGGGGGGCACGTTGGTGAGCGGATTGGATGTAGCGCCGTTGCTCCAAAGCAGGGAGTAGGGCGCTGCGCCATTCGTTATGTTCGACGTGATGCTGCCGTTGGCAAGGTTGCAACTGGCGTCGGTTGCCGTCAGTGAAACCGCCAAGGAAGATGGCTGATTTGACACCGTAGCCGAGGCAGTCGCCGAGCAGCCAGCGGCGTCTGTTACGGTCGCTGTATAAGTGCCAGGTGGTACATTGGTTAGGGGGTCAGAGGTGCTGCCGTTGCTCCAAAGTACCGTGTAAGGTAGCGAACCATAAGCTATGCTGAGGGTGATGCTGCCATTGGCTTGATTGCAAGTTGCATCAGCTAACACGTTTAGGACGGCTATCAAAGGAATTGGCTGGTTTGCCACCGTTGCAGAGCTGGTAGTTGAGCAGCCGTTGGCATCCGTGACAGTTGCCGTGTACGTTCCCGGTGGCACATTGACAAGTGGGTTGGAGGTATTCCCATTGCTCCAGATAAAAGTGTACGGCGAAGCGCCGCCCGATACAGTGGCAAGTATGCTGCCATTGGCGGCACTGCTGCAACTGGCATCCGTGACCGTGGTTGAAGCTATCATGTCGGGCTGAACATCAACAGTCACGAAAATGGTAGCACTACACCCGTTGGCATCTGTGACGGTGACGCTGTGCGAGCCTGCCGTCAGATTTGAATTTGGGTTGGTAGTTCCTCCATCGCACCATAAGAAGGTATAGGGCGCCGTTCCGCCGGTGACTGAGATTTGGGCGCTGCCATTGGGTGCGCTGGTGCAGGAAGCGTCGAGGATTTGGGCTATGGTGAGGGTTGGGCTAATGCAGTTGTCAATTTCGTCGCAGGTGCCATCGTTATCGATGTCTGGAAATAAAATAGTAACGTAAATATCATCAGGAACCGAGAACTCAAGGTCATCCTCCACTATCAATCGGACAAGAGAAGTGCCAAATGGCAGCGAAACGCTTGGCGTACCGCCATATACAACTCCTGCTCCTTCAGGGAACGGCCCTGTCCATTCATAAGACATTATTTCCCCGTCCGGGTCTTTAGACAATAATCCATTTAAAGTGACAGGTTGAATACTACACAAGCTGATAAATAAATCACTTCCAGCATTTGCCACAGGGTCACCATTAACTGCCCTTGCAACTGCGGGAGTAAAGGTTTCATTGGGTAGTTCCACAAGCGCATTATCACCAAAGCCAGGTGAATCTCTAAAATTTAATTTTATTTTTTCCCAATCGTTGTGACCGTGCAGTATTTGGTTAGTGGGAGTAAAACCAGGGCAATTGTTAATATTGGCTGAAACAATATCGGAATTGATTACTCCATCTGCATTCCAGTCAATAGCTTTTTGCAAGCCTTCAGTAACCAAACATTTTCTAATTAAAGGAGGTGGAAAAGCAACAAAGTATTTGGTTTTTGATACAAACCCAATTCCTTCGTTTTCATCAAGTGCATCCTCAATTAATGGATTCATCTGTTGGCTTGAGTAATCCAACGTCCAATTGGGAGGAATGCCGGAGAATGCAAAACTATAGTTCATTACGCTAAAATAGTTGGGCTTAAATTTAATAGTATCTTCTAATGAACCGCCATGGCGAAGAGCTAAATTATGTCCCAATTCGTGCAAAAGAGTTGCTGCAACGTGCTTATCGTTATTGAAGCCATAAAAGCCAAGTGAAATGATTAAATCATCTCCCCAAACTTCGCCAATGCCATTTACAGTCCCCGGGTCTCCGTTTTTGTCGCATTCAGAAGAATTAACAGAAATGGCATAATGGAAGATACCATCCCTCTTATTGTTAAAAAACAGCGGTTTTAAAGCATAAAAACTCCCAACTGAAAGCGAACCATCGCATACGAAATTGGCTTGCGACAAGTAGCATACATCAGCATACGGAACTAATTGTCCCCCTCCTTTAGGCTCATTAAATTGTCCGATGTCTATATGCAAGTTAATTCCAGTTACTTCATCAGGATTACTTACCGGAGCGGAAGCAAATACATTAATAACCTGGTTCAAGGCATTTTGAGAAGGTGCAAAGGCAGCAAGCATCCAGTCAATTTCCAAAAAAATATCTTTATGGAGAGGATTTGCATTATATGGTGGCAGATGCAATGGTAAAACCATATTACCATCTTCATCTAAAAGTCCTTTGACTTCCCAACCATCTAACAACCCATCTTCATCAGTGTCTGGGTTTTTAAAATCAGCTAAATCTCCAGAATCAAAGACACCATTATTATTAACGTCTTCTTCTTTATCTGTAAGACCATCACCATCGGTATCTGGAGAAAACTTGACTATAAATTTCTTATATCCATTCGCAAGACTATATATATCGCCAGAGATTATTACTTCATTATTTTCTCTTTGTACTTTTTTAGGCGATAACGTTTTTCCAGACAATTGTACTCCAAGTCCATATTTGGAAATAAGAAGCTCACTGAGATTTAACACCCCAGAAGCTTTAGACCATATAAATCCACCTGGAAAGTATCCTTCACCTACTATATAGGTGCCATCTCCTGTAATACTTAAAGCATTTGAAGGTTCAGGAATTGTGCTTTCTTTTTTTGTGAGATATTGTAACCCAGTCTCTAAATTCCATCTGAAAGCATACCCAGATTCCTCGCCAACAACTATTTTGCCATCGTCAGAAACATCATTGGGAACACCTTGGTTGGTTGAAAGATATTCTATATTACCAAACGACCACCTAACGGGGATTTCTCCAATCGGATAATTATAGATAGTGCCAACAACCACATCTATGTTTTTAGCAATAGAGCGAGCAGTATATGTTGCACCACAAAGGGCATTAGAAGGGTCTTGTAAATATTGAATGCCAGGTTTCCAAACAACCGCTGAACCAACGTAGCCAGAAAAATATTGACTGCATGGTTTTCCAAAACTACCAGCTATTTTTGAATTAGTGCAATTGTATATTTGTAAATAATCTGGTGAACTAAAGGAAGGTGGATAAATAATTTCATAGGGGGTTTCTAGTTCATGAATTTCACCCCCTGAATCCCAATAGACTGGTTTCGTACCTCCGTAAGGCAACCCAATAACATAAGTATAACTACATATTCCCGCTATTAATGTACCGTCATCAGAGATAGTTTTAGGCGTACAACCTATTGATGCGACATTAGGTAAATTTGGCAAAATTACGATTCCATTTTCTTCTGTTTTTATAAAGGCACGGCGAGTGAAATTAGCATCTATATAGCCATACTGCTTTTTCCCGTCTTTTGAGACGCCAAGTGTTGTGCAATCGGGACACTCATCAATAATTTCTAAGGAAGCTTGTCCATTAGCACTCAAAGTAATGAATAGCACGGCAAGAATGTAAAAAAACTTGTTCATAGCAATGGAATTAAAAGATAATTGAAAAGTGTTTTATGAGTACCGACAGGAGGCTGCGGAGCGCATCAAATCCTCTCCACGGCCCTCGCCTGCTCATGCGATTGAGTTTTCCAGCGTTTATAACCTCGCCACCACCAGCCGCTTGGAAAAAGCCCTCCCCTTGTAAATCACCGACACGAAATAAATCCCATCGGTAAAAACCCGCCTGTCGAGCGTGATTGGGAAGAGTCTGTCCTCAAGGGTTCAGGTGCTGCCGTAAGACCGTCCTGCCCAATGGTTGACATCGTTCGGTCAACCTCCTTGTCCAAAAAGCAGTCTGAGTAAACTTGTGAGTGGAGACTAAAAATACACGTGCGTTTGAATAATTGAATCCGTCAAAGCTAATTCTCTTTTTCAAACTACAAACAATAATTTCACCGCCGCCCCAAAAATCGTCATAACCGCACTGTTTTGCCCCACAACTGCTTCGTCCTACAAGAATTAATCATTGCGGTATTTCTGCATCATCCTTGTAAATCCGAAAGTCATGTTTCGGATTTACAAGAATGATGCTATTCATAATGCCCGAAGCGAAGGGCCGAAAGTTTGCAGCCTTCAATATTTTCTTCAAGATGAATTGGCCAAATTTGAACCAGGATGATTAGTACGAATGACGCCCTGCTCAAAAAATCCGCCACCTGCCCAACAACCCCTTCCACCGCCTATCGGCCAATTCCAACCTTGCCCCATTTGAAAGCACGACGGCCTTGTCATCCCCCTTGTGCATGGTGCGGACATGTCGTAGGTTCACGATGGCGTTGTTGTGTACCCGGACGAACTGCTCCGCAGGGAGGAACTCCTTCAGTTTGGCCAAGCCATTGGCAACCAGCAATCCCTCACGCCCTGCAATCAAAATCCTTGAATAACCGCCTTGTGCAAGACAGCAAATGATGTCTGGCACAGAAGCCATCGTGTAGTTGTCCATGGTGGAGAAGGCGATAAGGGTTAAAGAAGTGTTAGTAGGCATGGATTGTCAGGTTTAGAAGTCAATAAGTGGGTAAAAAGCGATACGATTGCGGGGGCAATCGTATCGCTTCCATCATCAAATCATCAAATCGAGCAAGGCCCAGCCAGCGGAGTCGTGCCGTGAACCACATTGTCCACCCCGCAGTCAATCACATCCATGCCACTGCCCCCGACGTTTACGGTGTTGTCATGGGAAGTCGGTGTGACTAGGGGGAAAAACAGAACGGTCGTTGGACCTACCAGTTCCATGTCAATCACGTTGCCGCCCGTTGCGTTGTTGGACAGGGTGTTCTCGAAGGAGCCATCAATGACCATGTAGCCCCAGACATTGCCGCTTGCGTAGTTGTTGCTGATGTTCCAGTTGTTTGCGGGCATTTCAGCACCACCAGTGCCAGTGCCCAATGGGAAACTGCCAGGGGGAACGTTGCAAGCTATGATTCCAATTACGCTGTTTTGGACGTTGTTGTTGATGCATGTTCCATTGCGGTCACAAGCCCATATTCCAAAAAAGGCGTTAGAGACATTATTGCCAGAAACATTGGCATAATCACCGTTGATGACGACGACACCATCCCCTACGCCAGTGCCAGCAATCGTATTGTTCAATACTTTGGCATGGTTAGCCTGTTCCAAAACAACGGAATAAGCAAAGCCCGAAATAGCATTGCCCTTGATTTGGACCTGGTTGGAATTTTCAACGCCGATGGCCATGAAGCTGCCTCCATTGTTGACAATATCCAAGTCGGTTACCTGCGCCCCATTGGCCCCGCTCACCAGCACCCCGATGAAACCACCCAGCGACAGCACTGCGCCAGCGTCGCCCGTCAGTTTCACCTTGTGGTTGATGACCAAGGTGGCGTCCTCCGTGTGGGTGCCCGGCAGCAGCCGGATGGTTTCGTTGTTCGCTGCATTGTTGATGATGGCCTGTAGCTGGTTGGTGCCGGGGGACACCGTCGTGACGCCCCTAGATTCGACGGCTTCGTCGCCAAGGTAAACAGGCACAACAGGCCGGGTAAATTCCATCCCTTCCATGGTCTGCAACTGAATCTTCTGTGGGCGGGTGGCCTTTTCTGGGCTTGGCTGCTCGGTTTTGGAGCATCCAAATAATAGGATTCCGAATACTGCTGCGATGATTAATTGATTGTTCTTCATTTCTTGCGATTTTAAAAAGTGATTATTAAGGTGGACACCATTAATCAGCCTGTCGGTTTCTAAGGTGAAGCCCCAATGCTCATTAAAATGCCCGGTTGGTTAAAGCCAAATATTGGATTTACCCAAAAACAATTCCTCCCCATCCCCTTCCCATTGCCCTTTTTCCAAGGGCTGGTCGAAGGCGATAGAGCCAGAATTTTGGATAAATCCGTCGTTCCGAATATTGCTGGATTTGGTGCGGCAGATGGTCAGCTCGCCCAGCATGATGAGTTCCCCTTCGTTCAGGATGCCGGTGCGATGTTTCCCAAGCCCGTCAACCGTCAGCCGACCCTGCTTGCCAATCACCAGCCTTGCCCTCGGCCCGATGACCAGCTTCGCAATATCACTCACGAAACAGTCAATATTGGGAAAATGGCCGTCCCCAAAGGGAGCGTAGGGTATTACCACGATTTCCTGCCAGCTCGGCAAATGGCCATTTAACCAATTGCCCGGCGGCAGCCAGTCGTGCGCTGCGCCGAGGGTGCCGCCCTTCCAATAGTGCTGCGGTGTTGCCTTCTTTTTGGCATTGCCGCCATGCTGCGGCAGAGGTATCGGATGGGTTGCGAGGGTCATTTTCATTGGATTCTTTTAGGTGTTGTTCAATGGTTATATGGGGGTTAAACGCCCCACCACTAATTTCTTCAAATACCTGCCTTGCCCACTCCGCACCTCCACCAAATACATCCCCGGCGGCACCGTACCAATATCAAACTGCTCCGAGTTGCCACGGATTTCGGCTTCGAAGCAGGCACGGCCCGTCAGGTCGAAAAGCGTCATTTTCGAGGCGTCGGTTGGGTTGAAATCGTCGGGAAATTGGATGGTGATATGGTCAGAGGTGGGGTTGGGGAAGATGGTCATCAAATATTCATGGTATGTCGATTTCAAAGTAGAGGCGATATCAGGGTGTTTGTGGCGTTGGAAAAAATTCCATGCTATCACGCTAGCATGAATGTCCATATTGATTGGTAGCAAATGCGGAAAACCCGCAGGTAGCCAACCACCCGGCCAGTTGTGGCCGCCGCCATTTATGCGATAGAATAGTACCTCATGGCCGTCGTCGCAACCCGTATAATTGAATTGTGTTACAGTAGAATTGTCGCTTACAACTGTATTGGGCTGGTCTATGCTATCGGGCAGGGCGGCGCAATTATTGTATTCAGCCCAATATTCAGGCAGGTCGGTAATTGGCGGGTAGAAGGCATCACCGCCTGCCGGAACATATACGTCAGCAGTGCCCTGCAAATAGAGGATGGACATTTTCCTCGTCGGCACACAGGCAGACATGGCCGTGTTTGAAAGTTGGCTGGCAACGCCCGCTACCGCTGCTATTCTGTCGGCCATCGCACAGGCCAGGTAAAACGACATCTCCGAGCCGTTCGACCAGCCAGTAGCATAGACCCTGGTCAAGTCAACGGCATATTGGGGCTGGGTGTCAATGTGGTCTATTATTTCCCCTACGAACTCCAAGTCATCATAAGGTGAGCCTACCAAGTTGTACCCAGGCACCAACCAACCTGTATTGCTCGAGTTGTAGAAGGTGTCTTGGATGGTTCTTCCTTGCGGATAGGCTATGAGAAACTTTGCCGTATCCGCTACTAAGTACATTTGCGAAATATTGACTTGCCAATCAAGAGAAACGCCGTACCCATGAAACAGGAACACCAGCGGCCAAGGCTCGCTCCCGTCGTGGCCCGGTGGGATGTATAGCCTGTACTGGCGATTCAGTCCATTTACTTGGAGGTTGATGTTGCTGTATTGCCCTTCTCCCTGGGAATAGCCATGGGAGCAGGCAACAGCCAAAAGGAAAAGGATAATTGATCGTTTCATAAGTTTGTTTTATAGGTAATAAAGCTGAAAATGAACAGCAGCGTGAATTAACCCATTGCATGAAAGTGAAAACTCAAAGGCCACCCCATGCCGCGTATTCCCGCGCTTTTTTGCCAAAGCCACAGCCCCAGACGGGCAGTGCCTCAGCTTTTTATCGGTACAATGGGTAAACGGGTTTACAAGAGCAGGTAGTCAAGAATCCGGCAGTCTGTGCCTATCGATTTGTAAGGTAGGAGCGTTGCGAATTGGGGCCTGGTTAAAATGGGCTTAGGCGCTTAACAAAACCGAATGTCTGGCTACAAATTCATTTGGCAAAGCATTATCGCTTGCCATTTGTCCTCGTCCAACTTACCCGTTTTACCAAAACTTATTTTCGTAAAATACTGGCAGTCAATTTTTTAAGATAAATTATTGACTGATGTTTTGTCACCGACTTTTGTCTCAAAAAAAAGCTGAGCATCTGCCGGAAATGGTAAATTTGGCCATCAAAACAAACTAAAAGATGGATGCTGGACATTCAAAACTATTGCTCCAACTTCAGGCTCTGACGGAAGCCGACCTGAAAGTGGTGCGCCGCTTTCTGGAAACCTCGTTGCACGACAGGCAGGCGCCGGAGCTGCGCCTTTTCGGCCTTTTGCTCCAAGATTCCTCGCTGGATGACCACAAAAAACCGGACAAAAAGGCACTGTTCAAACGGCTGTTCCCCGACGAAAAAGGCTTCGACGAGCGCAAGGACAAACGGGTGCGCAACCTCATGTCCAAATTGTCGAAGCTGCTGGAGGAGTTCCTCGTCCACCGGGAACTGGAGGCCGACCCCAGCCTGCGCCAGCGGCTTCTGGCCACGGCCTACCAAAAGCGCAATGCTCCAGCACTTTTTTTTAAAGAAGCCGAGGCATTTAAGTCCTTGCTGTCGGAGAGTGGGCAACGTGGAGCAGACTACCTCGCCGGGCTTGCCTGGCTGCACAGTGCGCTCTACTTCCATCCCGACACGGCTAGGTTCAAGGCTAATCACGATGGCTTTTCCGCAGCCATCGAGTCGCTGGAACTGTCGTTCACGCTGTCGGTGCTGTGCTGGCATGCCGAGAGCATTTCGAGGAAGCGGATGCTGAACGAGTTGCCTAAGTCCCATTACGTGGAAACCGCCCTGGCTGCCGCCCGCACTGGCTTTGCGTCAGGGCACCCTATCATAGAATTGTTCCTGCAGTTGGTAGAACCAGCCCACCCACCCGATTTGGAGGCGCTCAAAAAAGCATTGTTCGACTGCCAGCACTTGCTCAACGAATTTGAGAAAAGCCTGGCCTTCAAGCTGCTGATAAACCTCACCATACCCAATGCCAACCAAGGTGCCCAATCGGATGTATATGCCCTGCTTGGACTTTACAAAGCTGGGCTGGAACGGGGCATATTGCACCGACAGGATGCAATGGACACGTTGCGTTTCACGAACATCGCCATCACTGCGGCAGGGGCTGGCGACTTCGAGTGGACGGCTTGGTTCATCGAAAAGTACAAGCCGTTTTTAAGCCGCAAAGACCGTGAGAAGGCTGCTCTGCTTTGCGAAGCCTACCTTCACTACTACACAGCGGTGCGGAATGGGCGACGTCCCGAAGATTTCGCCAAGGCGCTCGCTTGCCTCATCCAAATCAAACGAGCCGACGAGGTCATCGAGTTGCAGGCGAGGTCGCTACAGATCAGGGTCAATTATGAGGCTTGCGCTTTTACTGATTTCCCAGATGAAGCACCCGCTATGCTTGCCCTCGCCAACTACTTCAAGGAGTACCTGCTGCGGGAGCTGCACCTCTCGGACGATGTGAAACGGAGCTTCCTCAATTTCTTGGCGCTGTTCAAGGATTTGGTCAACCTGAAGGCGGGCTTGGCCGCCACAAAGGCCAGCCAAGTGCAGCGGTTCAAGCAAAAACTTGGGCAGGCCGGACCCGTGCGGCTCAAGCATTGGCTGGTGGAAATGGCGGCGGAGTTGTGAAACCCCGCCGCTGCACAAGCCATCAGATGCTTACGATGTCCTCGATGCCGATGAACCCGCTCGACTCGCCGCCGCAGATAGCCTTGAAATAGAGCGTGTAGTGCCCCTCCGCCAGGTTGCTGAATGTGTGACTCGTGGCCGTGGTAAAAACGGGGGTGCTGGTCTGCCCGCTCTCCTGGTGGTAGTACCAGAGCTTGTACTGCGTGGCCTGCCCGCTGCCCGTCCAGGTATAGGCAAGCGAACTGGAACTGCCCCATGCCTTTTGGACATTGGTGACTTCCGGGCAGCTGCAGTCGGCCACCTCGGCGGGCTGGTTTGCGAAGCCAAAAGCGGCCACGATGATGGTGAAAACGAGTGTTTTTAGCATAGCACAAATAGTTTGTTCCCAGTATGGCCGGGACGGTTAAAAATAAAAAAGCATGGCCTGACGAACCCCATGTCACCATGTGGCCGTGCAGGTTTTTCGTTGTTGCAGGCTGGTTGATTAGTACCGGTAGCGCATCAAATCCAAATAATACAGATAGCCACCATTAAAATTGATATTGGGGTTGAGCAAGTTTGCAGTCACCTTCGAGAGGAGGGGTTACTGCCATTAATTTTAAATCCGAGTATTTATTTATACCTCATAAAACCAATTTATTACCCACTATGCATAGGACGCTGCCTTGCGGAAAACGGGCTTTTCCGAGCGTTGCAAAATGCATGATTGGCAGGCGTTCAGCGCTGCCGTAGAGTCTCGCCGAACAGCTGATTGTTGACGGCGAAGAAGGAAATGATGTTGGATATTGTTTTTGGTGTTGTCATGAACTATCCTTGTTTTTCTCTTTAGTTTTGCCAAAACCAAAAACGGGTAAGCGGGACGAGATTTTTTTTTCAGATAATTGCTACTCCATTGCCTGCTTCACGAAACTAACGCATGAAACCCTTCAAAGACGAAGACATCATCCAAGCCTTCAAAGCAGGTGGAAAGGCTGCCGAGGCTGCCCTTGGGCAGCTCTATCGGGATGCTGGCTACCGTCGTTTGGCCGACGAGGCAGCTCGTTCGTTTGGCGGCAATGCCGACGATGTGGAGGACTTGGTGCAGGAAGGGCTATGGCGGGTTT
>JANPLH010000384.1:0-5523 GCA_031426435.1 Saprospiraceae bacterium | reverse complement strand
AGTATGAAAATGGGGGATTGGTGATTGGTGATTAGTGATTGGTGATTGGGGGCACCTGCCAAATGTTTAGGGATGATGCTTTTGAAATTGGCAATGTCTGCGAGAGTTAAGTTTGCTGAATTTTTAAAGTTTAGTAAATTTTTGTCCCCATCTGTACGGCTTTGTTGGGAGCGACCGTTTCCAGCCGCTCCCTTTGCCAAAGGATTATAGTTGTGAACTATATTTTCAAGCAACCTCGAAAAGAGTTTAGCGTAATTTTTTTCAAAAAAAGCAGCGTAGCCCGCCACCGTTGGGTGGTCGAAAATGGTAGTGATAAAAATGCTCGCCTCGCAAGCCGTCATCAAGCCACCGATGAACTTAGCAGCCAGTATGCTGTTGCCCCCCAATTCAAAGAACTTGTCGTGTCGGCCAATGGGGCTAATTTGCAATAGTTCCTCCCATTGCGAAGCGATATATTTTTCGAAATCGCCGTGTGGCGCTTCGAATGCTTGGGCGAGTTCGGGGCGGTCATTGGCTGGGTCGGGCAGTGTTTTTCGGTCAATTTTACCGTTGGTGGTCAGTGGGATTTTTTCCAAAAAGACAAAATGCGAAGGCAGCATGTACGCTGGCAACGAGACCGAGAGAAAGTCTCGAAATTCGCTCACTGTCATCGCAAGTCCTTGATTTTGAACGATATATGCTACCAATTTGCCTTCATTGACTACGTGCTGGTTTTTCAGCACTACCACTGTTTCCCGCACAGCAGGGTGGTTGGCAATGGCCGTTTCAATTTCCCCCAGCTCGATACGGTAGCCTCGGAATTTAACTTGGAAATCACTGCGGCCGAGGAACTCGATGTTTCCATCGAGCATCCAACGGGCGAGGTCACCGGTTTTGTAGAGGGGTGAGCAGGTGAGAGATGTTAGCGGGTGAGCGGGTGATAGATGGACAAATCTTTCAGCAGTCAGTTCTGGACGATTCCAATAACCTCGGCCAACGACGGGTTTTGTTCCACCGATATAAATCTCGCCTACTTCGCCACGGGGCACTTTCTGCATGTTGGAATCGAGAATGAAAATCTCGTAGTTCAAAATGGGAATGCCGATGGGTGCTTTCGGTTCATTGAAACCTTTGGGGAACTTGAAAAATGTACAATTGACCGCAGCTTCGGTAGGCCCATAAAGGTTGTAAAGCTGGCCGTTGGGTAGGATTTGCTCGTGCTTTTGCGCCAGCGATGTAGGACAAACCTCGCCGCTGACGTTGACCAGTTGTATGCTTTGCAATTTATGGGCAGGCGCTTGGTCGAGCAGCAAGGTGTAAAGGGAAGGTAGGGTGAGGATGTGTGTAACTCCGTTTCTGTGAATAGTATCAGCAAGTTGCGCCATGTCTTTTTCCTCACCCTGACGGGGCAATACAAGGGGCGCACCTTGTAAAAGCGTCCAGAATATCGTTAGCACCGACACATCGAAGCTGATGGAGCAGGTGAGCATCATCGCCCCAATGGGCGAAGGTGCGATGGCCTGCTGTCCTTCGAGTTGGTTGCAAAGGTTTTCGTGGGAAATCATGCAGCCCTTTGGCTTTCCGGTGGAACCGGAGGTGTAAATCATGTAGGCGAGCTGCTTCGCAGAATGGTGAACGGTGAATGGTGAACGGTGAATTTCGGGAAGCGGCTGGTCTATGTTGATGATTTTTGCTTTGGAGCTGGGGAGGTTTTGAGCGAGATGGCTTTGGGTCAAGATGACTTTAGCTTGGCAATCCTCCACCATAAATGCCATGCGGTCGGTTGGGTAGTCCACATCAATTGGCACGTAGGCACCACCAGCTTTCAGGATGCCAAAGATGCCGATTATCATTTCAAAGGAACGCTCAAGGTAGATGGCAACGAAGTCTTCTGTTTGGATGCCAAGGCTGATGAGTTGATGTGCAAGGTTGGTTGAACGTGTATCCAATTCAGCATAAGTCATTGACTGCGAGCCAAACAAAAGGGCAATCGCATTTGGGCAGCGGCTTGCTTCACGCTGAAATATTTCGTGAAGGCTGGTGTCGGAAGGGAAACTAAATGGATTCGATACGTTTTCGTTTTCGTTCATAGTGCTACTTCCAAATAGGCAGTCCTACGGACTACTGGTGTTTGTTCTTCTAATCAAAAAGGGGGCTTACTGGTTAGACCTCGTTGCTACAACGGCTATTTAATTTGCCGTTGGCAATTATTTTATATACAGGGAAATAGCCTTGGAAAAATTCAGACGTGTATATTTCTTTCTGTGGGAGGATTTGAAAAGGTGAACAAAAATAAACCAAAAAAGAATACCGCACAAATAGTTTGGCGTAGTTTTGTCAATTCTTTTCCCTACCCTCCCCCATGCTATGGCCTGATTGTTGGATTTTCATTGTTTAAATCACCTGCGACTAAGGCGACTTGTTATGATTTGCCTGTCCAACAACCACTCGTTTAATGATGAGCCAGATTAACCTGTATCCTTTCAGAATAATTTTTTCGGCCAGTTTGCTTCTCGTTTTTCCGCTTTTTTGCGAAGCACAAATAGACTACAATACCATTGTAGCACCTGAAGGTCAACGCACGGCTTCCTTTGAAGACTACCTCGTGCAATTGGCCTATTTGAACAGCCCGGAAACAAAAATACTTGAGTACGAAAAAACCATTGAACAAAAAGAGGTAGAGCTTCAACGTTACGAATGGCAAGACGACTTGAAATTTGGGTTCAATATCAATGAGGTGAGCTTGTCAAATGTGGTTGACAAGGACAAAACGGACAACCTTGTGCTTTATCCACTTTACCAGCTTTCGGCAAGTGTGAGCCTTGGCAGTTTCACGAACAACAAGCGCAAAAGGTCAATCGAAGAAGTGGACGTGCTGATAAAGGACATGGAAAACAACCAGCACAAAATGAAAATCAGGGCAGAGACTTTGACAAGATACCGAAAGCTCCTGCTATCCATCGAAAGCTTAAAAATGCGTTCAAAATCGGAAGAAGATACCCGCAACACTTACCAAATGGCGCAGCAGCGCTTCAAAAATGCGGACTTGGAAATGGAGGACATGCTTCGTGCATCTGAAGCTTTTACCAATGCCCAAGAGAAGCGGATTATAGCTGAAACCGATATCCAACTTGCTATCATTGCCCTCGAAGAAATGATCGGCATAAGATGGGAGAACGCAAAGAAAGCAGAGGAACGTTTCAAGAAATAAACTCCTGAATCAAGTCATCAAGGTTTCAAAAAAAACGGCTCCGAAAGTTCTGCACTTTTGGAGCCGTTTTCATTTTGAGCGGAGCGAGTTAAATAACTACACTTCCTCTTGTTCAGCAAAAGCAATTTGCGCCACTTTTAAAATATTCGGGTTAATCATGTCCGATTCGATTTTTCCATCCTTCATTTTCACGATTCGATGGGCAAACAAGGCAATATCCGGCTCGTGCGTCACGAGTACTATCGTGTTGCCCAAGGCATGTATTTCCTCGAAAAGGCCGATAATTTCATAAGAAGTCTTGGAGTCAAGGTTACCAGTAGGCTCGTCAGCCAAGATGATGCTGGGGTTGTTGACGAGGGCACGGGCAATAGCTACCCGTTGGCGTTGACCACCAGAAAGTTCGTTGGGCTTGTGGTCCATGCGGTCAGCGAGTCCTACGGATTTCAGCACCATGCTCGCTTTTTCGAGGCGGTCGGACTTGCTCAAACCAGCGTAAACCAGTGGCAGCGCCACGTTTTCCAAAGCTGAAAGGCGGGGAAGGAGGTTGAAGGTTTGGAACACAAAGCCGATTTCCTTGTTGCGCACGGCGGCCAATTCGCCATCGTCCATCGAACTCACGTTAGAGCCGTTGAGGATATATTCGCCAGAAGTGGGTGAGTCAAGGCAACCGATTAGGTTCATCAAAGTAGACTTGCCAGAACCCGAAGGCCCCATCAGGGCTACGTACTCGTTTTTAAAGATGTCGAGGTTGACGCCTTGAAGGGCATTCACAACGTTGGCACCCATATAATAGGTCTTGACAAGGCTCTTGACGGAAATAATTGAATTCATACAGAATGAATAGATTGTTTGATTTGCCCTTTACAGGACTTTTGGCACTTTGAAATAAGGCTTGTTCGCTTCAGGAGCATTGGACAAAGCAGCTTCGTTGCTAACCTGTCCCTTGATTTCGTCTTCCCGAAGTTGGTTTTCCATGTCGGAAATGTACACCAGCGGTTCAACGTTACTTGTATCCAGCGATTGGAGCTTTTCAACCATTGTAAGGATATTGGTCAAATCGTGGCCAAGCCGCTGCCGCTCTTCCTCGCTGAGTTGGAGCTTCGCCAAATTTTCAAGTTTTAAAATTAGGTCACGGTCTATCTGCATAATCGTTTTTTAGATGATTGGACACATTTTATCGAGATAAAACTCGCCAACAATTTTAACCCAAATCAGTTCTTTCAAACTTGTTCTTGCTTTAAGTTCAGGCAAAGGCTAGTTTTTTCTCAAAATTCCTATTTTCGTGCCTGTTTATGAAACACTTGTAATCTTATGAATGAACCTGTAAGACCCTCCATCAAGCACGTAGCCATCGCCGGAAATATCGGAGCCGGCAAAACAACGTTGTGCTCCAAGCTCGCCCACCATTTTGGTTGGGAAACGCATTTTGAAAGCACGGATGACAACCCCTACCTCGCAGATTTCTACCATGACATGCAGCGTTGGTCGTTCAATTTGCAAATCTACTTCTTAAACAATCGCTACCAACAAGTTTTAAAGATTTTGCAAGGCGATAGGACGGTCATCCAAGACCGCACCATCTACGAAGATGCCTATATCTTCGCCCCAAACCTTCACGATATGGGCCTGATGACCAGCCGGGACTTTGAAAATTATTTCAGCTTATTCCGCACCATGTCTTCCCAGATACAGGCACCTGACCTTCTTATTTACTTAAAGGCAAGCATTCCAACGCTTGTTTCGCATATCCAGGCACGTGGGCGGGACTACGAGGGCAGCATGAGCCTCGACTACCTCAAGCACCTCAATGACCGATACGAACAGTGGGTTGCCAATTACAAAGATGGCAAGCTGCTCATCATCAATGCCGATGAGATTGACTTTGAAAACAATCCGGAAGACTTGGGTAAAATCGTGAACACTGTTCAAGCTGAGTTGCACGGCCTATTTTAAGGGCGAGGTTGTTGTGGTTTTTCCACTATGCCGGAAGCCTTTTCGATGAGCTGTTGAAAATCGGAACGAAATACAACTGCCCCAAGCAGGGCAAGGTGGAATACAAGCGCTACCAAAACGGCTACCCGGTTGCGGTAGGCCGCTTCCCTTTCAAATTTTTGATTCGTCATCATGTCGTTCTGCGTTTTTGGTACATGCTAAAAACGGTTGGCCGCTTTGCTTATTTTCGAGTTTTTCGCATTAACGAATTATTTTATTTCAAGGCTGTAGCCACAATGAGTTACGCCCAATTTCTAAAATTAATCCTTTTCATCCATGACTTCACTCGAACTGATTTTACATGATTTCAAAGCATTTTACAACGACAACCCTTGGTTTGG
>JANPLH010000383.1:0-10300 GCA_031426435.1 Saprospiraceae bacterium | reverse complement strand
TGCCGCGCACGTGCTGCAGAGCATCAAGGCCGGGGCCAGCGGCTACCTGCTCAAGGACACCCCGCCGATGAAGCTCTACGAGGCCATCAAGGACGTGATTCTGGGCGGTGCGCCCATGTCGCCGGGCATAGCGAGGCGGGTGTTGGAGCGGTTCAAGAAGCCGCAAGTCGCCCATGCCAATACATTTCATTTATCGAAAAGGGAAACCGAAATCCTGCACCTGCTCGTGAAGGGCTACACCTACAAGCGCATCGCTGCCGAGTGCTTCATTTCTATAGATACGGTTCGGGGGCACTTGAAAAATATCTATACGAAGCTGCAGGTCAATTCCGGCACGGAGGCAGTGGCGATGGCGCTGCGGCACAAGATTGTGGGAGGGGAATAGGATGTTGGGATATTGTACGGATAATCAATTCTTTGCGCAAATTATTTTGCTACACTAATTCATGGAGATATAGATGCTCGCATTTAAAATTAATGCTGGGGGTTTTTGAGAGGCGGGGTTATCAAACCCCGCAGTTCCGGAACTACGGGGTTCGACAACCCCGCCACTCAAAGTTGACTACCATTGATTTTAAATGCGGAAATCTATCAAACTAATGCATGGACACAATGCTTCATTTGCTCAATAATTAAATCAAACCAACATGAAATCATTCACCAAACCAACCTTGTTTTATGGACTTGCAGCATATTGCCTGCTGTTTGCATTTATTGCCGCATCAAACGCACAGGCCGACACGATTGCCGAAAAGGGCCTTTTTGATTCGGAAGAAATCCTGCACATCACCCTGAGCAAGGATATGAGCCAACTGCCAAAAGACAAATCAAATGATCCCAAGAATTATTCAATGGTGCTTTATTATACCAACGATGACAGCGTTAAAGTTGTCATCCCGGTAGGAGTAAAGACTAGGGGGAACTTTAGGCGGCTTCACGGCAACTGCGAATACCTGCCCTTGATGATTTATTTTCCGAAAACGGAGGAACACTTGGGCACGGTATTCAAGGAGCAGCAAAAAATGAAATTGGTGATGCCATGCAGGGATGAAAAATTCGTCATCCGGGAATGGTTGGTGTATAAGATTTACAACCTGATTACGCCTAAAAGTTTCAGGGCAAGGTTGGTAAAAGTGAACATGGCAGATAAAAGAACAAAAGCTCCGCCCCGCCTTTTTATGGCATTTTGCTGGAAGAAGAAAAGCAGATGGCAGCAAGAAATGGGCTGGTCGCCGTTGAGCGAAAGCTGAAACCATATCAAGTGCAGAAGGATGCTTTTTTGAACATGGCGGTGTTCGAGTATTTAATCGGCAACACGGACTGGTCCATACAATACCAACAAAACATCAAGCTATTGGCAGAGGATTCCATGTCGGTGCCCATTGCCGTGCCTTATGATTTTGACCATGCTGGTATTGTGTCCGCACCGTATGCCCTGCCTGCCGAGGAACTGCAAATGAAGTCGGTGCGGGAGCGCCGGTATCGGGGGTATTGCCAGCGGGATTTAAAAAAATTTGAACCTTTTATTGCATTATTCAACCAATTAAAAACCGAAATTTATCGGATTTATACGGACTGCAAATTGCTGGATGCCGCATATATTGAAACCACCGTAAAATACCTCGATGAATTTTACGCAACGATTAACGACCCGATAGCTTGGCAAAAAGAATTTGCCTATCCTTGTGACCCCAAAGGTACCGGCAATGTGGTGGTAAAGGGCCTGAAGGAGTAAGTTTTTGCAACTGTTTAGCATTAAGGTGACATCTTTTTCCTTGCTCGAATTTTTCAATTTTAGGCAATATTTAAAAGGAAAAAAGATGTCACCTCCCTGCTGAATTAGACCTAATGAAACAATGAAAAAATCAATCAAATTCTCCATCCTTTGTTTTCTGTTTTTGATTCAATTGCCCATTACCAATTTATATGCACAAAGCCGAATAGTAAAGGGCACGGTGGTGGACAATAAAAACAATCCCATTATCGGCGCAACCGTGCTGGCGAAGGGCGGGCAAAACGGCACAGTAACCGATTCCAACGGGGCATTTTCCCTGAAAATTGAGGGAGAGCCCGCCATCATCATCATTTCCTTTATTGGGTATTTATCAAAAGAAGTGGTAGTTGGGAGCGGCCCCTACCAACCTGCAAGCATCCAAATCCAATTGGAAGAGGACGTGCAGGAACTTGATGAGGTCATTGTCACCGGGGTTTTCGACCGCAGGAAACGCATCGAATCGTCCATCGCCATTACCACGATTGACAGCAAAACCTTGGACCGCATCGTGCCCAATAGTGCCGTCGAACTGCTGCGGCAGGTGCCGGGCGTGTTCACCAATACGACCCGTGGCGAAATATACAATGGCGTCGTGGTGAGGGGCATGGTGCTCGGCGAGGCATATTATTATGTTTCGATGCAGGAAGATGGCTTGCCCATCATCCCGGCAGCCGGGCAGTTCAGTCCCGATGCTTTTTTGAGGGCTGATGTGAGCATTGGGCGCATCGAGGCAGTTCGAGGTGGCACGGCCTCCATCCTGGGCGTGAATGCACCGGGCGGCATTTTCAACTATATCTCGAAAACAGGCAGCGGTACTTTTGAGGGCGAAGTGCGCACCCGTGTTGGCTTGGAAGGCAATGGGAAAAACCCTTATTACCGCTTGGAGGTTGGGTTTGGCGGCCCCTTGAGCAAAAAAGACAGCAGCCTGACCTACTATGTGGGTGGGCATTACCGCCATGCCGACGGCGCCAAATACCCCGGCTACCCGTTGAGCCGGGGAGGACAGGGAAAGGCTAACCTCGTTAAAAAGTATAAACAAGGGTACTTTCAGTTGAACCTGAAATACCTGCACGACCGTACTGTGCAATTCGAATCCACGCCTTCCGTCAACTTTGACGAACCAAGGCCCGCTGGCAATTTTACCACTTCGAGTTCTACATTGAACCCGGAGGTGACGCTAAATTATCCAGCTTCAATATTGGGGTTAACGGATGTCACATACGATTCCAGAAATCTCAACTTATACAAGGATTTTTCGTCAGGATTTAATTGGGGACACCGCTTGGGCAATGGCTGGAAGCTTCAAAATGCCTTCCGGTATTCCGATAAATCTGTATTTAGCAACTCCTCCTTTATTGTATATCCATATGCAGTTGATAAATTCTACTTTTATGCAATTAATGGCTTTTTGGGACAATTTGGGACTTATAATTTCTACAATCCAAAAACCAATGAAAGCTACGGCAGTGTAACGCAGGAGTTCGATGTTGACAATCCCAATTTCCCATTTAAGTTTAACGCCAACCTAAGCCTGCCCGGCTCGGAAGTGCAGCCCAATTCGGTTTTTTACAACCCTATATCTTATGAAAGAGGAACCATGAAAGATATCGTGAACCAATTCACTGTCAAAAAACAGTTGGAAAACATGGGGTTCACAGCAGGCATGTTCCATTCTACTACTTGGCTCGAATATTTCCTGACGCCGCCTGCCGCAAACAGCTACGGCACTATCGAGGACCAGCCGCAATTGGTCGCCATAGATTTTATTCCTGCATTCGTGGAGAACCCGCCGACCTATCATTATACCGACCAAAACGGAATATCGGCTTATGGCGTTGGTGGCTTGTTTCACAATGAAGCAACGGTCAACCAGACCGCCTTTTTTTTTGGTCATAATTGGGATATCACCGAGCGACTAAACGTAGATTGGGGCTTTCGTTATGAAAATTACCACGTAAAAGGCAAGCTTGTCAGGTCCAATAACCTTATCACGAGCCTTGGCGGTGTGGATGGGGATTCCACCACTTTATACGACAATAATTCTTTTACCCTTGGAGAATATGTCCATTATGACAGCCCCCTGAACACCCTCTCATTTTCTGGCGGGGCCAATTATAAAGTCAATAACAGCCTGGCTTTTTATGCCCGCTACTCGCAGGGAAGCAAGACCCCAGACTTCAATTTCTTTTACGACAACAGCAAGGTTTTTGACATTGAGGCGCAACGAACCGTGCAGTTGGAGCTTGGCATAAAAGTCTCCAAAGGGCGGAATAATTTGTTCGTCACGCCATTTTACAGTGCCTTGGACAAAGTGCCCCAAATAGGCCGGGGGCAAAACGAGGGAGTCCTGCCTACGTTTTATGCGACCCCAAAAATCTACAATAAAACACATGCCATTGGCATCGAGGTAGAGGGGAATTACGCTTTCAACGAACATTGGAGCATCAAGGCAAACGCCATGGTTCAGCAGTTCACGGCGGACAAATACCAATTTTACGATACCCGGCAAAATGGTCCCGCCGATGATACCTTGATTGACCGTTCCAATAAAAAAATAACCAGCGCAGCCCCTCATTTTATATTTAATATCACGCCGTCATACAGCCACAATAAACTATTTGCCAGCATCAATTGGTATCGCATGGGCAAGCGGGCGGCAAATACCAGCGAGACTTTTTATTTGCCCGCATTCAGCCAATTTGATTTCACGTTAGGATATGCGATTTCCAAAAGAATCCATTTGCAGGCGAGCATCAACAACCTGTTCGATAAATATGGGATAATGTCCTGGACGGCGCCGACAACCAGCGGCTTGCCTTTTGAAACATTTGATACAGAGGTGTTTACGCCAGACAAACGGGCAGCAAATCCCGATGTGGTTTTTTATACTTTTGGCATTCAGCCCAGGGCCTATTTTTTAACTTGCACTTTTAACCTTTGATATGAAAAAAATGCTTTTGCTTTTGCTCTGTTTCCTCCCTGCTATAATGGTGAGGGGGCAATACGGCCTGCCCCAACACCAAATTGACAGCCTGACGGAATTATTGGCAAAAGCCACGGTTGATACCGTTAAATATGACCTACACATGTACTTAGGTATCGCCTATCAATATGCCAATCCCGACAGGGCTGTTCATGAACTAAGAGAAGGCCTCAAAATAGCAAGGAAGATTGATCACAAGGATAGAATTATGGGTGCTTTATTGACCCTCGGTTTCAATTACAGCCATATCGGAGAGCCTGTCAAATCCATAGAAATGCACCAGGAAGCCCTGCAATATGCCAGGGAAACGAAGGGCGACAC
The DNA here is from genome assembly GCA_031426435.1 of Saprospiraceae bacterium. GTDB lineage: Bacteria > Bacteroidota > Bacteroidia > Chitinophagales > Saprospiraceae > UBA6168. Next base: position 5,222 of record JANPLH010000383.1, on the reverse strand, counting down.
CACGATGCCTTTAGCATTTATCGGAGAGAATTATGAGGCACAGGGAGACTTCGTCAATGCCCTTGACTACGCTCGCAGGTCATATACGGGCTATGAAAAAGGGATAAAAAATGGAGTTCCCTTGGATGAACGGGGATATCCGGCAGGCCCCATGCGAATGGGGCAGATTTTTTATAAAATGGGGAAATTGGATTCAGCCATGCATTATGCGCAGAAAAGCTACCAGCGGGTTTTGGAAAAACCGGACGTTGGGGTTTTTTTCTACTGTTCGATCTGCAATTTATTGGGCGACATCCATAGCGAATTAAAGCAACCGGTTGAGGCCATTCGTTTTTATCGCCTTGCACTTAATAGAGGGATGGAATTAAATTACCAGAGTTCCGTACAGGAAAGCCAGGCGGCTTTGGCGAAGTTTTACCAAAAAGCCAACCAGCCCGATTCAGCTATTTACTACGCAGCACAAGCATACGAGGGTGCAAAAAAAATAAAAGGCTACGAGGTAATGGAAAGTTCAGCAGGATTATTGCGAACGGTATATGAAAAGCAGGGCAATTATGAAAAGGCATTATTTTACAACGACCTCGCCATCGCCGCACGAGATAGCGTTTCGGGCGCTGAAAAAGTGCGGGAAGTGCAAAACCTGACGCATAGAGAGGAAAGGCGGCAACAACAAAAACTGCAAGCAGCAGAAGCAGCACAAGCTGCCTTTAGAAGTAAAGTCAAGATTTACTCCCTTTCGGCTATCCTTAGCGGAGTGCTTTTGCTGGCATTTATCCTATATCGCAACAACCAACAAAAACAGAAGGCAAACGCATTGCTGGAGGCACAAAAAGAAGAAATCCAAACCCAGCAAGTCCAGCTACAAACCTCCCTAGAAACCCTGAAAGCCACCCAATCCCAACTCATCCAGTCCGAAAAACTGGCCTCCCTTGGCGAGCTTACCGCTGGCATCGCCCACGAAATCCAAAACCCGTTAAACTTCGTCAACAACTTCTCGGAACTCAGCCTTGAACTGGCGCAGGAACTAAAAGAGGAAATTGAAAAACCTGATTTGGACAAAGAACTCGTTCAGGATTTGGTAGCCGACCTCAGCCAAAACCAAGCGAAAATCAACCACCACGGCAAGCGGGCCGCCAACATCGTGACCGGCATGTTGCAGCACTCCCGTACCAGTACGGGAAAGAAGGAACTTACCGACCTCAACGCCCTCGCCGACGAATACCTGCGGCTCAGTTTCCACGGCTTACGGGCGAAGGATGCCAGCTTCAACGCCCAGATGGTCACCGGCTTCGACCCGGCGGTCGGGATGGTGGAGGTCATTCCGCAGGACATCGGGCGAGTGTTTTTGAACATCATCAACAACGCTTTTTATGCTTCATCAGAAAGGAAAAAACAGGAACTAGAAGGGTTTGAGCCGACGGTTTCTGTGTCCTCAAAGTTGAAAGACGGGGCAGTTGAATTCCGCATCAAGGACAACGGCACGGGCATTCCCGACAGCGTGAAAGCCAAGATTTTCCAACCGTTTTTTACCACGAAGCCGACGGGGCAAGGGACTGGACTGGGGCTTTCGTTGGCATACGATATTTTGGTGAAGGGGCATAGCGGGGCGCTGGAAGTAGAGAGCGAGGAAGGCAAAGGAACAACATTTATTATCCGCTTTCCAGCAGCGGCAGGTGTTGTTGCACCACCTGTTTTTTAAGGGATCAAGGGCCTTCCTGTCACTTGCATTGAGGCGTGAGTTTTGGCCGAGACTGTTCTTGAAAGTGTGTTCAAGCAATCCTCCTTGGCAAACGATTTGTTGAAAATAGCGGCAGCCTGCGCTGGGTCGAAGCGTTCCTGTCATGCATATTCGGTGCTGACGATGTGGTCGAAGTCCAATTTAGGGAGCAGTATTTTAAGCCTCCAACCCCCAAAATCGTAGGGTAATTTCAACTGCAATGAAACAATTAGGGGTTGGAACGTTATCCCCTAATTATTCATACTCACCGTTGTTCGATGCGGAAAACGTGTTGAGGTTTATTGCTTTCAAAACTTACGGAAAATGCGCAAAACCGACAGTATCGAGTTTCCCTTCCTTATCAAGTTCACTTTGGTCATCATTGGGCTAATCGGCTTTTTTTACATCCTTTTCATCGGGAAGGCCATCATTTTGCCCTTTGTTTTCGGGCTGCTCATTGCCATGTTGCTGAATCCAATGGTTAATTTCCTGGTCAGGTACAAAATGAACCGGGTGTTTGCCATTCTAATCGCTGTCATACTGACAATGCTGATGTTCTTCGGGCTGCTTTATTTTATTACCTCGCAATTGGCGATGTTCCAAGAGTCATTCCCGCAGATTAAGCAAAGATTCACGGAACTATATGGGGATGCCATCAATTGGGGGTCCGATAAATTCAATATCAGCGAAAAGAAATTAGAGGGCAAGATAACCGACTCCAAAGAGGATTTGATGGACAATAGCAGTGGCATGATTGAGCAAACGTTTTTATCCATCGGCAGTTTGCTGTCTGTTTTCTTTTTAATCCCTGTTTATATATTCTTGTTCCTGTTTTACAAGCCATTATTGCTGGATTTTATCAGCCGACTGTTCGACACTGCCCGCCACAGCGCCGTTGTGGAGATATTGAGTGAAGCAAAACTTTTGATTCAAAGCTATCTGGTAGGATTGATGCTGGAGGCTGCTATTGTTGCTGCGCTTGATATATCTGCATTATTATTGCTCGGTATTAAATACGCCTTTTTATTAGGGATTTTGGCAGCCCTGTTGAACATGATACCTTATATTGGAGGATTAATAGCCATTATGTTGCCGATATTGATTGTAATGGCCACCAAGCCACCCATCTATATTTTATACGTCTTCATCGCCTATTTGACGGTACAGTTCATAGACAACAATTTTATCATGCCCAAAATAGTGGGTTCCCGTGTCAAGGTCAACGCCTTGGTTGCCATCGTGGCCGTATTAATTGGCGGAGCATTGTGGGGCGTGCCAGGCATGTTCCTGTCCCTACCGATAACTGCCATTGTCAAAGTTATTTTCGACCGGGTGGAGCCCCTCCAAGCGTGGGGTTTTTTACTGGGGGACAATATGCCCGCTATCGGAGAGAGTTTTTTCAAATTAAAGAAACAGCGTAAATAGACTGGGGGAAAACTGAACCAGCGTTTATGCGACCTAGAATGGACATGAGCTGAAGTTTGGGGACAGTGGGGAGGGGGATTTTGACATGCTTTTAAGCGAAATAATTTTCGTTCAAAACCATAGTGTTTATTCAAGGTTTTGGATGATTTGGCTATGTTTATTTTCAAAATAATTTCAGTACCAAAATCCAAAAACCCACTACCGCTCGTATCTGTTCCTGAGAAACAAAATTTCTCAATATTCCAAAGCACCGGAAATGGGAAAGCAAGCGGTAGGAAGGTAATTATCCGTTTATTACAATATTTCCAATTTCTATTTTCCGTTTCTGGACAGTATTAATAAAACATCAAAAAGATGAAAAAGAAGAGTTTAATTTTAACGGCTTTCGCCATCCTTTCGGCCTCCATCGGTATCGTATGGGCTGCCGACCACATTGATGCACCGAGTGTAACCAACACCAGCTCGGACATCACCGATTTCTATGCTTTCCAAAGCCCTGAAAATGCCGAAAACATGGTATTTGTTGTGAACACACAGGGATTGTTGGACCCGACGGCTTCGGCCACTGCTGCTTTCGATGAAAATGTCCTGATTCAGGTAAACATTGACAACACAGGCGACAACGTGGAAGACCTCGTCATCCAAGCCGTGTTCAACGATGGCAAAGTGAGCGCCTACGGCCCCGTGAAGCCCGTTGTTACTGGCAAAAGCGGCATGGTGGAAATTGACGCTGACGTGGTGTCCACTGACATTACGAAGTACGGTGAAACGGCTTCCATCGGCAACAAAAACGGCGTAAAGGTTTTTGCTGGCCCTCGTGACGACCCATTTTTCTTTGACCTCGTGGCTTACAAGGAAATCATTGCAGGCACTGCAAGCAGCTTCAACAACCCTGGTGCCGATACTTTTGCTGGCACCAACGTGATGTCGGTCGTGGTGGAAGTACCTAAATCCATGCTCGGCTCGGCTGCCTCTTTGAACACTTGGGCCGTAACCAAGCGCAAGGTTTAATACCCGACCCCAGACCAAAATCCATCTTTCAAACTGTGAGTTTCTGAAAACCATTGATGATTGGGAGCATCGCCTCCAAGCTGGTAAAATTTGTCCCAAAACGGGCAAAAAAGCTGTGAAATCAATGGTTTTGAACCGACAAAACATCTAAGTATCGTCCAAAGAATAACTTCCTCATTTTGGCTGCTTCTTTTGCCCTCACTCATCGTCAGAAAAACCTAGGCGTAGCGCTGCTAGGCTACGGTTTTCCTTCCTTGATTGAGGCCAAAATAAACTACCCAAAAAGATGAACTTATTCTTTGAACGATACTAAATCAAAAATTAATCATGAGAAATATCATGCGTGCAGGTTCCCTGCTTTTATTGGCTTTTGCTGCTTTCCTGACAAGCTGCGATAAGGACGACGATGCCAATCCATTTGAAGACCTGACCTACCAGCAGGAAGACCAAATGGCCCGTCCTGCCATCAATACGGTCTTCGTTTCCGCTGCGGACAAGGACGATTTCAACGAAACCATCCCATCTGCTCAGGGTGGCAAATATGCTGCGAAGTTTCAGTCACAGCTATTGGCCCTGAACCCTGGCTATACCACCAATGCCCTTGGCATGGATGCCGCTACCTTCACCGGCGCATTGGCTACTGATGTACTCAATGTTGCCACTGCTGGCAAGACCACGTTTTTTGACGGCACCAATGTGCTGACTGGCCGGGCACTTGCCGACGATGTGATTTCCGTAGAACTGCTTCTGATTTTCGGTGGCCCGGATGGCAGCGCAAACCCAAGCCTTACGGACGACCATGTTGATGCCAACGACAAGGCATTCCTTGCTACGTTCCCGTTTTTGGCAACGCCGCACTAAGAAGCTGTTTTTAGTTTTTAAGTAAATTAATACTTCCTAATCGGGCAGCTTCGGCTGCCCGATTTTTGACCGCTTTATACTTCACAGCAATAGGATTTATACAAACAAGGATTTGAGGCGGAATGCCATCTAAATTCACATGTTTGAAGCTAAATTTCTTGGCTGTAACGCATTGAAGTGATAAGTGGCTGAGAAGCGATTATCCCCA
>JANPLH010000382.1:0-18223 GCA_031426435.1 Saprospiraceae bacterium | reverse complement strand
TCAAGTTGTTTTCAACAATACAGACAATGGCCTCGGAAGCTTTACCGGTTTTACTTCAGATAGAAACTATTTTAACCTATCAAATTAGGGCCTTTTCCCTCAATTGAATGCTTATTATAAATAAAAATCCCTTTAGCTTTTTGAAAGGCTAAGGGGATTCACATTTATTGCTTAAAGTCGTGAAGATGCTGTATTACACCTTCAGCTTCAATATATGCAAGGGGTACTGGTCTGGCCTTAACTCAACGAAGTTCCAGTCATTGAACCAGTGGTAAGTCTCGTTGGTAAGCAGGTCCGTGACTTCTAAATTGAACCATTTACCACGCAGCCCCAATAAATCCTTCGGTACTTCCACGTAGCCGCTATGGCTTCGCTCTGGGTCAAGGTTTATAATACACCAAACGATATTCTTCAAGTCGCTGGTAGCCCTGACAAAGCTAATCGTCTGCTCGTTGTCAGTGCCAGTAAAGACCAGGTTGAACATGTTGTGCATTGCAGGATTATCACGTCTGATTTTATTCATTTTAGTAATGAAATCCGTGACCCTGTTCTGTTTTGACCAATCATGGTGGGCAATTTCGTATTTCTCAGAATGGTTGTAGCGCTCTTTGCTGCCAGGGAAACGCTGGTTGTACATTAGCTCAAAAGCAGGCCCGTATATGCCACAATTGGAGGAGAGCATGGAGGCAAGCGCATATTGGAGCATGAAAGCATTTGAACCCTTGTCGGCAAGGTAGCTTGGCAGGATGTCGGGCGTATTGGTGAAAAAATTAGGGTGCACAAATTCGCTGGTATCTCCTTTGATTATCTCAGTAATGTACTGCTGTAAGTCCTGTTTGTTGGAGTTTCTCCAGATGAAATAAGTGAAAGACTGGTTGAATCCCACTTTAGCCAATTCCTCTTGAATAACCGAACGAGTGAACGCACCTGAAAGGAAAATCACGTCTGGATAAACCAACTGTACCTCAACTATCAGCCAATTCCAAAAACTGAAAGGCTGGTGGTGTGGGGTGCTTGCGTAGAAAATGCGTACCCCTTTTTCTGCCCAAAAAAGAAAGATATTCTTCATCTCATCCCATAGTCCCCTCCAGTCATCACACTCAAAATTGAGGTCAACAATATCGTTGTAGTTCAATGGGGGTACTTCTTCCACTGCCAATTGGCCATTTGGGAGGCGATTGAACCAATCTGGATGCTCCGTGGTATAAGGGTGGTCAGCGGAACACCGAAGGCTAATGTCCAATGCGACTTCGATGCCCAATTTTGAAGCTGCCTTTACGAGGTTGTCGAAGTCACTCATTTTGCCGAGCAATGGGTTGACCGCAGTATGCCCGCCATCAGCATTACCTACCGACCAAGGGGAGCCAACATCGCCAGGTTCTGCTTCTGCGCTATTGTTCTTCCCTTTTCTATTTGTTGTGCCAATTGGGAAAATTGGTGGTAGGAAAAGCACGTCGAAACCCATATTGGCAATGCGGGGGAGCATTGACTGGCAATCTTTAAATGTACCATGCTGCCCCTTGACCTGACTCGCCGAGCGGGGGAACATCAAATACCATGTGCTGAATAATTCCTTTGGACGGCCAACCCTCACCAGCATGTTTTTGTCATAAACTGTAGGGAATTGTTTCAAACGACATTCGCTGAACAGCTTGATGGCTTCTTCGCTCAAGAGGAGCTGGTTGGCTTCTTCATATTTTTCTGGGTTTTCCATCAGTTTAGCCCAATCCTTTAGCAGTTTTGCATCAGCTTTATTCGCTTGCTCGGCTGCTTTTCTAAGCCAGACGGTGCCTTGCAACAGGTGGTTGGCCAAGTTCTGTCCAGCGCTGTTTTTCCATAAAAAACCGTGATGCCATGTAGCAAGATGGTCAACCCATGCTTCTATTCGATAAAGGTAGAACCCTTGTTTTTCAACGATGAATTTTCCTTCCCATTGTTCGTTTTCAGTCGGGTGCATTGGCAGCTCTTTCCAAGCCTCTTCGCCTTCCATTTTAAAAAGAATGGATGCCCTCAGAATATCATCGCCATCGCAATAAATATCGGCATTGATTTTCACCTCCTCTCCTGGAATTCTTTTGATATAATAATTCCCGTCAGCAAGCAGGGGTTTCACATTGGTGATAATTGCACGGTTTCTCATTTTAGCGAGTATCTATTTTTGTGAATGAATGGTGAGTGGTGAATTTTTTCTGACAAGTTCAAAGGTATGTCCAAGTTTGAATTGGGCAAAATAATTTGCAAAACTAAAGCTCACGCTGCCAAGTTTCGGGCATGCGCCGAATGCATAAGCGTATTGCTATCAAATGATAGCCGAGTAGATGAATTGCCTTGGAAATAATAAGAATCTGCCAGCCTGAAATGAAAAAACGGTTGGACGAATCAGGTCCAACCGTTATGTTTCATCTTATTGAATATCAATAATTTGTGCAAAAATTGGTGAGGGGCTTTTAACGCCTTCCGCCGCCTCCGCCGCCACGGAAACCACCGCCTCCGCCGCCACGTGGCCTTCCACCGCCGTCACCATCTTCCATGTATTCGTCTTCGGTAGGCATGGTGCCATCGGGCTTCATCATCAGCGCCTTGCTGGAAAGGCGGAACTTGCCAGTGGTCTTGTCAATGCCAATGAGCTTGACTTTTACACTATCGCCTTCCTGGAACATGTCCTCGACACTGTCAACGCGGCTATGCGACATTTCTGTAACGTGGAGTAGACCGCTCTTTCCGCTAAAGTCAACAAAGACACCGTAAGGCATCACTGTTTTAACTACCGAATCATAAACATCTCCGACAGATGGGGTAAACGTGATTTGACGCACCCGTGAAAGTGCAGCGTCAATGTTCGATTTGTTAGGACTTGCAATCGTGACACGTCCTTGGTCACCAATTTCTTCGATATTGATGATTGTGCCTGTTGTGCTCTGGATTTCCTGGATGATTTTGCCGCCAGGCCCGATGACCGCACCGATAAAGCTCTTGTCTATGAACAGCTCTACGATACGTGGAGCATGTGGCTTGAGGTCTTCCCTCGGAACGGCCATTGCTTCCGCCATTTTTGACAAAATATGCAATCGGCCTTCCCTTGCTTGTACAAGTGCTTTTTCAAGAACTTCGTAGCTCAGGCCCTCAATCTTGATATCCATTTGGCAGCCACAGATGCCATCGGCAGTCCCCGTCAATTTGAAGTCCATATCGCCAAGTGCATCCTCATCGCCAAGGATATCGCTCAGGATAGCAAACTTGTCGCCTTCGGCGATCATACCCATTGCAATGCCTGAAATGGCTTTTTTTACAGGTACACCAGCGTCCATCAGTGCCAGCGAGCCAGCACAAACAGTGGCCATGGAAGAGGAGCCATTACTTTCCAAAATATCCGAAACTACACGTATGGTGTAGGGGAAACCTTCTGGCAAAGTCGTCTTTAGGGAGCGGCTTGCAAGGTTGGCGTGCCCAATCTCACGACGGCCGGGCGCACGTAGCATTTTAACCTCACCGGTTGAATATGGCGGGAAGTTGTAATGCAGGATGAATTTTTCAAAAGACATTTCCATCGCTGTGTCCATCATCGCCTCGTCCAATTTGGTACCCAGGGTAACTGTGGTAAGCGATTGGGTCTCGCCCCGTGTGAACAGAGCGGAACCGTGTGGAGAAGGCAGGTAATCTGTTTCGCACCAGATATGCCGTATTTCATCAGGCTTGCGACCATCAAGGCGCACACCATCTGTCAATGCCATGTTGCGAATCACCTTCTTTTTCAATTTGTCAATATAGCCTTTAGCGATGGCTGCATTCTCGGCCATAAACTCTTCGCCCTTTTCAGTTGTGAGCGTTTCAATGATGCTTTTTTCGATTTCCGAGAATTTCTCCTTGCGGAGACCCTTCTCAAGAAACGATTTAGCCACTTCGTAAAATTTGTCCTTGCCGAGTTCAGCTACCCGTTTCTCTACTTCCGCATTTTGAGGTTGTGGAACCAGCTCCCGCTGAGTAAGTGCTTTGCCACCAACAATATTGGCCAAGGTAAGCTGTGCAGCGCACTGAACCTTGATGGCTTCGTGTGCCACTTTGATAGCGGCAACCAGGTCTGCCTCTGAGCATTCCTTGCATTCCCCTTCCACCATCATGATGTTGTCCTTGTCGGCTGCCACAATGATGTTAATATCAGAAGTTGCAGAAGCGGCTTTGCCAGGGTTCACAACGAACTGACCGTCAATGCGAGCTACACGAACCTCTGAGATGGGGCCTGCCCACGGAATGTCGGATAGCGTTAGTGCAGCCGATGCAGCCAAGGCAGCATAGGCATCTCCAGCCACATCTTTTTCTCCTGAAATCAATTGGATGATGACCTGTGTTTCGCACATATAACCATCAGGGAATAGTGGGCGTATGGCACGGTCAACGAGACGTGACACAAGTACTTCGTAGTCAGACAACTTGGCTTCCCTGCGGAAAAAGTTTCCGGGGATACGGCCAGCAGCCGCAAACTTCTCCATGTAGTCAACTGAAAGTGGAAAAAAGGCTTGGCCTTCTTTGGCTTCTTTTGCTCCGACGACAGTCGCCAGCAGCATGGTGTTGCCCACTCGGACGACGACCGATCCATCGGCTTGGGCAGCAAGCTTGCCTGTCTCGATGGTCACCTCTTTGCCATCTGGCAATTTAAAGGAGGTGGTAGTTGGAATTTGTTTACCCATTTTAATTTGAGTGATTGTGGCCTGACCAGTTGCCAGACCGGATTTATGTATGATGTTGTGATAAACAATTGATTGGCCCGTGGTTGAAGTTGGCCAAAGAAACACTGGAAATAGCTTTTGAAAACAAGGTCTGAAAACTCAAGTTCACAAGGCTTTATGCGCTTTGAAATAAGTGCGGAGTGTTTGTGAAAAAACTAAATAAACCGGAACAGGCCCCGTCGGCCGGAACATGTCCCGGTCTTGTTTTTTCTTAACCACGAATACCCAATTCTTGAATCAGCGCACGGTATTTTGTAATGTCTTTGCGCTTGAGGTATTCAAGTAGGCTTTTGCGCTTGCCAACCATCATGAGTAGGCTGCGGCGAGTTGCATGGTCCTTCTTGAACTTGTTAAGGTGCTCGGAAAGGCTTTTGATGCGGAAAGTGAAAAGAGCGACTTGGCCTTCGATGGAACCAGTGTTGTTTTCGTTGCCACCGAATTTAGTGAAGATTTCTTGTTTCTTCTCTATTGAAAGATAAACTGCCATTTGAAAATAAAAATGCGCAAAAAACACCACTCATGGCGCTGTAACTTATTGATTTGCAAAATATTGAGTGGAAAGGTTTCGCTTCGCAAAACTGCCAACTCATCACTATTTTGACGAACCAACTCGTCCCATGAGCCTGTTTTTAGCCGTTAGTGATTACGGAAATCAGTTACAGCGGCGCAAAGGTAGGCATTTATGTTGCACTATTGGCCAAATATCAATGTTGTTTTTACAAAATGTTTGAAGCGAGAAAGTTGGTGAATCAGGTCTGCCGCTTATTTTTGCACGCACTCAAAACTCATCCACATGAAAAATGCTTTTGGCTCTTTGCTCTTCCTGCTGCTTATTGCTGACAAAATGACTGGCCAAGTCAACTTCGCCGATGTTTCTTCGCAAACCGGTGTCAACCAAATTGGCTTGAACTATGGTGTAGCCATTGGCGATTTCAACAACGACGGCCTTGATGATATTTTCGCAACGAGAATGCTCGAACCTGGGGCTCTTTATCAAAATATTGGAGGGGTAACTGGCACTGGTGGCAGTTTTGATAACATAACGGAGCAAGCTGGCATAACCACTTCTCCTACTGCCCAATTTGCTGTTTGGGGAGATGTGGATAACGATGGTTGGCTCGACCTTTTCATTGGAGCAAGAGACGAGGGAAATGCCCTTTACCGCAACAATCACGATGGCACATTTACAGATATTGCTGCTATTGCTGGTATTTCGACTGGCAGCAAGGTTAAAGCAGCGCTCTTCGCTGATGTGGACATGGACGGCTGGCTCGACCTCTATATCGCAAGGCTTGGCATGGAAAATATCCTCTATCGGAACAATGGCCCTAATACCAATGGTGTAAGTTTCACAGATATTACGGTGCAATCAGGTGCGACAGACCCCATGATTTCGATGGGGGCCGTTTTTTTCGATTATGACAACGATGGTGACCCAGACCTCTACCTAACTCACGATGCCAATATCCCCAATATCCTTTACAGAAACAACGGGAACCTAACTGGTATGGGTGTCACTTTCTCCGACGTGTCTTCCATTACGGGAACAAACATAGCCGCAATGGGCATGGGCGTTGATGTTGGCGACCTTAACAATGATGGTTGGCTCGACCTCTATATCACCAATCTTGGCCCCAATGCGCTGCTGCTCAACAACGGGAACCCTACTGGCAATGGCAACTATTTTTACAATATTGCGGAGCAAGCGGGGGTGGCAGATTTTGGAATGGGGTGGGGGTGCAGCTTTTTTGATTACGACAACGATGGCTGGCAGGACATCTATTTAGCCAATGACAGCTACTTCTCGCCCTTCCCAAATTTGCTCTATAGGAACAATGGCAATCCTTCGCCAGCAGGCAATACGTTTACCATCGTCAGTGAAAACACGCCTCTGCACAGCATGGAGGGCGGGTACGGCTTTGGTTGTTTTGACGCCAATGGTGATGGACTTTTGGACATCTATCTTGCAAACTACGGCGGGAATGTGGGCAATCAACTCTTTCAAAACAACACGCAGAACGATAATAAATGGCTGAAAGTCAAGACGGTAGGTGTTGAAAGCAATGCCGCTGGAATAGGAGCAAGGGTACAGCTAAAGGTTGGTGACCGCCTCCTGCTCGATGAAGTGAGTGGTGGCAGTGGCTGGGCTTCGCAAAACAGCCTCGTACTGCATTTCGGCCTCGGCCAAGCAGATTCCATTGACCTTTTGACCGTTCGTTGGCCAAGTGGCATCATTGACAGCTTTGAAAATGTGGCAGCGAACCAACTGCTGAAGGTAACGGAAGGAGAGACGAAAATCGTTGACCCAGGACCAAGTGAAGCTACTTATAAAACCAACCAGAATTTCAATTTCGAGGTAGTTCCCAACCCATTTGATGATTCATTTTTCATAAATATGGATGCAAAAAATGAATTGGTCAACTTCTTGAAAATCAGGGTGTTAGACAATGTAGGTCGTTTGGTATTGTCACAGGATTATTCCGATTCAAAAAGCGGAATCCACTTGAATATGGCTGGATTTCCAGCAGGATTATACCATGTTCAATTGCTGACTGACAAGGGTTTGCTAACGCATAAGGCATTTAAAACTGGACGGAAACCCTAAATTATTTGCTCCCCATTTTCAATCATGACTTTCTTGTAATCGCCCCCAAAGCGTTTGGCCATTTCCTCGGCCCGCTCAGGATGGGTGTCTGTTATGAAGACCTGACCGAAATCCCCTTTTACCAAAAGTTCAATCAATTGTGCTACCCTTCGGTCATCCAATTTATCGAAAAGGTCATCAAGCAATAGGAGCGGCTGTTTTTGCTTGTGCTGCCGCAACAGTTCATACTGCGCTAACTTCATCGCTAAAACAAACGATTTCAATTGGCCTTGTGAAGCGAAGCGCTTTAGCGGCAGGTTTTTCATCGCAAAAACAAGGTCGTCCTTGTGGATGCCAACGGTTGTTCGCTCCAATATCCGGTCCTTTTCAGTGCTCTTTTCAAGTATCTCCACAAAATTGCCCTGTTCGAGTTGGGAGCGGTATTCGCATTCCACAGGCTCCGCTTCATCGCTGATACTGCCGTAAAATTGGTTAAATGCAGGTTGAAATTGCCCGATAAACCAATGCCGCTGCTGGTAGATATAATTGGCGGGAGCCTCTAATTGGCGGTTGTAAGTTTCCAGCAACAACAGGTTGAATCCACCTTCCGAGGCAAACTGCTTCAAAGAGGCATTCCGCTTGTCCAGAATCCGATTGTAATTTAACAAGGCATCCAAGTAACGCTGGTCGAGTTGGCAGAGGGTGTTGTCCATGAAACGGCGGCGCTCCTCGCTTCCCTCTAATGCCAACATGGTATCATCCGGGGCCAAAAAAACGACAGGCAACAAGCCCACATGGTCGGACAATCGGGAGTAAGGGGCATCGTTTCTTTCAAATATTTTCTGCTTGCCGGGAACCACTTTGGCCACAATTTTCTCCGGTTTTTCGATTAAGAACTGGCCTTCCAATCGGAAAAAACCCTCGCCTTTTCGCACCACATTTTTGTCGGTGCTCTGGAAATGGCTCTTGCTCATGCAGAGGTAGTAAATGGCGTCGAGCAGGTTGGTTTTGCCCATGCCATTTAGCCCCGAAATGAGGTTCAACTGCTCTGAGAACTCCACGGTCTCGAATTCGTAGTTCCTAAAATTGGTGAGCTTTAATTGCTGAAGGTGCATGGGCAAAAGTAGGTTATTTGGTTTGTGGCCACCCAATATATTGGATAGGCTGTTTATTCACTTGGGCTTAACCGATAAAATGGTTAGCCATAATACCTATTTTGGCCTCACAATTAGCATCCCCCAATGTTGCTCCAATTTCGGTATATTGACTTGAAGTAATTTTCCATCTTTTTGAAAATCAAGCGGTTGCGAAGTAACCAACTTTGAAAAATCGCCGCTTGATTCAGCCTCATAGTGCAGTTCTTTATTGTACTCAGCTGGTGTGAGTAATTCAATGGAAGCAATGCCATTTTTGAAGAACCGCCCCTCGTTCAGCTTTATTGAAAACGGCTCCATCAGCACATGCCAATCTATTAAATGTACTACTACAGGAGCCTTCTCATCGCTCGGCTTTGCTCGCACAAACGCATGGACTTGTCTTCGGTAATTTTCAAAACTAATAGGCAAAGACTCGGTATTTGTGAATCGGGTATCATCTTGTGAGGTTGCATAAAAAGCATCTTCGTAGCCATCAAGCCATTGGGCGTTAGCTCGTACAAAACCATAAAGAGGGGCATAGATTTGTGGCTTTCCAAAATACCGGTCTTTAATTCCATTTTGCCAGACATCCCAAGGCACTATCATGTTGCCACCACAGGCGTAAGTTGCCGCTATCATTTTCTGCACCAGCCAATCCCGTTCATTCGAAAAGGTGAAAACTTGTGCCTTTCCAAGATTTTTACCTTCCCTTATTGTTGAATAAATGTACTCTGGGTTTGCCCGCCTTTCGCCTATCTCAGACACACCAAAGTCGAAGTCGGAAAAAGGGAAAAGCTCCCAATCCCCTTCAAAATTGTTGCTAGAGAAAGGCACCTTATGCCCAGCCAATGAAGCGGCGTAACTTTTCAAGTTTTCATAAAACTCCCTAACCGATTGCTCTTGAATTTCAGGAGGCTGTTTGCCTAAAATCGCTGCTTTTTTGAGGCAATATTCGCAGTAGCACACGTCCTCCCATTTATTTCGGACGAACAAATAGCTCATGGCAGGTGCGTCTATTTGTATGGTACTTGCTCCGGCTTCCACTGCTACTTTTAGGTGTTTCTTGCAAATTTCCTGAAAGTCAGGGTGGTTTACGCAGCCCCACCAGCTTTCCCAAGTTTTCATCCATGACGTGGTCACTTTTTGTCCAGCTTTGTTCAAAATTCGACCTTGATTTAAGCTCGTGCTACCGAATGGCAAATCAGGCAAAGTACCTGCTAGGGTAGTTTGAATTTTATAGCCCAATGAGTCGGCTTTGCGAATAAAATTGGAGTTGGTGGAATAAACCCAAGTCAGGTAGGTGCCATGAAAACTACGCATTGCACTAAAGGTTTCGAGCGTGTCATTTGCATCACGGGGCCGTTCCCACCTACTGGAGAAACAGACATCGCTATATCTGGGAGCGCCTTCTGGTAAATTGAATGGCTTTGCGCTTTGTTGAACGGTAAGCTTATTGGCCGGGCTACAGCTGAGAACCAGCATGAGCAATAGCAAAATGGAAAAAAATTGACGAGGCATCTGTTTTTTTGCCGCAAAATACAAAACAGATGTGTACAAATGAGAGGACAAAAAAAAGGCAGCAGCCCTAAAGCCACTGCCCAAAAACAACTTCTATTGAGATAAAGGCTTTCCAAAATTGTGGGTCAGTTAACGGCCACCCTTCCATCTTCCACGATTCGCTTCGTGCCGTTTACTAACGTAAATACTACCCCGTTCTTGGGGTAAACGAGCCGTAGCTCGTAGTTGCTACCTTCTTTAGGTTGCGTATTGATATACCTGACCGAAACAGGTTTTCCGTCGTATTTGAATTTATAACCTATAGCACCCATTTCGCTATTGGGGAAAGCAAGGTTCTTTTCGTTAAAAGGAACCACCACCTTATTGTCGAGGTCATATAGCTGGACGATAAATTGCTCATCCATAATGGCCTCTTGGTCGGCGTTGCTTAAGTCAAAATCAATAAACGTAAAGCGCCAATCATCCTCTTTTTTCACCCTTTTCAGGTCGTTGCCGCCTTCTCGGTTCCGTAGGCTAATGGTAGAGAACTTGACAGCCGTATTTTGAACAATATTGTTCAATCGCTCCTGCTGTCGGGTTATTATGGCTGCTTGCAGTTCGCTCGAAATTTTAGGCTCAGGGTTGGTTGCTTGCTCCGTTGGCGATTGGTTAAAAATCGGGGCAGGAACTTCTTGGGGCGCTGGGTCGAGAACATCAATTTGGTGCTTCTCTATCTTATTGTCCAAATGATTAATTTTCGCCTTGTTCTGCTTTTGTGACTCCTCGTTTTGGCGCTTGGATTCCAGTAAAACAATGCGCTCTTTGTCCATTTCTTCCATTTTTACGAGTTGGTCGTCCCTTTTACGCTCCAATTCCCTTATTTGAGCCTCGTATTTCATACCACCTTCTTTAAGGCGGCTTATCTGTTCTGTCAGCGAAGCGACTTTGTCGTCGTGCTTCTGGATAATTTTATTCAGTTTTGAAATCGTGCCTTTCAGTTCGTCAATTTTAACATGCAACTGTTGGTTTTCAAGGTTAAGCACAGCCACACTGTCCTTATACAGTTGCAGTTCTTGAAGAACTTCTTCATTCAACTTCTTTTGTTCCCCAAGCGCTTGCTTGACAAAAACAAGTTGAGATTCCTTGTCGGCAACGGTTTGTTCTAGTTTAACGATGTAGCCGCCTTGGTACAATATGATGGCGACGAGGGCAAGTGCTGCTATGGCTGAAGCCGAAATAATTATGGATAACTTTTTTGTCATGCTGTTCATGGGACCCGGTTTTGGGCAGCTCCAGAAATAGAGAATCAAGCCTTTTTCAATTTATGTGTGATAAGCCTTTCTTCCTGTGTTCTCCTGCTGCGGTTAACGTTGTCTTTTAAATCCCATCTGGGTACTTTCAATCTGCTATAACGTGATGGGTGGTGCTTTAGGTTTCAGTTTTTGTTAAAAATTTATAAAAAAATGATTTCGTAAAAAACTGATTGTTAAACAACTACATGACCTCAACCTTTTCAAACATTATACCAATTATTCATTTATGATAAAAAATAAATTACTTTTCTTTCTCTTACGACGATTTTGGCAAGAGGTTCAAAGTTTAGAGAAAAACAAACAAAAAAGCCTGGCACAAAGGCCAAGCTTTATAATTAGTTATGTATCAGGTCATTTCAAAAATGACCAATCGGAGGAATTTATCGGGTCAGCAAAGTTTTGCCTGGATAAAAGGCCATGTCGCCCAATTCGTCCTCGATGCGGAGGAGTTGGTTGTACTTGGCAATCCGGTCAGAACGGGAAGCAGAGCCTGTCTTGATTTGTCCACAGTTGAGGGCAACGGCAAGGTCGGCAATGGTCGTGTCCTCTGTTTCGCCGGAACGGTGGCTCATGACGCAGGTGTAGCTGTTGCGAGTAGCAAGATTAACGGCGTTGACGGTCTCAGTCAACGAGCCAATTTGGTTCACCTTAATTAATATGGAGTTGGCAATGCCCTTGTCAATTCCTTGCTGGAGGCGAACCGTGTTGGTTACAAAGAGGTCGTCACCAACGAGTTGCACACGTTTTCCAATAGACTTTGTGAGCTCCTTCCAGCCATCCCAATCATCTTCGGCCATGCCATCTTCCAAGGAAAAAATTGGGTACTTCTTGCTCCAATCCGTCCAGAAGTCCACCATTTGGGCGGGTGTAAGTTTTTCTCCTGTTGACTTTTTGAAATGATAGACGCCTAATTCTTCGTCGAAATACTCAGAAGCGGCAGGGTCCAATGCAATCATAATGTCCTCGCCGGGAATGAAACCCGCCTTTTCAATGGCCTCCAGTACGGTTTCCATGGCCTCCACATTGGATTTCATGTTTGGTGCAAAACCGCCCTCGTCACCCACGTTGGTAGAGTAGCCCTTGCTTTTTAGCACGCCTTTGAGGTGGTGGAATACTTCGACGCCCATACGCAGTGCCTCAGAAAAACGGTCAGCTCCAACTGGGACAATCATAAACTCCTGAAAGTCAATACCATTATCTGCATGGGAACCACCATTCAGGATGTTCATCATTGGCACGGGAAGGATGTGCGCATTGGAGCCGCCGATATAGCGGTATAGCGGCATCCCACACTCCTCGGCGGCGGCCTTTGCAATGGCCAAAGAAACACCAAGGATGGCGTTAGCACCTAATTTGCTTTTATTCGCAGTGCCGTCCAGGTCGAGCATAAGCTGGTCGAGGTAGCGCTGGTCGGTTACTTCTTCGCCAATCAAGTGGTCGGCAATGATTTCCTCCACGTTTTCCACGGCCTTTTGTACGCCCTTGCCGAGGTACCGATCTTTATCGCCGTCACGGAGTTCCACGGCTTCGTACTTGCCAGTGGATGCGCCGGATGGCACTGCGGCACGACCGAAATAGCCTTCTTCGGTCAAAACCTCTACTTCTACGGTTGGGTTGCCCCTGGAGTCGAGGATTTCCCTCGCAATGATGTCAGAAATTGCACTCATTTTCTATTGTTGATAAGGGTGATAGGGTTGATAAGGGTTGATGAGGGGCGATAGTAGGATTGTTTGTTCTTCAAAAACTTTAATCCCATCATCCTTCATCAACCAAATATCAACTTTATATCAACCAAGTTTAATTGCTTCGTGTGAAACTTCCTGGCCTTTCGATTCAGCTATCATCTTCACGAAATTGTCAAACAGATAGCGGGCATCGTGCGGGCCGGGCGATGCCTCTGGGTGGTATTGTACCGAGAAAGCCTGCTTATGCTTCACTCGAATGCCTTCAATGGTATCGTCATTGAGGTTGATATGTGTGATTTCGATGTCGGAACGGTCGAGCAACTGGTCGGCACGTACACCAAAGCCGTGGTTTTGACTGGTGATTTCGCAATGGCCAGTCACCAAATTTTTCACGGGATGATTGATGCCCCTATGGCCGTTGTGCATTTTATAGGTGGAAATGCCCATTGCCAAGGCCAATATCTGGTGACCAAGGCAAATACCAAACAATGGTTTGCCTTCGGCCAAAACAGCTTTTGCGCTCTCAACGGCATAATCCATCGGTGCTGGGTCGCCGGGACCATTGGATAAAAAATAACCATCAGGATTCCATTTCCTCACTTCGGTAAGTGGTGTTTTTGCTGGGAACACCTGCAAATGGCAACCCCGGTCCACCATGCAGTTCAGGATGTTGCGCTTAACTCCGTAGTCCATTACTGCAACTTTGAACTTGGCGTCGGCATTGCCCATGAAATAAGGCTTCGGTGTGCTGACCTTGCTGGCCAACTCTAAACCATCCATGCTTGGCACTTTGTCCAATTTTGCTTTAAGTTCTTGTAAATCAAGCGTTTCGGATGAGATGATAGCGTTCATCGCACCCTTGCTGCGTATATGCCGCACGATGGCACGGGTATCCACGTCGGAGATGCCAACCAATTGCTCCTGCTCGAAATAGTCCTGAATGGTGGCGGTCGCCATAGGCCGGCTGTACTGCCAGGTGAAGTTTTTGCATACCAGCCCCGAAATCTTGATGTTTTCCGATTCAGTTTCTGAAATACGGGTTCCGTAATTGCCGATATGGGCATTGGTGGTCACAAGGATTTGTCCAAAATAGGAAGGGTCGGTAAAGACTTCCTGATAGCCTGTCATCCCGGTATTGAAGCAAAGTTCGCCCGTTGTGGTGCCGATTTTTCCGGCTGATTTTCCGTGGAAAGCCGTGCCGTCTTTAAGAAGGAGTACCGCTGGAACTTGCGTCATGCGTTTAGTTTTTTAATGAATTTGGTAATGAAATGGAAAGGTAGGCGGCTGGATAAGGCCGAATATTGGAGATGGTATTGCTGGTGTCTGTTTTGATTTTTAGCCACTTAAACTGGATTTGAACAACAGCTTTTCAAAATCAGCGGCAAAGATAGAATTTGAGCGGCAAAAACGGTTGGCGTTTTCGGGAATGTTGAAAAAAATGACTTAGGAATTGTCAATTCAGGGTGTTTTGCCAATTTGGCTCAATACCCTTCCAGCTTTCGCACGAGCGAAACATTGCGTTCAAAATCGAAAAGGGTGCTTCGGCGAAGGTCATAATACGCCAGCCAAAAGGCTCTCAATGAGCTAACATAATTGACCCTTGCATTTTCCTTTTCCGTTACCGCAACGCCGAGGTCGAGTACGTCTATTTTACCAATGTAATAGCGGTTTCGGGTCATCTGTTCCCGTTTCAAGGAAACATCATAAGCCCGTTTGGAAAGCGCCACTTGATTGCGAAGCAAATCAAATTGCTTCACCTTTAATAGGATTTCCTGTTCGAACTTCACCTTGTCTTGACCAACGGTCAGGCGGTCGAGTTCCCGTTGTGTATAGGCGGTTTCCAATCGAGCCTCGCCCCGGCCCCAATTGAGAATTGGGACATTGATGCTCAAACCAGCTACCTGATTGCTTTCCAGTGAATTGTATGCATCGCCAACCGATGGTCCACTTTGCGTAAAACCTACTTGAGCGGAGAGGTTCATTTGAAAACCTCGCTCAGACTTGGCTTGCGCAACGCCAGCATCTGCTTCTATCAGCATTCTGTCAAATCGTATTATATCACTTCGGTAAAGTTTGGCGTATTTCAATGCTTCATCGGGGCTAATGGTAAAAGCTGGAATATTCTCAGGCGTTTCCATTTTGAAAAAAACGGCCTTTTTCAGTCCCAGGAAGTTCCGCAATTGTTCGGTGCCCGTTTGCATGGCCAACAAAGCCCTTTGTTCAGCAGCATCAGCGTTCATGGCACTTAGTTCTATTTGAAGCAGTTCAGTTTCAGCTATTCGGCCTACCTCAAAGCGGCCTTTGGATATATTGTACAGTGTGTCGGCATTTGCCTTGTCTCGTTTTGCGGAGCGAAGGTTGAGCTGCGCAATAAGCACATCAAAAAATAAGGCGGAAGCGTCTGTGCCTACGGATTCCATTCTTTCGGCATATTCACGGGTGGCTTCCTGGTATTGCAATGGCCTTATTCTTTTGTTCCATTTAAGCTCGTTGTAACCAAATATAGGCTGGTCTATGCCGACATAAAATGGCGACGCTACATAAGAAGTTGTATTCGGAATGTCTTCGTTCAATTGGTCCAATCTGCTTAAGCTGCTGCCTGCAAAGATGGTACCTCCTGTTTGGGTAATGCCTTGCGCCAAAGCAATCCTTGCTGAGTTATAAAGTTTTGATTGCCTAACGAATTTATTGGTGCCATCTGGCAAAGTAATCGGCCCAATGGAGCGGTTCAAGTCTGGCAAATTCCCGTTTAGAAACAGGGTAGGTTTGTAATTGGCAAGAAAGTTTTGGTAGGACCAGTAGCGATTTTTCAATTGCATGGCAGCCGCCAATGCATCCGGGGCATCGCTTTGCGCAAGCGCAACAATCTCTTCCAAGCTCACCTCCAGCGTGTCAACTTGGGCTATTGATTTATTCGTGAAAAAGATAAAGGCAATCAGAAGAATAAACGTGGGTTTCATGCGGAGATTGAGTTTTGTTTGAAACGATGGCACTGATTATTGACAGGGCTATTCTATTCGCAAGGCTTTTATCGGGTCTTGTTTGGCGGCCTTCCTTGCAGGGAAAAGCCCGAACACCAACCCAATGGTGGCTGCCACACCAAATGACAGAGCAATGGACCAACTTGAAACCATCGTTGGGATATCAGATGATTTTGAGACAATAACGGCGGCCAAAATGCCCAGCCCCACGCCAAGTATGCCGCCAATCAAGCTGATGATGACCGCCTCAAAAAGGAATTGTAGTATGATATCGTTCTCTTTGGCGCCCAACGACCGCCTAACGCCGATTTCTTTAATGCGCTCCATGACCGAGGCCAGCATGATGTTCATAATGCCGATACCTCCCACCAACAGCGAAATGCCAGCTATGGCGGCCAATACGCTGTTGAAAATGTCTTGGGTTTTTTGTTGCTGCTGCAACAATAGCTCAGGCACTTCCACCTCGAAGTCGAGCAGGTTCTTATGGCGGCGTTTTAGTATTTTGGCAATTACCTGTGCCGAGACTTCAAGGGTTCCTGCATCGTGCAAACGGACTACGACCTTGTCAAGTTGGTGGTAATTTTCGCTTTCCTTTTTCTGGCCTTCATCGTCGCCAAAATCGTTTTGTTTGATTTTGTCGGCTGTTATCCTTGCCCGGTTTTTGATACGGAGCATGGCGCTAGTCACAGGCACATACACATCTGCGTTGTAATCACGGATTCCAAGGTTTTCAAGGCTTTCCTTGCTGGCAATGCGCTTTTCAAGCACGCCAATAATTTTGAACCAAGATGTTCCGCACTTAATCCATTGGCCGATTGGGTCGGTCTCCGGGAAGTATTTGGTCTGAACCGTTTGACCGATGATGCAAACAGGCTTTCCACCTTCGATATGGTCTTTGTGGAAAAAATCGCCCGTAGAAAGACCGAGATTGTTCAGTTCAAAAAACGTGTTTGTGATGCCTACCACTTTTGCTTTACCGGTCTTGCCACCTTGAACG
Organism: Saprospiraceae bacterium; assembly: GCA_031426435.1. GTDB lineage: Bacteria > Bacteroidota > Bacteroidia > Chitinophagales > Saprospiraceae > UBA6168. The sequence continues at coordinate 1,306 of JANPLH010000382.1, read as the reverse complement.
AGGTTTGTTTGTTCCACTACCTCTGGGCTTACTTTATCAACCCCTGGCAATACTTTTTCAATGGCTTTTATGTCTTCCAACGTAAGGCCCGGCGACCAAGGGCGCTTCCCTTCTTTGCCAGGTTTGCTGCCGCTGCCACCCGAGGAAGCTTGTGCAGTGTTTGCAGTCTCTTCCCCTGATTCGCCTTCTTTCAGTACCACAGAATTGATGACAATGTTATTGGTGCCAATTAACTTCATTTGGTCGAGTAACGCCTGTTTGGCACCCATGCCAATGGCCAGCATGGCAATGACCGCAGCCACGCCGAATACGATGCCGAGCGCTGTCAGCACTGACCTGAGGATGTTCGCCAAAACGCCCTCTACCGCCAAAATGAAATTGAATATGGTGCGTTGCATTGGAGGAAACTGGTTGCTTAATGCTGGATTGATTGAAATTAACCGAAAATGATGACGTTGCCACCACCACTGCCATTCTTGGGTTGGTATTCCTCCTTTACTTGTTGTAGTTTCTTCTTGGCCTCTTCTTGCCGTTTCTTTTTTTCTTCTTCCAAACGCTTTCTAATGTCGGCCTTTATCTTTTTGTCAAGCGGCACGATTGGCAGCATTTCCGCATCGTCAGGTATCAAAAGCATGACTTCCTCGCCTTCTTTCAAGCCATGTTCGATGATGACCTCGTTGTCATTGGTCTCGCCCGTTATCACTTCCTGCTTCACGATTTTACCATCTACTTTTTTAAAAACGAATGACATGGAATCACTTTGAATGGCCTCTAAAGGCACGTAAAGCACATCCTTGTATATATAGGTCAAAACCTCGTTGCTGGTAGTCATGGCAGGGCGAAGGATAGAATCCACTTCCTCCAATTGCACCGTTACTTCAAAAACTTTGGCGTCGTAGCCTTGCAGTTGCTCGCCTACATTTGCGACGGTAATCACCTTGCCCGAATAGCTGTTATCTGGAAAGGCATCCACTTTGATTTTTACATCCTGCCCTTTTTGTACCTTGCTGATGTCCACTTCATTCACAAAAGTTTTAGAAATCATGATGCTCAAATCGGGCAGCTCGGCCACCACGGGGTCCCAGGTGCTGATTTGGGAGCCGGGGCCAATTTTGCCGTTCCAACTACGGGCGTAAATGAGCATTCCGCTTTTTGGGGCCGTCACCACGAACTGGTTGCTGAGGTCAACCAGCCTTTGCCGCCGCAGCTCTACCTGACTGAGAGTAGCCAATATCTCGCTAATTTTTGCCCTGGATTTTGTTTGCGTCAATTCGTACCTTTTTTCCAGTTGCTTGAAGTCCCGCAA
>JANPLH010000381.1:0-7865 GCA_031426435.1 Saprospiraceae bacterium | reverse complement strand
GACGAGAACCGCTTTGACTTCGACAAGCCCCGGTTCGACAGTTACAGTTACCGCCTGAGCATGAACCCTTCGCCGAAGTGGGCACTCCAGTTTTCGCAGGGGTTCATAACCAGTCCGGAAGCCCATCATGCGGACGAGGATGTGGTGCGAACAACGGCATCCGTTTCGCACAGCCAGCCGCTTGGGATGAGCCGTTATTTATTGAGTTCATTGGTTTATGGAAGGAACAATTCAGATGAAAACTCGGAAAATTCGATAAGCCTGGAAAGCAGCTTATTGCTCGACCGATGGACAGTGTATGGCAGGTACGAATTTATTCAAAAGTCGGTAGATGAGCTGGCACTGGCTGGCGATGTTGGCCAGCATTTCAATATCCATGCGATTAAACCGGGATTGGCTTATTTATTGGGCGGCGTGAAAGGCATTGATATTCGATTGGGCGCCCAAGGTTCGTTCCATATTATTGATGATAAATTAGCTGCTTTTTATGGCAGTAGCCCAATGTCCGCTGAGGTTTATTTGCGATTTAGCCCACGTATGATGCGAATGTAGGAGGATTTAATAGCAGCTATGGTGCTTGAAAACTTATTGCTCCGGAAGCTTGGTGCCAAAGTTATTGGCAACCAATTTCTTATTGGTTTATTTTAAAAAACTGTCTAACCATGAAATACTTGATTTTGGCCTTTGTATTTGTCCTTGCAGCTTGCAACCAAGCACAGGAGACTTCCACCGCTGATGATAAAAACACCAGCCCGGACACTACCTTATTACCACCAAATTTTACTGGGCAACAGGAATCCCTGGAGCATCCCGAGCAGACCTCGCCGGAAACAAAGGTCTATGCCAACGAGCGGTTCAAGGACGTGACAGTGGAAAAGACCGGGGAACATGTTTTTCAGGTGCAGGGCAAGGCCCAAATCTTCGAGGCAAGCTTCAACTGGGTAGTGGAAGATGGCCACAAGGAACTGAAAAAAGGGCATGAAATGACGGATGCTGGTGCACCCGAGTGGGGAAATTTCAAATTCACGGTGGACGTGCAAAAAGAACGGGACAACTCCACGCTGATGCTCATACTCTTTGAATCCAGCCCGAAGGATGGGAGCCGTCAATACGAATTGCCAGTTTTGCTCTATTGAGCATAAAACCCTGCAGCTATACTTGCAGTGATCCAATCAAGGTGATAACGGGATGAACGGGGAGGGCTGGTGAAAAATAGTCAATTTTTCCCTACCGCACCCCATGCATCTTCTTGCGAATAATAGGCGTGAAAACAATCGCCACGACGGCCACCACCAACGAAACACCCGCCAGCAACCAGAAGAAGTAGCTGATGCCTTTTTCATCGGCAATCTTGTCCACGTTCTGCCCGAACTTCGCAGCGCCCTTCATCCCAATGGCTACAGCTAAGTACCAAATGCCGAACATGATACCAATCATGCGGGCGGGCACAAGCTTGCTCACATAAGAAAGGCCCACGGGGCTGATGCAAAGCTCGCCCATCGTGTGAAACAGATAGACCAATATCAGCCAAATCATGCTCACCGAGGCGGTTTTTGCACCCGGTTCGATGCCGCTGGCACCAAATGCAACGAATGCCATGCCGATGGCGAGGAATGTCATCCCGATGGCATATTTCACATTTGCGGGCGGATTGTACTTGCTTTCCCACCATTTGGAGAACAGCGGTGCGAGGCTGATGATGAACAGCGAATTGAGCGTGGAGAACCATGAGGCGGGGACTTCCAGTGTTGCCTCTGCTATTTGGCTTTTCAGCATCCAGATGGCAATGCCCCAGACGATGACGAAGCTGGTGCCGAGGATGATGTTGGCGACGGCGAATTTTTTGAAAGTCTGTTGGAACAATTTGAAGAGCACCCAAGTGATGATGCCGAGCGGCACGACCGTCATCAGGGCGTTTACGATTTTGAAAATGGTGCCTGCGTTACCTTCCAGCACCCGGTTGGTATAGTCCTTTGCGAAGATGGTCAGGGTACCAGGCGATTGCTCAAATATTGCCCAAAAAAAGATGACGAGGAAGGCAAAGAAAGTGACCGCAATCAATCGGTCACGGGTCACCGTGGAGTATTTCGTGAGGCGGTAAACCAGCAGGCAGATGAACAGCGCCAAGGCCAGCAGGATAGTGAAATTGTTGCCGGACAAGCCCCAAACATTGAAGTCGAACAGGTTCACGGCGCCGTTGGAAATGATTTTTGCAGGTTCAAAAACAATCCACAAAAGGCCGAGGATGATCATGGCGGCTATCAGCACCAATTGACCTACGGAGAACGGGTTTGGCTTGTCGCCGTCCAATGCGAGTTCGGTGGCGGCAGCGTCTTTTTTCATAGGTTTCAGGCCGATGTCGCCAAAGATGTTTTGCGCCAGCCAAAATTGCAAAAGCCCAAAGAACATGAAGATGCCAGCGAGTCCAAAGCCCCAGCTCCAACCCACTTTTTCGCCCAAATAGCCGCAGAGGAGGATGCCAAAGAACGCCCCGGAGTTTACCCCCATATAAAAAATAGTATAGGCACCGTCCTTCTTTTGTGGGTGGTTTTTGTACATTTCAGATATGATGGACACCATGTTTGGCTTGAAAAAACCATTGCCGAAAACCAAAAAAATCAAGCCCATGTAAATGGATACACTGGTTTCAATCGCCATGCAGGCATGCCCCAAGGTCATGAGCGATGCACCCACCACCACGGCCCATCGGTATCCGATTTTTTTGTCTGCAAAATAGCCGCCCATCATCGTGGACAGATAGACCAGCCCCACATAAGAGCCGAACAAGGCCAGCGCTTGCTCTCGTGTCCATTCCCATCCGCCGTCAATCAGGGTGGAGGTGAGGAACATCACGAGTAAGGCCCGCATCCCATAGAACGAAAAGCGTTCCCACATTTCGGTGAAAAAGAGAACAAACAGCCCGGCAGGATGGCCGATGACCGGGTTTTGAAAGAAATGGTCAGTGCTGGTCGGCGGTGTATCGTGGTTCATACCCGTGATTTTACTTTATTTTAGTTGAAAAATGCTGTGATACAAAGACCTTCTCATTTTCACAAACTTGGAAGGCCTGTTTTATGTCAAGGCAACTTGGCAAAAGTAATACGAGACTTTACATTTTTGTCTTTGGAATCAAGTTTTGCAAGCGGCACGGTAATCTTGTCACTGCGAGCAAATCCATGACAAGCGCTTAACTTCGTCCCAGATTAAAGCAATTGCATGAGCTACCAACCGCCAGCCATCCGAAAAGTAAACGTCGTGCGCTACGTGACGCCCCTGCGGGAAGGCGGCTCCTTGCCCGGCATCGTTGAGGCGGACGACGGGTTCCTTTACGTGCTAAAGTTCAGGGGCGCTGGCCAAGGCACCAAGGCGCTCATCGCCGACCTGATTGGTGCCGAACTTGCCCGTTCCATTGGCCTGAAAGTGCCGGAGCTGGTGCTTGCCGACCTCGACGAATCCTTTGGCCGCACCGAGCCGGACGAGGAAATACAAGACCTCCTGAAATTCAGCACGGGCACTAACCTCGGCGTCCATTTTTTGTCCCAAGCCATCAGTTTCGACCCGGCGGTGAACCAAGTTGACGCAGCGACCGCCTCCAAAATCGTCTGGTTGGACGCACTCCTCATGAACGTGGACCGCACCGCCAAGAATACGAACATGCTCATCTGGAACCGGGAACTATGGATGATTGACTTCGGGGCTTGCCTCTATTTTCACCACAGTTGGGACAATTGGGAGCAGTCGTCGCTGTCGCCTTTCGGCAATATCCAATCGCATGTGCTGTTGGCGCAGGCCAGTCAACTGAAAGAAGCAGACGAGCAACTGAACGCCTTGCTGACCCCCGAATTGCTGACGACCATCATTGCCAGCATCCCTGTTGATTGGCTGAAAGGCCACGGCAGCCCCGACGAAATGCGGCAGGTCTATCACGAGTTTATCACCCGGCGCATTGCCGCATCCAATACCTTCGTAAAAGCAGCAGAAGATGCAAGAGCGAAACTTATATGAATATGCGGTCATCCGGGCCGTGCCACGGGTGGAACGGGAGGAGTTCTTGAACGTGGGCGTCATTTTGCTTTGCAAAAAACGGGACTTCCTGAAAGCGCTTTACGAAGTAAACCCCCAGCGTTTAAAGGCGCTTTGCCCCGATTGCGACTTGGAAGAACTGTCCGCCCACTTGGCCGCCCTCGCCCGTATAGCAGCTGGCGACCCCACCGCTGGCCCCATTGCGCAGCTGGACCTCGCTGGCCGATTCCGATGGCTCACGGCGCAGCGCAGCACGGTGTTGCAACCCTCCAAAGTGCATCCCGGCCGCTGCGAAGACCCAGAATTAGCATTGGAGCGGTTGTTTCGGGAGATGGTGTTGTAGGGGGGGAGCGCTAACTCCAAGCCCGCCTCAAAAACCGCAACCAATTCCCGTGCATGAAGTTTTTCAAATCGTTTTCCGAATAGCCTCTCCGTTCGAGAATGGCAGGAAATAGTTGCATATCTGCTATCGTCACCAAATCATACGGGCATTGCTCCCTCCCAAACGCCCCGTCCATGTCGGAGCCGATGCCCACATGCTCGGCGTTCCCGGCAATTTGGCAGATATGGTCAATATGGTCGGCCACCCTTTCGAGGTTCAGCCCCATTTCCCTTGGGGTTGATTTCCGGCGTACCCAGCCTGGCACCACCATCCAAGCGTCCATTACCGCCCCGATGACGGCCTTGCGGCTGATTAACTCCCGGATTTGCTCATCCGAAAACTGGCGGTTGTGGTCCACCAGCGCCCGGCAATTGTTGTGGCTCGCCCAAACGGGGCCGTCGTAGTGCGCCATCGCCTGCCAAAAAGCATCGTCGCAAAGGTGCGTGGCATCGAGGATGATGTTCAGGGAGGCCATTTTCTTCAACAAATCCAACCCCATTTGGCCCATTTTCCCGGTGGAATCGGTGCCATTCGCATAACGCCCAGGGCCGTAATGGCCAGGCCCGATGGCTCGAAGGCCGTAGTTCCAAGCCGTTTCCACATGGTCGAGCGACACCAACGAATCGGCTCCTTCCAAGCTGAGAATATAGCCGATTGGCTTTTCTGCTTGCGCAATGGCGGGGTCGTTCCAACGGGCAAGGTGTGCTTCAAGCCCTTGTAAATCAGTGATTTGCACAAGCTCACCCGCCGCTTCCATTGCCCGGTACCAAGCCAATTGGCCTTGCGTATGCGCCCAAGCCTGCTCCGGTGAGTGCCAGCCGGGCAGGGGGTTGTCGGGTGCTACGAAGCGGGCTATCTGCGTCGCCACCACCAATCCGATATTGCCCTTTCGGAGTTCAGAGAAGCAAACGGTCGCATTGCCCCGGTCGGGCTTGTCGGTCAGGCCCGCTTCCCGTAGGTTGATTTCTTTGATGGGCATTTGCAGGTTGCGGTTCCATTCCATGGCGTTCATGGCGAGGTCAAGGTGTGCGTCGAGGATGAACATGATATTGGAAATTGAGAAATTAAGTAACGATACAGCCGTGAGGTGACATCTTTTTTCGCTACCATGACTTGACAAGTTAGCAGTGTGTTTGCTGCGAAAAAAGGTGTCATCTCACGGCGACCGCCTCAAGATGACACCTTTTTTCCTTTTGAATACTGTATGAAATTGGAAAACTCGAACAAGGAAAAAAGATGTCACCTTTATGCTAAATGAACATGATATTGGAAATTAAGAAATTAGGGTGTGAATTAGAGGGTTAAGTATCTATCACGGGCTATTGTTTTCCACTCGCTATTTACCCTGCCGTTTTCGACTATAAATGCCCGCTCATATAAAGCCACCGTTGGACAAACATGGAAGGGGATTCCAATTAAAACATCCCCCACTTGATAGCCATGATTTAATCCAGCCTCCAAGACTAAATGCTCTTCGCTTTGACCAATGGGGATTAAATCTGGCGCATCCGGGAAATAAATTCGTTTATTTATTTCATTTTCGGCAGCAACGGATTTATGGCCCAAATCGAGGCAAATCTTGGTGGCATCTGGCAGTGAAATCACCCTCGTGACCAATACGGCAGCGGGCGAAAAGGGCTGCTCAGGACATAAGTCCAAATAGCCTTTGTCCCAGTAAATAAAGGTGCCGGGGCTGCATTCCACGTTATTTTTTTTGGCATGAATAGAGAAGGTGGGCGAGCCACCTGCGACGATGATGGGGGCAGGAAACCCCGCTTTAATTATTTCCAGTTTTAGTTGTTCCACTGCCATAAATGCTTCATGGCATAAGGCGGTTTTTTTACTAAAATCAATATCCCGTATATGTCCGTCATAAGCCTGAAAGCCAATAGGGTTTATGCCTTTTATTGATGCGCAATATTTATATAATTCCAGTGCTTTTGCTGGCGCAATGCCTGTGCGGTTTTGCCCGATGTTTAAATCAATATAAACAGGAACAACCAAGTTGTTTTCTGCAAATATAGCCGCCATTGCGGCAGCAGCCGATTCGTCATCCGTCAAGCAGGAATAAGCTGTCCCGTGGTATTTATTGATGACTTCAACAAACCGCTGCACCTTCGGGCCGACGGGCTGGTAAGCCAGCAGGACATCCTTTGCATCGCACCTACCCAGCATCTGCGCCTCGGCAATGGTGGCGCATTTGAACTTGCTGATGCCCGCCGCCATCATCAGCTCACAAGCTTCGGCGGATTTGTTGGTCTTCACGTGCGGTCGCAATCGGTCAAAATCGCCCACCATGCGCACGGCATGGGCAATATTCTCCACAACCTGGTCCTTGAAAATTACCAAAGCTGGGCTGTCAAGTTCAGCGATATTCTCAATTTGGAATCGCATATTTTAAGATGGAAGACTATAGAATAGAGACAATAGATTTTAGACGATAGACATTAGACATTAGACTGTGGATGTTGGATGAAATGTTGATAATCAGTCACTTGTCTAATGTCTAATGTCTATCGTCTATTATCTAATGTCTCATTGTTATTAAATTTCCACTATACCCTCAATCTCCACCGCTACATTGCCCGGCAAAGAACCCATGCCCACAGCGCTGCGCACGCCCACGCCTTTGTCGCTGCCCCATAGCTCGGCGAACAATTCGCTGCACCCATTGATGACAATGGGATGCTGTTCGTAATCCGGTGTTGCATTCACCATGCCGAGCAGTTTGACCACCCGTTTTAATCGGTCCAAACTACCGAGGTGCGCTTGCAGCGCTGCCAAAATAGCAAGGCCGCACTGGCGGGCCGCCTGTTTTCCCTGCGCCTCATCAAGGTCGGCACCGAGCTTGCCCGTGATGAAGCTGCCGTCTTCATTCACAGAGACGTGCCCAGAGAAATAAACGAGGTTGCCCACGGTCAAGCATCGCTGGTAAATGCCTTTAGAGGAGGGTAAAATGGGCAATACCAGTCCCATTTGCGCCATTTTTTTTTCGATTTGATTGTTTTCCATGCGTTTGAATTGATTTTTGCTGGCGCAAATGACCGAAGGATTTTCCAGAAAAGAAAGGGAAGCATAAATTAGGCAAACCAGTGGACAGGTAGGCATTTTCAAAACATCACCATGCCCTGGTAACTCCGGCCAATTGGCAGTTTTACACCGCCCACTTCGACCTCCGTTGCCGAAAATGCCTCGATTTTGTCCCTCGCCACCAAATAGGAGCGGTGGATGCGCAGCAGGTTCGGGTCGTTCAGGTGGGCCTCAAACTCACCAAGTTGAAACCTCGTCACCACTGATTTGCCACCAATCAAAACGATTTTCACATACTCCTTCAGGCTCTCCACGTACAGAATTTCATCATTGAAAACCTTGACTTGGCGCTTGTTTTCATTGAAGAAATGGAAAACACGGTGGACGGTGGACGGCAGATTGGGGTGGGTGGGGGCGGCCACCCGCTGCC
>JANPLH010000380.1:0-6412 GCA_031426435.1 Saprospiraceae bacterium | reverse complement strand
GTCCACCACTTCCGCCCAAAAGAGGAAAGTCCCACTATCCATTGGTTTTCCTCTAAAATTACCGTCCCAGCCACTGTTTAAGTCATTTGGTATGAGGTTGAAGCCCTCGAAAACCCGCTCGCCCCATCGGCTGTAAATGCGCAGGCTTTTAATTGAAATGGCCCACTCATTGGCGAAAATGGTGAATTGGTCATTGATGCCGTCGCCGTCAGGTGAAAAGGCATTAGGTGCAAAGACTTGCAAGCCATCCTCTGGCTCAACGGTCTGGCAAGAGTCGATGGGCAGTAGTGAAATAACTTTAATTATAAGACTGTCGCATCCGTCTGAATTGGTCAAAAGCAACTCGAAAGTCCCAGCTTCTTTCGGCTCGCAAGTAGTGAATGTGAGCAGTGTCGAGTCGGTGAGCAGCAGCGAGATGGTGTTAACAACGACACTGTCGCAGCCGTATTGATTCATTAAACTTTCCGTGAAAACCCCCGCAAATGTTGGGTCACAGGTTTGCGAAGCGAGATAAATCGTGTCACTTTGATTCAATAATATAGTGGTGATAATAGTACTATCGCAGCCAAATTTATTAAATAAACTTTCCGTGAAAACGACCGCCAGTGCTGGGTCGCAAGTTTGTGAAGCAAGAAAAGTGGTATCGCTTGGAGTTAATACGATATTGGTGATGATGGTGCTATCGCAGCCGTATTGATTGATTAAATTTTCCGTTAAAACGCCCGCAAGTGTTGGGTCGCACGTTTGCGAAGCGAGATAAATCGAGTCGCTTTCGTTTAACAAAATATTCGTGATGATGGTGCTGTCGCAGCCAAATTGATTCATTAAACTCTCCGTGTAAACGCCTGCCAATGCTGGGTCGCAGGTTTGCGAAGCGAGAAAAGTCGTGTCACTTGGAGTTAATACGATATTGGTGATGATAGTACTATCGCATCCATATTGATTCATTAAACTCTCCGCTAAAACGCCCGCTAAACTTGAGTCGCAGGTTTGCGAATCAAGAAAAGTGGTGTCGCTTGGATTTAAAAAAATATTGGTGACGATGGTGCTGTCGCAGCCAAATTGATTCAATAAACTCTCCGTAAAAACGCCTGCTAAACTCAGGTCGCAGGTTTGAGAAGCGAGATAAATGGTGTCGCTGGGCGACAGTGTAACGGTATTAATGAAGACGCTGTCGCAGCCGTTCATGTTTGTCAGATTTTGGGTGAAAACGCCAGCCAATGCTGGGCTACAGGTTTGCGAAGCAAGTAAAACAGTATCGCTTTCGATGAAAGTAACAGTGGTAATCACGGTGCTGTCGCAACCGCCTTGCGAGTAAAGATTTTGGGTGAACATGCCTACTTGATTAGGATCGCAAGTAGTCGCTGCTATGTTCATGGTTTGCACGGCATTTGGCCCGACCGTTAAAGTGGTATGTGTCGTGGCTGTGCAGCCGAATTGAGTGGTGAAATAGTCTGTATAAATTCCCGATGTAGTTTGCCAGGCTCCTGCCAAAAACAGGCTGTCGCCCAAGCATTTATAAGCGAGTTGATTACCCACCGGCGATGGATGCACAACGATGGAATGCGCTGGCTGCGCAAACTGCAAACAAGTGGGCGAATCGTATAAATCAACTTGTTGGAAATAATGGCGGAGGGTATAGCTGTTGGTTTGCGATACGACGGGCGGCACCACGGCATAGTAGCTACCATTGGTGATATTCGTCAGGGTGTCCGTTCCTCCCAATGAATTCGACAGGTGCAGGTTAAAACTCCCGGTGCTGTTCCATTGAAAATTCAGCAGCACGGTATCACCTTGGCAAATGGTGTCGGCACCGATGACGGTCGCCGTGCGCTTGGGGAGTATTTTCACATAAACCTGGTCAGCACCGTTACAATTCACGCCATCGCTTACCGTCACTTTATAGGTTCCTTGGAACAAAGGCGTGAGGGTTTGTGTCGTTTGGCCGCCGCTCCAATAATAGGTGGCGCCTGGGTTTCCAGCGTCGAGCAGCAAGTTGTCGCCCTGGCAAATGACCTTGTCGGGGCCGAGGTCAACGGGCACGGCTGGCAATGACTGCACCGTGACGAAGCACTTGGCCGTTTCCGTGGGGAAGCCGAGCCGGGTGAAGAATCTGACCGTGACTTCCCGGATGCCGCCAGTTGGCGAAGGCGCAAAATCCTTGTATTGCACCGCTTTCAAAGCCTCAATAAACTTGGAAACCCTTGCATTGCCGGAGGCATTGGTGAGGATGAGGTTGGGGGTGGCGTTTCCTGAAATGGCCAAACCCGTAGGTGGCAGCCCTATGAAAAGCCCTTCGCTGCCAGGGTCGAGGATGCCGCTCGTGATGCTCACCCACATGGTGTCAATAGTGGGGTAGTCGGGAATAAAGGTATCGAATTCGTCAACGATTTTCACGTGGTTAGTTTTGCAATCGAAAACGGAGGAATTGTAGTCGTTGCCCGTGGCACCGGAGCTGTCGTCACGGTCGAGGTCAATGGGCACTGTGCAGGATGGGTCTGGGTCGTATTCGTCAATGCCTATTAATCCATAGACCGGGACATTGAGTTGGCACACATCGGTATAGTTTTCCTCGGCAATATTTACCAGCTGAATGGTACCTGCATTGCAAGTGATAAATGTATTGCAAATATCAGGGTAGATGCTGCTTACAGCGGCTAAGTAACTGCCATAGTTTGGCGTGAAAAGTAATTCTGTTTCAAGTGTTGAGCCACTGAAATCAATCCGTTTAGAGCCATGGAAAGTGTACCAAATACCGTCGTAATGATTTACGTGGCCAATATAATCAAATGGAGCACCAGTGGCCACTGGGGTGATAACTCTCGTCACCGGGTCAATCTTCATGAATTCTGATGCTGTCGAATTGAATTGGTAACCACCAACGACGTAAATGGTGCCATCCATGCCGCAGCTAAATCCCGAACTTTCTTGTGGAAGCATCCCAACAAGTGGTATCCGTTCTACCACTTCGGCGGTTGTCTTGTCTATTTTATAAATATGATTGCGGTCGTCCCATTCATTGCCATATAAAAAACCATCGGGACAAAGACATGGATAGGTGGAAATCAATGAATCAACACCGACATACATGATGATGCCAATGCTGTCAATGCTGCAATCGGTGCCATTGACGGTGACTTTGTGAAGTGTTTGGTATCCTTCCCAAAAACTAAATCCTGGGGGAGGGTGGGTGCGCACCGTATAATAGGTTTGGGCGGAGCAGCAATTGCACAATAGCAATAGCAGGCATGTTACATGGGAAGTTCTCATAATCGGTGTAAGGACTTTAATACTGGCGCAATATGCAACAAAATTTGCTTTAAAAAAAGTCCTACGGCATTGCCACTTCATAACATTCACCTTATAAGTTGTGTTCGACAAGTAAGTAAGCTCTGAAAGTGCAAAGTTCTACCTGCTTTGCTTGCCTTGCGCAGCAAATGGGGCCAACGATGGCAATTGTTTAGTTGGCAAGGCGGTAGGTTTATTTTATGCGCAATTGCCGACCAAGATATTTCCTAGATTTGGCGTTGCTTTGAAAGGTGAAAACAATCGTTTCATGCAAATTCTTTATTTCACCACTTTGATGCTGATGACCAACATTTCAAGCGATTTGCCGATAATCACCTTGCCGCAAGGCCAATGGCAAAAGCTCGAACCAGTTTCCTTCGCCCGTGCCACCAACGGTTCGGCAGCCGACTATCCGACCAAGGTAAAACTAATGGCTGACGATCAGTACCTGCACATTGAATTTGAGTGCGAAAAGGATCCTTTTGTTGCCGAAAACTATATGACGGGACACAACGAACCACTGTACAATCAGGAGGTTTTCGAGCTGTTTATCGCCCCCGGCGGCGATGACCCTGCGCATTACCTTGAGTTTGAAATCAACCCCAACGACACTATTTGGGTAGGTAAAATCAGCAACCCCGGACTCGGCGTCACTGGTGGCATCTCCGCAGAAATGGTGGGACACGATGAGAGCGGCATCTTGCACAAGGTGAAGCAAGCCAGGGATTCTTGGAGCGGTAGTTTTTCTATTCCTTGGAAATTGATTTCAGGCGAGCGGCAAGCGCAATACCGCATCAATTTCTACCGAATTGTAGCTATTAAATCTCATGCTGAAAAGGACTGGGTTTGCGGGGAAGGCACTGAGTTTTTGTGCTGGAGTTCGACCCTAAGCGGCGAGGTGCCTGCTTTCCATCGGCCCAAGCTGTTTGGGCATTTAATCATAAAATGAAAACGACTGTAAATGGGGAATTGGCGCTAATTTAATCCCTTTGCATAAAGCCAACCCAGCATATCATTCAAGCGGCAACGAACATGAATATGGACAGCCTCATGCCGTTTGTCAATTCTTTTTTTGCAGCCACAACATAAAAAGCCCAAACACCAACATCGCCAGACCAGCATATAGGTTCAATGTTTTGCCGGAGGCAATTTCATAATTCAGTGCAAAAGCCAATACCATCAGCATTGCCCCAACGAGGGCGAAGAACAAGCCGATGATGAAACGTAGGTCGTTGAGTTTTTCCATTTTCTAAGGATTGAATATGAGAAGGATTGAAGGATTGAATGTCACCAAAAAATCAAGTTCAAAATCACCGCCGCCACCATCACCACGAGTGCCAGCAGTGCAGGGCGTTTCCACCAAATTTCAGCACTTGCTTTGGGCGGTTCGCCGTCATTCCAGAGGCCGTGAACGAGGCCACGAAGGCTCTCCTGCGGCATAGGCTTGGTGGCCAAGCTGACCAACCAGGTCACCACCAAATTGGACGTGAAGGCCACCCAAGCGATATGATATGCTTGCGCAATGCCCGATGCGATTTCGAGGGGGTTGTTCGTCAGCCAGCCGCCTTTCCCTTCGGAAATGGTGAAGCCGTGGACGAGTGCAGCCGCCAGTGTTCCTGCCAAGAGGCCCGAAAAAGCGCCATGCCCCGTCGTTCTTTTCCAGAACATGCCGAGCAGGAAGGTGGCGAACAGCGGCGCATTCACAAAACTGAACACTACTTGCAGTAAGTCGTTGATATTGTTGAAGTTAGCGGCCATGTAGGCCACCCCGACTGATGCAGCGATGCCCACCACGGTCGTCATTTTGCCCACCCGTAGGTAGTGACTGTCGGGGGCATTTTTTTTGAAATACGGCTGGTAAATGTCGTAGGTCCACACCGAATTGAAGGCCGTCACGTTGCCCGCCATGCCGGACATGAACGAGGCCAACAGCGCCGTCAGACCAACGCCGAGCAGTCCAGTTGGATAGTAGTGAGCGATGAGCGAGGGCAACGCCATGTTGTAGTCGGGCGAGCCGTCTTTTGCCGTAGGCAGGCTGTAATCTTGAATGAAATAAGGCAAGGCCATTGCTATCAGGCCCGGCACGATGACGATAATGGGCATGAGCATTTTCGGCATGGCTGCAATGATGGGCGTGCGCTGCGAGTCATTCAGATTGCGGGCAATCATCGCCCGTTGCACCACCAAAAAATCGGTACACCAATACCCGAAACTACTGCACAGGCTGCCCGCCATAAGGCCCCAGGTGGTGATGCCCATCGGGTTGGCCTCGGCGCTGCCCGTATGCGCCCAAGTAGAGGTCATCACAGGGGCGAGCTTGGAGGTAATGCCTTCCCAGCCACCTATTTCGTACAAACCAATGGCCACAACGGGCGCTATGCCCAGCACGATGAGGAAGAACTGCAAGACTTCGTTATAAACGGCGCTCGTCAGGCCGCCCGTGAAGATGTAGGTTGCCACGATGGCCGCCGCCGTCAGCACCGAAAGGTCGAAGTCCCAGCCGAGGATGAGTTCCAGCAGCCGAGCCAGCACGTAGAGCGAGATGCCGGACGAAAAGACCGTCATGGCGGCGAAGGTCATGGCGTTCAGGCTACGGGTTTTTTCATCGAAACGGAGCTTGAGGTATTCCGGCACCGAGCGGGCACGGGAGCCGTAGTAGAACGGCATCATCATCAGGCCCAGAAAGACCATTGCCGGCACGGCACCAATCCAATAGAAATGACTGGTCATCAGGCCGTACTTGGCACCACTGGCCGACATGCCGATGACTTCCTGCGCCCCCAAATTGGCGGAAATAAACGCCAAGCTCGTTATCCAAAGGGGAATGGAGCGACCCGACATTAGGTAATCGTTGCTGGTCTTCACTTGCCGCTTCACGAGCCAGCCTACGCCAATGACGAAGGAGAAGTACAGTATAATGATGAGGTAATCGGGCCAGTGGAGGTTGAGGTGCATGGTGTTAGTTTTGTTTTGATTTTGGCCATTGGCCATTGGCTTTTGGCTTGGCCAACAGCTAACAGTCAATGGCCAAAAGCCCATAAACGGGCGGTCAAGGTAGGGAAAAATTGTTTTCTTAAAAGCTCAAACAACTTACGAAAGTCTTTAACTTTGTTGAAAATCAAAG
>JANPLH010000379.1:0-3199 GCA_031426435.1 Saprospiraceae bacterium | reverse complement strand
CGCCAATAATTATAAAGCATGAAAAAAATCTACCTATTCGCCTTCCTTTTTGGCTTTTCAGCCCTTTATTCGCAAGATGTACCGCTGCCACGTGGGCTTTCGGAAGCTGAGAAGACCATGATAGCTTGGGAGCAGTTTACCACCCCTGCCCTCTCCATCGGCATCACCTCGCCGCCGCCCTACCCTGTTCGCCACATGGCGGAATGGGAGGAATTGCAGGCCTTGGCCATCACTTGGCGGAGTTTTCCAGAGATTTTGACCCAAATCGTGCTTCATGCAGCCTTGGAGGTGAAGGTGGTCATTTTTTGCAAGGATGATACCGTTAAAACCACTGCTGAGATTGGCTTGCAGGTTGCTGGCGCAAACTTGGCCAATGTGGAATTCGTTGTGACGCCCAACAACTCGATATGGATTCGGGATTATGGCCCAAATTGTATCTATAAAAATGATGTTGAGGAACTCAATTTCATTGACTGGGTCTATAACCGCCCCCGACCAGAAGACGATTTACTTCCGGTTGATGCAGCCGACTATTTTGGGGTCCCGCTATACTCCACCACCGAAAACCCTGAACGGATGGTGAACACAGGTGGTAATTTCATGTCAGATGGTCATGGCACTGCCTTCGCTTCTCAATTGATTTTGGGAGAAAATGCTCCTGGAAATCCATACAATGCTGGCCCTCACACAGAAGCTGAAATTGACCAAATTATGGAAGACTACATGGGTATTGATCGTTTTATCAAAATGGAGACCTTGCCATTTGACCTTATCCATCATATTGACATGCACATGCGTCTTTTGGATGAGGAAACGCTGCTGGTTGGCCAATACCCGAACAGCATCTCGGACGGCCCACAAATAGAGGCCAACCTGAAATATGTGCTCGACAATTTCAATTCTTACTACGGCACGCCATACAAAGTCGTCAGGGTTGTTCAACCTCCTGATTACAATGGCTTTTACCCACCTTATGGTGATTACCGAACCTATACCAATTCGGTTTTTGTGAACAAGACCATTTTGGTACCCATTTACGAAGAAAAATATGACACAGCTGCCCTTCGGGTTTACCGGGAGCAGTTCCCAGGGTGCAAGGTTGCTGGCATCAATTGCAACGACATAATCAGCTTGAGTGGTGCACTTCATTGCATCACCAAGGAGATAGGCACTGCCGACCCATTGTGGATAACCCATCAGCGCCACCCCGATGTTCTGGACAATGACCTACAAACAGGCGGGTACACCATTTCGGCCAATATCAAGCATAAAACTGGCATTGCTGGCGCAACGGTTTATTACACCACCGATACGACATCTGCCTATCTGCCATTGCCTATGCAGGCCACCGGGACTGCCAACGAGTGGGTCTGTTACATTCCCCATCAAGCCAATGGCTCCGATGTATTTTATTATATTTCAGGTACTTCCAACACTTCCAAAACCACCATTAGGCCATTGGCAGCGCCAGCAGGATACTATAAATTCCACGTTGAGCAGTTGGTGTCCGATGCAAATGAATCAACACAAGCAGCCATGCAGGCCATTTATCCAAACCCGGCCAATGGAATCACGGTCGTCCCGGTCAAGTCCACCTCCGCCGTTCAAGCCAGCATCGAGCTGACGGATGTGCTGGGCCAAAAAGTCTTGACCCTTTTCTCAGGCCAGTTGCAAAGCGGCGAAATGAGGCACTATTTCGATGCGTCCCGTTTGTCCAAAGGCATTTACTTCGTTAAGCTTCAAACAGCCGCTGGGGTTGCTTCGCAAAAGGTGGTCGTTAAGTGATTTATTTGAACAAAAATGCCGCCGAGCAAAAGCTCCGGCGGCATCCATTGGGCGCAACTGCGCCCTTTTTTTGTTCTAAATTGGTAAAAAACACTAATCAGTGTGTGAGACAAGTTGGCTTTCGCCATGAAAAAAGGCAAGCTGCTATCCTCAACAGCTTACCCGAAAACAGTCTATGAGAAAACGTAAAGTCTTTGATTGTTAGATTGTTAAATTGCTTTATTGTTGTCGCGGTACGGGCAACAATCAAGCAATTCAACAATTCAACAATTTTATTTTACCCACACTTCGAGTGCCCGCAGCTCTTGCAAATCAGGCAACCTTCTTTGTAGATAAGGCCGTCTTTGTCGCCACAAGCTGGGCAGCTTTCCTTGTAAGCGTGAGTTCCGTCTGGCACGAACTTTTTGAGTGCCCGCACCACGCCGGTTTTCCATGTATTGATATGCTCCTGCTCCACGTTTAGGCCAGCAACCATGTTGATGACATAGTTGAGCGGCATACCGTGGCGCAAGGCTCCTGATATCAGCTTGGCGTAGTTCCAATATTCCTTGTCAAAGGAGCGGGAAAGACCCTCCATGGTGACCTTGTAGCCGTCCTTGTCGGCGAACTGGAAATCGTAACGATTGTTGCCCTCTTCATCTTTCTCTTTGATGACCCAACCCTGCGTAACGTTTGGCGGTAGCATGAAAATATCCTCCGCACGGCCCGTGAAAATCTCATAAGGCTGGCCATCTAGCAAGCCTACAAACGCCATCCACTTTTCGTGGTTGTTTTGGAAACGAATGATTTCGGTATCCAATTTTTTAGGGCGCTTGGGCGCATCAGTTACTTGGATATGGTGTTGATTTTCAGTAGTTTGTTTATCTTCCTTTTTACCTTTGTCGTCATTGGAAACCAAGACACCAGAGCGGGAACCGTCCCGGTAAATCGTGCAGCCTTTGCAGCCAGTCTCCCAAGCGGTTTGATAAATCTTCTTTACCATTTCCGCAGAGGTTTCGTAAGGCACATTGACCGTCACGCTGATGCTGTGGTCCACCCACTTCTGAATAGCACCCTGCATTTTCACCTTCTGCACCCAGTCAACGTCGTTGGCAGTCGCTTTGTGATAAGGCGATTTTTCCACCAATTTGTTCAATTCCTCGGTCGGCATGTGCTTCACGGCATCTACGTCGTGGCCATTGGCGGCGAGCCAATCCAGAAACTTGTGGTGGAACACGTTGTACTCCTCCCAGTGGTCGCCCACTTCGTCAACAAAAGAGACTTTCACCTCTTTGTCGTTCGGGTTAACCTTGCGGCGGCGCTTGTAGGTAATCAAGAACGCTGGCTCAATACCGGAGGTCGTTTGAGACATAAGGCTCGTTGTACCTGTCGGTGCAATGGTCAACAATGCAATGTTGCGGCGGCCATATTTTAC
>JANPLH010000378.1:0-5424 GCA_031426435.1 Saprospiraceae bacterium | reverse complement strand
CGTTCGCATCGCAGGCGGCGATGTTCGGGCTGATGCCGATGCAACCGAGGCCCTGCGAGCGCACCTGCGTCATCGTCAGGCCGTTGTACTGCACGTTGTAGCGCATGTTCAGCGTCAGTGCTATGGCGTTGGCCGCCAGGGCGTTCTTCATCCCGCCAATGCCCAACGGGTTGCAGCCCCCCTCGCCGCAGTTGACCTGGTGGCAGTTGGCCAGCCTTCCAGGGCCGCCCGTGCCGGGCAGCAGGTTCACCACGCACTGCGCCTCGGTTATGGTCAAGGAACGGAGCGTGCCACCGATGACGAGGGGGTTCGTGCCGATGAGGGCCGTGATGACCTGATGGTCGGTGGTGCTCTCGGAAACCGTGTTGCCGGGCGCTCCCCCCGCTATGCCCCAGTCGGCCTGCACGAAGCTCTCCAACGGTTGGCAAACGCCGGAATAGGTCACTGCACAAAGCGAAGCGGCCTCGTTGCCGCAATTGTCCGAGATGCGGAAGTAGAAGGTGCGGCCAAACGTGTTCACGCCGTTGCCGTCAGGGTCGCTGCACTCCCACAGGTCGGAATAGCTGTCAAGGGCCACGTTCACTGCACCGCCGCTGCACACGTCGTAGTAGTTGCCATTCTCAATCAACTCCTGAATCTTGAACTTGAAGTCATAATCATCCGGGCAGGGCACGTCCTCGATGCAGCTCAGGTTGGAGACATTGACGGAGACTGCGCCGCTGGTAGAACCGCCCGGGCAGGTGCCCAACGGGCCTTCGTTGTCGTCAATGTAGTAGGTGAAGCTCCACGGGTGGCTGTGGCCGCCACAGTCGGTATAGACGTAGCTGAACCTGCGCCAGCCCTTGCAGCCTCCTGCCGCTATCTCCTCCTCAACCGTAGGGCCCGTGACCTTGATGGCCTGGCCGCAGAAGTCGGTCAAAGCTTGTGGAAAGGGTGCCACGGCGTAAGCCAGGCAGGTCACGTAGTTCTCCTCGTCCGCTGGCGCAAAGAAGTCGGCGGTGTAGAGGAAATTATAAGTGCGGCTCCAGGTATGGGTATTGCCCTCGCAATCCTTGTAAGTCCACTCGTACTTGCGGCTGCCTTCGCAGCCTGAAGCATTGGTCGTGGTAGTAACCACTGGGCCAACAGGCACCAGCACGTTGCCGCAGTTGTCATTCACCGTCGGCGGCGTGGGCTGCGTGGCGTTCACCGGGCATTCCACCGAGCCAACAACGCTTGCAGGCACGACAAAATCAGCGTATTCGACTGTATAGATGTACCTCCAAACAGCCGTGTTGCCCTCGCAGTCGGTGTAGGTGTAGGTGTAGGTGCGGGTGCCCTCGCAGATAGGTTTGGGCGAAGTCGTAAGCACGGGCGCAAGCACCTCGCCGCAGTTGCTGGTGACGACCGGCGGCGTGGGCGCAGTGTCCGTCTGGGCAGGGCATGCGACCGTTGCACCGCCGTTGGTCGGCACAGTAAATGGCTGGCGCTCAATGGTATAGACATAGCTCCAAGTGGCCGTATTGCCCTCGCAATCGGTGTAGGTCCAGGCATAGGTGCGGGTGCCCTCGCAGGTCAGCGGGTTCGGCACGTTGGTGATGACCGGGCCAGTTGGCGTCAGCGTTTCGCCGCAGTTGCTCGTAACTGTTGGGGGCGTTGGCTGCGTGGCGTTGGTGGGGCAGTTGACCGTGGCCGCACCGTTGGTGGGAACCGTGAACGGGTTCCGCTCGACCGTGGTCACGTGGCTCCAGGTCCTCACCAAGCCTGCACAGTCGGTGTAGGTCCATGTGAAGGTCCTCGTCCCCTCGCAGGTGATGGTTATCGGGTTGTTCGTGACGAGCGGGCCAGTCGGCGTCAGCGTCTTGCCGCAGCCGTCCACCACCGTTGGTGGGGCAGGCTGTACAATCAACGCAGGGCAGGCCACCTGTGAGGCAGTGTTGGCGGGCACGGAATAGGTCGGGTAGGCAGGCACCGTGAAGGTGGAGGTGCAGGTCGTTGTCAGCGGCGAACAGGTACTGGTGTAGGTGAAGGTCACCGTGCGGGTGACCGCCGTTGCGGAACAGATGGACGGTGCGCCGGGGCTGTTGTTAGTCAGTACCCCGTTGCAGCCGCCCGATGCGGTAGCTGATGCCAACCATGCGTTATAGGCGGCGTCAAGTTGGGCCTGGGTCAAGCAGGCACTGGCTGTAGTTGGTGTTGGGCAGGTCAAGACCACAGTTGGGGCCGTAGCCACCGTGAAGGTAGCAGTGCAGGTGCTCGTCAGTGGTGTGCAGGTGCTCGTGTAGGTAAAGGTCACGGTTGTTGAGCCGCCGCAGGCCGGTGGCGCACCCGTGTTGTTGTTCGAAAACATGCCATCGCAGCCACCCGTGCCGCTGGCCGTTGCCAGCCAAGCCGCAAACTGGCCATTAACGGCAGCTTGCGTCTGGCAGTCTGCTGCCGTCGTGGATGTTGGGCAGGTCAGTACCACGGTAGCAGGTGCCGTCACTGTAAAGGTAGCGGTACAGGAAGTCAACAGCGGGGCGCAGCTGCTCGTGTAGGTGAAGGTCACGGTCGTCGAGCCGCCGCAGGCCAAGGGTGCGCCCGTGTTGTTGTTCGTTAGCACGCCGTCGCAGCCACCACTGGCATTGGCCGTGGCCAGCCAGTTGGCGAAGGCCGTGTTCACAGCGGCCTGCGTCTGGCAGGCTGCAGTGATAGTGTTCACTGGGCAGTTCAAAATCACCAACGGGCCTGTTGTTACCGTAAAAGTGGCTTGGCAGGTTGTCGTCAATGGCACACAACTGCTGGTGTAGGTGAAGGTGACGGTCGCGCTGCCGCCATTTATCGCCGAAGGCGCACCCATGTTGTTGTTGGTCAAAACACCGTTGCAGCCGCCACTGGCACTCGCCGTGGCCAACCATGCAGCAAAAGCGGCATTTATTGAGGCTTGGTCGCCGTTGGCAGCCACTGCCGTATTGTTCGGGCAGGTAAGCACCACTGCGGGAGGTGCAGGAATGGTGAAGGTTGCATCGCAAGATTGGGGCGGTCCGCAAACGGGCGTATAGGTAAATGTCACCGTTTTGGAACCTCCACAGCTGGACGGCGCATTGCCCGGCGTGACGGACTTGGTGCCGCCACAGCCGCCACTTGTTCCGTTGAGGAAAGAAACTATCCAATTTTGGTATGCAAGGCTATCAGCATGCCTTGGCTGGCACCCCGGCCTTATCAGATCGCCTGGGCAGAAGAAGGTGACAGGAGGCGCACTTGTAACCGTGAAGGTGGCCTGGCAAGTTGTTATCAGTGTCAAACAAGTGCTCGTGTAGGTAAAGGTCACTGTCGTGGCGCCGCCGCAAGCAGATGGAGCACCCGTGTTGTTGTTGGTCAAAACCCCATTGCAGCCACCAGAACCAGATGCCGTGGCCAACCATGCAGCAAACTGTCCATCAACTGCTGCTTGTGTTTGGCAAGCTGCTACTGTGGTAGGTGTTGGGCAGGTAATTGCCGGAGGCAATACACAGGTGGCAGCCAAAGTAAAAGCACCGCCCGTTGTGCTGAACTGGTGAACGAGCACGTAGTAGGTCGTTCCAGCCGTAGAGTTGAAAGTGACTTGCGATTGGAGGCCGCAGAAGTCATCGTTGCCCGTCACGCAGGTAAACGCACCGCAACTTCCGGTAAAGACTGATAACTTGGTGTCAAAGCTGGAGCCGCAAAGGCTGAGTGTCTCTGTGCCGCCACCGCCCACCAATGTGTACCAAACACCGGGAGCGGTATTCGTTACTACACAGGTACCTGCTGCATCAGTGGTGGAACTGACAGTGGAGCCAGTAAGTGTTTGCCCGCATGCGATTGGTGTGGCACCTGAACAGAGGTCGTTGGCAGGTGGGGGCGGTACGATGCTGAGGCAAATATTGAAATTGGAGTTCACACCAGAACTCCAGGTATAAGCCCGTATCCAATAGGTAGTGCCACCAATAAGACCTGTAATCGTTCCTGACTCAGGGTCATAGCAGCCAATGGAAGTACCGCCACAGCTTCCGCTGTAAATTTGAAGTACCCGGTCTGTATTGCCAGAGATATTGGTATTGGCATACAACAGCGAAGTGACACCCGCAGGAACGGTAAAACTAAACCAGACATCATCATCTTCCGTACCTGTGCAAGTGGCATCAGCGGTACCTGTGGCGCCATTTGTATTAGCGACCACAGAAGCACAAGTGCCATCAGTTGGTATAGTAGGAAATGCAATAGCACCAGCACAAGCGTCGTTGGCGGGCGGTGGAGGGGGGGTATTAAGGCAGATGGTGAAATTTGAATTTACGCCAGTGCCAAAGGTATAAGTCCTTAAAGTATAAGTGTTACCCCCAACTAATCCAGTAATGGTTCCTGATTCTGGGTCATAACAACCGATAGATGCACTTCCGCAGCCGCCGTTGTATATCTGTATCATGCGGTCTGCGCTACCTGATATGGTAGTGTTTAAATACTGCAAAGTTGTAAAGCCAGCTGGCACCGTAAAAGTGTACCAAACATCGTCATCTTCTGTACCGGAACATGTGGCATCCGCAGTACCGGTAGCTCCAGCCGTGTTTACTGTTACTGTTGAACAAGTGCCATTGGATGGGATGGTTGGGAATGCAATGGCGCCGGCACAAGCATCGTTGGCGGGCGGTGGTGGCGGGGTCCTTAAGCAAAGGGAAAAAGTAGTGCTTACCGCTGAGCCCCAAGTATAGACCCTCAAAGTGTAAGTGTTGCCACCCACCAATCCGGTAAGTGTACCCGTCTCAGGGTCATAACATCCGATGGAAGTGCTGCCGCAACCGCCATTATAAACTTGCAATACCCGGTCACCACTGCCAGAACTATTGGTATTAGTGTACTGCAAGGTCGTAAAGCCTGCTGGCACCGTGAAAGTGTACCAAACATCGTCATCTTCCGTGCCCGTACAAGTCGCATCGGCGGTACCTGTAGCATTGACGGTGGTGACCGTAAGCGTCGCACAGGTGCCATCTGATGGAATCGTGGGGAAGGCGATTGCATTGACACAATCATCATTAGCCGGTGCTTGGCCAAAACTCTGAAATGCCAGACATAGCATTCCAATTGCCAAGCAAAACAATCTTGTCAATTCTTTCATAAACTAAATAATTTAGGTGAATAATACATGTAAAATGTATCAAATGGCTAGGGAAAATATGCACACTGTTAATGTGAGATTGCTTCCTGGGATGGGCTTGTAGGGAGGGTCTAACTGAAGGCTAGCTGAAAAAAGGGTAACATTCCATAAAATGACAAAACAAAAAAGGATTCTTAGTTTACATAAAATTAATGGTCGGGTTCCCAAATATTGCCTTAGAGGACCTTGAGGTGAAAGGTGAGGCAAAGCTAATATTGGTTTTTGAAATTTGATTTTTTATATCGGTTTTTTTCACCTAATCCTTGTGGCTGCAACCTGAATGACAAAACGGCAGC
>JANPLH010000377.1:0-4563 GCA_031426435.1 Saprospiraceae bacterium | reverse complement strand
GTACCAGATGAGGTTGCGCATTTTGGGGTCAAGGACAATGTAAATCAGGGCTGCCAAGGCCATGAGCATCAGCACGAGATACAAGGTATTGGCCGCCAAGGCCAAAATGGCTGTCATGTTGATAGCCAAGAAATACCCTAAACCGCCAAGCACGGCAGTAAGGAAAATAGCCCCAGTAATCCCTTCTGGGCGTTTCCAAAATGATTTCTTTTCGTAGGTAGGCGGTGCGATATCAGACATGATAAGATTGTTTGATTGTTAGATTGTTGAATTGTTCCAACAACATGGGTTGAAAACATGGGAGCAAAGTAAAGCCGAAACGCAGGATTTTTGACAAAAATAACCTTTGTTCATCGTCAAAAATTGGACGAAGGAAGTTTTTAGCCGCTTTTTAAAGAAATCGGCGCATCAAAATGTCGGTTTGCAGGTCACTGCCAAAGAGGAAGGGGTGGTTGCCGAAAACTTCAAAACCCTTTTTTTTGTAAAAA
Source organism: Saprospiraceae bacterium (assembly GCA_031426435.1). GTDB lineage: Bacteria > Bacteroidota > Bacteroidia > Chitinophagales > Saprospiraceae > UBA6168. Next base: position 4,075 of record JANPLH010000377.1, on the reverse strand, counting down.
CGGATAGCCCGTGGGTTGTGTTCCCAGACGCCCAACCAGATGAATTCGTAATTCTTTTCCTGCGCTACCGCAATGGATTTTTGCATCAATGCCTCGCCAACACCCTTGCCATAAAAGGCTGGCATGCTGTAAATCCGCTGTATTTCAAGGCACTTGTCCCCGAGATTCTCCCCTTGTGCAAGTGGGTGATTCAGTTTCAAATAACCAGCTACTTCGCCGTTTTGCTTCGCAAAAAAGAACTCGGACGCTTCGTTTTCCAACTCACTTTTCAAGACTTCCAAATCAAAAGCCTTTGAAATATAGGCATTGAAATCCTCAGGCGTATTGTCAGCTTCAAAGGCTGCCCTGAACGTTGCCAGACCCACTTCCAATAAAAGGCCAATGCTTTCAATGCCGAATTTTTCAATCGTGATGTTCATTTTACGAAGCCAAACTATTAGAAAAAAATTCATTTAAAAATGACAACAGGCCGAATTCCCATACCTCCATACCTCATACCTCATCCATAAATCTCCTTCCTGCTGGCCTTTAACGTGTTCATAATCAACGACATAACCGTCATCGGCCCAACGCCTCCGGGAACAGGCGTGATATAACTGCACTTGGGAGCCACCTCGTCATAAGCCACATCGCCCACGAGGCGGCTGCCTTTGGGGTGCGTCGGGTCGTCAATGCGGTTGATGCCCACGTCAATCACAACGGCCCCATCCTTCACCATATCGGCGGTCACGAATTCAGGTTTGCCGATGGCGGCTACGATGATGTCGGCCCCATGTACTACCTCCTTCATGTTCTTGGTGCGGCTATGGACGAGCGTCACCGTGCAGTCGCCGGGGTTGCCCTTGCGTGAAAGCAGGATGGCCATAGGGGTACCCACGATATTGCTGCGGCCAATGACCACGGCGTTTTTGCCAGCCGTCTCCACGCCGTAGCGCTCCAGCATCGTCATGATACCAAAAGGCGTGGCGGGCAGGTAGCTCGGCAGGCCAAGCGCCATGCGCCCAAAATTGACGGGATGGAAGCCGTCCACGTCCTTTTTTGGGTCAATGGCCAGCGTGACGTGCTCTTCGTTGATATGCTTTGGCAATGGCAGTTGCACGATGAAGCCATCCACGTCGGGGTCGTTGTTCAGTTGGTCAACGACTGCCAAGATTTCCGCTTCCGTGGCGTCCGCAGCTCGGCGGATGAGGGTGGATTTGAAGCCCACATCCTCGCAGGACTTCACTTTGTTGCGCACATAAACCTGGCTGGCAGGGTCGTCGCCGACAAGCACAGCGGCCAGGTGCGGGATTTTACCGCCGCTGGCCTTGATTTTCTCCACCTCAGCGGCTATTTCGGTTTTGAGGAGGTCGGATAATTTTTTTCCGTCAATGATGGTCATGGTATTATTTGAATTTAGTTGGACTTGAAAGTGGGCCAAAAGGATTTTCGAGACGCCAATTTTGACACATCTTATTGGTTTTCAATTGTTTAGTTTCAAAAAAACAGGTCTGAAATAGTCGGTTTTTTTGATGGCGCTAAGTTAAAAAACGCGTTGGAATGCCCAACGATTAACCCAAAAAAGCGAAGGGGCATCAGCATAAACCGATGCCCCTTCGCAAGTCCGTAGCATGCATTTTCACACCACTCTCTCAAAAACTTTCTCTACTTCGATTTCAACCCCTGTCGCAGGGTCTGTTAGTTTTCCCGAACCGAAGTACAGGGCCTCATCATTTGGCATCATGACATGAATAGCCCTAAACTCTGGTACAACAATCCACACTGATTTCACCCCCATCGGAAAATACAAATCCCAAGCCTTGTGCATCAGTTCATTGAGGCTTTGGCTTGGAGAAAGTATTTCAATGGCAGTAAGCGGGGGTTCCGATTCTTTAGCTTGAGTATTCCTCAAGCTGAGGTCTTTCATTGGATAAATGCAGATGTTGGGTGTGGATGGCGGCAAAGTATCAAGGCTCAACTCATTTATGAGTTGATACTTGTCGCCATAAAATGTCATCAATAGAAATCCTATTTTACTCTGGATGAATCCATGTATTCTATTTGGCATAGGCTTGTTTCTTTCAATTTCATAATAAGAAAGCGACGCTTCATGCTGGCTTTCAACCAATATTTCATCTTTTACCATGACAAGAATTTTACTTTATCGCAAAAATAGCTGGAAAAAGGGAAAATCCCAGCCAAACATGTCATCCATAAGATTTACTTCACCTCAAACACCCTCTTCTCCTTCCCAACCCCACTGATTTTCAACAACTTCCACCCCTTTGGCAGCTTGGTTTTTTGCTGCGCAATGCCTTGGTCGGTAATCTCCAAGCCACCAAAACCTGACAAAACAGCCTGCAACATGCCGCCAGCCCCTGTCGCAAAATAAGGGTTCGTGCCGCCTGCCGTCTCCGCAAGCACACCGAATGGTGGCACTTCATTTGGCTTGTAGCTGCCGGGGAAAAGCGAGGCTGCTTTGTCTGCATCACCCAGTTTAGCGTACAACAAAACGAGGATGGCATTGCCCATTGCCGGGCCTTCCGGCGACATGCGTGGCAGGTAATAGTCCAAATCCCTGCGAATGTCAGCTGGCTTGTTCACGATGTTCAGCGGGTAGGCGAGCAGGTTCGCATCAGCCTGCTTGATGGTCACGCCGTCGTAGGTGGCGTTTTCCTTCGTCGTTCCATCGGGAAATTTCAGGATGGGGATATTATCGGCCACATGCTCCCAATCGGGGTTTGGCGTTTCGCCAAGCTCCCTTGCGGCTTGTGCTGCGTACCGCAATGCGGTAATGGCCATGCCGTTTGTGAATGCGTTATTGTCAATGTTCTCTTGCCATTCGTTGGCACCGATGACGTTGTTGATGTCGTAATGCCCTGGCCCATTTCGCTCTACACGGCTTGCCCAAAAGTCACCAACCTCTTTCAAAATCGGGTAGCCACGGGTGCGCAGCCACTCTTTGTCTTTCGTCACTTGGTAGTACTTCCAGGCTGCCCAGCCCACGCAGCCTGAGATATGGTGCTGGAATGGCCCCGTCAGCGCCCAAACCGGGGTATCCTCCGAGCCATCGGCGCTGCTTTCCCAAGGGTACATGGCACCCGCATAGCCATGCGAAAAGGCGTTTTTCTTCGCCATTTCCAAGCGTTCAAAGCGGTATTCGAGCAGTGACTTGGCGATGTCCGGCTGCAACATCAGCATCGGCGGGTACATCCAAAGCTCGGTGTCCCAAAAGATGTGGCCGTTGTAACCAAGGCCGCTAAGACCCATTGGTGAAAGGCTGTAAGCCGTTCCTGCCCTCGCAAACGAGTACAAATGGTACAGCGCAAACCGAATGTCACGGGTCACGTTGGCATCCCCTTCCACCACGATGTCGCTTTGCCATAGTTTTTCCCATTCGGCAATATGCCGCTTGAGCAACCGCTCCCGGCCTTCGAGGGCGGCGAAGATGGTCAGCCGCTCCGCCTCATTGTGTGGGTCGTTGTACTGGCTGCTGGCAACGGCACTGGCCACCACCGAAAAGCGGTAGGTCTCGCCCGCCTTCATTTTCTTGTGAAACTTGGTGAGGTGCATATTGTAGTCCCAATCCTCGTGGATGAGGTCGGGTTCCGAGCCGTGTTTTTCCTCAAAAACAAAAGCGTTGCTCGCTGCCACCGTCAGCTTGCCAGAAGGGCTTGTTCCAACAGAACTCATCAGTGGAATCAGCACGTGGGGGCGGTCTATCTCGGCATACAAATTCCGCACATCCGACAAATGGTCGGGTGCTTCGATGACACTCATGGGGGTAATGGTCACGTCTTTTTTTGCTGTAATTTCAACGATGGTTAGTGCCGTATAGGGCAAGTGCCGCAGGCTCATCATGGTGTGCTTCACGCTCAGTTTGTCGCCCACATCGAAGCTGGTAGTGAGCGCCGCTTTTTTCATATCAAGGTCTTGGGTAAAATTGGTGATGTCCTTTCGGCTCACCCGTCGCCCATCCACGTCAAGGTTCATGTTCACGTGGTTGAAGGTCTTGAGGATGTTGCTCACCCGGCCCCGCTGGTAGTAGTCATAGACGCCGTTAAGCACTACGTCTTTCACCCGCATTGGTTCTGGC
>JANPLH010000376.1:0-15441 GCA_031426435.1 Saprospiraceae bacterium | reverse complement strand
GTTCTTTTATTAACGGATGCCGACTGTGTGCCAGCCAGCCTTGATTGGGTTGAAGGGATGATGGCTGGCATGGACGAGCGCGCCAACATCGTGCTGGGGGTAGCGCCCTACGACGAGGCTCCTGGTCCCCTGAACAAATGGGTCAGGTTCGAGGCTTGGTACACTGCGGTGCAATACCTTTCCCTCGCCCTCGCCGGGCACCCCTACATGGGGGTCGGCAGGAACCTGGCCTACCGAAAGGAGCTTTATGAGCGTAGCGGCGGCTTCCGCAGCCACGAGCACCTTGCCAGCGGCGATGACGACCTTTTCGTCAATGCGGTGGCAAACCGTGGCAAGGTCGGCATCCGGCTCAATCCGAAAACCTTCGTTTACTCGAAGCCAAAAACAACCTGGCGGGCATACTACCGCCAAAAGACAAGGCACTTCACGACCGGTTCTGAATATAAAATTAAGGATAAATTTATTCTTAGTTTGCTCACTATGAGTCATTTACTACACTTTTTTTTGGGAGGCGCATTACTGATATTCAAAATTAGCATAATGTTTGCTCTATTGGGATATGCGGTGAGAATGGGTGTAGTAATGGTAGTAGGCAGCGTTATTTTGAGCAAAATGCAACACCGTTCGTTGCGAGTTTGGCTCCCAATTTTTGATGGCTTACTGGTACTTTACTATCTCGTGTTCGCACCGTCAGTTCTCATGAACAACGACGACACCCAGCGATGGAATTAACACTTACGAAACACCCAGTTAGCGCTACTGCAACAAGGCTTTCACCCAAGGCATCCGAAGACTTTCAACTCGTCACGGCGGCCATTTCAGGGAACCAGCAAGCCTACTCCACACTACTTGACCGTTACCGTGCCAGCGTGTACAACCACCTTTTCAAGATGGTGCGCAACCACGACGATGCGGAAGACCTGACCATTGAGGCGTTTGGCAAGGCTTTCAACAAGCTGACGACCTATGCCCCGCACTACGCCTTTTCCACTTGGCTTTTCAAGATTGCCGTCAATAACTGCATTGACCACATCCGCAAGAAGCGCATGCACTTCCTGAGCATTGACCAGCCCATGGAATCGAATGGCGACCGTGACTTCACGGGCACCATCCGCAACTATGCCCGAAATCCGGAAGAGGAAATCATTCGCCAACAGCGCCTTCAAATGGTGCGTTCCGTACTCGGACAACTCAGCAACAAGTACCGCCTCATGATTGAGCTGCGCTACTACGAGGAACTGAGCTACGAGGAAATCGCCACCGAACTGGAAATCCCGCTCGGCACGGTGAAGGCCCAATTGTTCCGGGCCAAGGAAATGCTCTTCACCATGATGCAAAACCCCGGGGCGATGGCGTACCTGGAGTCAAACACACGGGCGAATTGAGTTGGCAGCTTGTCTGCCGTAGGCGGGTTTGTCAGTGGGCAATTAGCAGCCAATGGCTGCTACCACGGCCCTAACTGCCCACTGTCGAACTGCCCACTGAGAAAAGGTATTGGAAAATTATGATGGAGAAAAAAGGCCCCGACATCTGTCAGGGCCTTTTTCATTGAAACCAAGTTTACGAAGACAACGTTTTTTCCATTTCATCAATGGTTGTGCCGCTTGGCGCAAGTTTTTGCTGTATTTTCGCCGCCCGTTTGTAGCCGCCAAATTTATTTGGCAGGCTTTATAGAAAACCAGTCTGCCAAATGAATTTGGCGACTACATGAATCAAACTCAATATGAAAAGAACAGAAATCGCTGAAATATTGCGGGAGCCACAAATCGGCACCGAAGTAAAAGTCTCCGGCTGGGTGCGCTCCTTCCGCTCCAACCGCTTCATCGCCCTCTATGATGGCTCTTCGTTCAACACACTACAGGTGGTGGTGGACTTTGAAAAATTCGAAGAGGAGTTTTTGAAAAAAATCCAGTTCCACGCCTGTATTTCGGTCACGGGCAAGCTCGTCGAGTCGCAGGGCGCTGGCCAGGCCGTCGAACTGATGGCTGAAAACATCGAACTACTGGGTGAGTGCATCCCAGAGGACTACCACCTCCAGCCGAAGAACATGACGATGGAGTACCTGCGGGAAAAGGCGCATTTCCGCATGAGGACACAGACGTTCAGCGCCGTATTCCGCATACGCCACGCCGTGGCCTACGCTGTACACAAATATTTCAACGACTGTGGCTATTACTATATGCACACACCCATCGTGACAGGCAGCGACGCCGAGGGCGCTGGCGAGATGTTCAGGGTGACGACACTCGACCTCGAAAACCTGCCCCGTACCGAATCCGGCGGAATTGATTTCAAGGAAGATTTCTTCGGAAAAAGCACCAACCTGACCGTTTCTGGCCAGTTGCAGGGCGAGATTGCGGCCTTGGCCTTGGGCAAAATTTATACTTTCGGCCCCACGTTCCGGGCTGAGCAGTCGTTCACGACCCGCCACTTGGCCGAGTTCTGGATGATTGAACCAGAGGTTGCCTTCAACGACATCCACGACAACATGGAACTGGCCGAGGACTTCGTGAAATACCTCATCCGTCACATCCTCGACAACTACCCCGACGACCTCGCCTTCCTCGACAAGCGCATCAAGGACGAGGAAAAGAACATGAAGCAGGAAGACCGCCGCCCGATGGGCCTCGTTGACATGCTCCGCTTCGTGGTGGACAACGACTTCGAGCGCATCACCTATACCGAGGCCGTGGACATCCTCCGCAACTCGAATACTTATAAAAAAGGCAAGTTCAAGTTTGACGTGCAGTGGGGCAAAGACCTTCAAAGCGAGCACGAGCGCTACCTCGTGGAGAAGCATTTCCAAAAGCCCGTCGTCGTGCGAGACTATCCGAAGTCCATCAAGGCGTTTTACATGCGGGAAAACGATGGCACCGAACCCGGCAAGGAGACCGTGGCAGCCATGGACATCCTGTTCCCGTACATCGGCGAGGTCATCGGTGGCTCGCAGCGGGAGGAGCGCCACGGCAAACTGTTGGAGCGCATCCACGCCCAGGGCATCCACGAAGAGGAGCTTTGGTGGTACTTGGAGCTTCGCAAATTCGGAGGCTGCCCCCACGCCGGCTTCGGCCTCGGCTTCGAGCGGATGGTGCTGTTCATCACGGGCATGAGCAATATCCGTGACGTGATTGCCTTCCCACGGGCAGCTGGGCAAGCAGAATTTTAATGAAATTGGGAAATTAGGAAATTGGAAATTAAGCTACTTCAAAGCTTGGCTGCGTCTCCAATTTCCCAATTTCCCAATTTCCCAATTTCCATCCATGTCTCAACGTGTCCCCTTCCTTTACATCGCCGACAGCGACCTCGGCGGCCGGGGCGTCTTCACCGGGGAGACGCTGGAGGAGGGTGATTTGATTGAAATCTGCCCGGCCATCGTGCTGCCAGCGGAAGACCTGCCCGCCATCCACGGCACCCGTTTGCACGATTACTATTTTCTTTGGGGAGATGACCAAACGCAATGCGCCATCGCGCTCGGCAATGGCTCGTTGTTCAACCACTCCTACCAGCCCAATGCCCGCTACCTGCTTGACTACGAGCATGATACGATAGATTTTTATTGTATTAAAACCATATCGCCGGGTGAGGAAATCACAGTGAATTATAATGGCGACCCGGAGGAACAGGCGTTGGTTTGGTTTGATAAAAACCTCGATAGAGATTTGTGAAAATTTGCCGTTAAGGTTTGGAAAAGGAATCAGTGTAACTTTGCGCTCGCAAGTTTTCTATAGATGAAATTTTTCTACCCGATTTTATTACTGGCCATCCTTCTCACCTCCTGCGAAAACGACATCAACGAGGTCAATCGCCTTTTCTCCCGTGACGAGACGCTGGTGGAAACCGCCACGGGCGTCGAGCTGCTTTACAGCGATTCGGCCATCCTCAAGCTGCGCATTGTCAGCCCGAAGCTTCTGCGGCATTTGGACAAAAAAGACCCCTACCAAGAATTCCCCGACGGCCTCACAGTCGAGTTTTTTGGACCGGATGGCCAAACCGTCACGGGCCGCATGACCGCCAAATACGCCGAGCGCTACGACAACAACGGCAAATTCGTCGTGCAGGACAGCGTCGTGTGGACGGGCAGTGCTGGGGAGCGCCTCGAAACGGAGGAACTGATTTGGGAAGAGGAAAAAGACAGGGTACACACCACCAAGTTCGTCATCGTGCGCCGCCCTGACGAAATCATCTACGGCCACGGCTTCGAGTCCAACCAGAAGTTCACGCAGTGGAAGATAAGGGCCATCGAAGGGCGGATAAAGGCAGGGGATATGACAAGGGAATTGAGGAATTAATACCGCACGCACACATTCTTCGCCTCCGTAAAAAACCGCAACGCCTCCACCCCGCCTTCCCGCCCCACGCCGGAGCTTTTCACGCCGCCGAACGGTGTCCGCAAATCCCTAAGCATCCAGCAATTTATCCAGACGATGCCTGATTGCAGGCGCTCGGCCATGCGGGTGGCTCGGCTGATGTCCTGCGTCCAAAGCGTGGCAGCAAGGCCATACTCGGTGCCGTTGGCGAGGGCGAGCGCCTCCTCCTCCGTATCAAATGGCTGTAGCGTGACCACCGGGCCAAAGATTTCCTCCTGATTGGTACGGCAATCACTCGGCAGCCCCTCGATGATAACCGGGCTGAGGTAGTAGCCGTTGGCCAATTCTTCGGAAGGCCGGAGGATTTTGCCGCCGCAGAGGAGGGCGCCGCCTTCTTGCTTCGCAATGTCGAGGTAGCCCATCACCTTGGCCCGGTGTTGCTCGCTGACGAGGGCACCAAGGTCATTTTCAGGGTCGGCGGGGTTGCCTGTTTTCAGTGCCTTCGCTCGGTGCACCAGCTCGTTCCGGAACTTAACGTAGATTTTTCTTTCGATGTAAATCCTTGAACCACAGAGACATATCTGCCCGTTGTTGGCGAAGCTGGAACGAACAGTGGTACTCATCGCCTCTTCGAAATTGCAATCGGCAAAGATGATGTTCGGGTTTTTGCCGCCCAGTTCCAGCGATAGTTTTTTAAACATCGGCGCAGCCGTGCGGGCAAGGATACGCCCCGTGGACGTGCCACCCGTGAAGCTGATGGCCTTTGTTTTTGGGTGTTCCACGATAGCCTGACCTGCTTTTGGGCCAAGGCCATGGACGATGTTCAGCACGCCAGCGGGCAACCCAGCTTCCATGCAGATTTGCGCCAGCAAAAAGGCCGTCATGGGCGTCAGTTCTGAGGGTTTGGCCACCACGCAGTTACCAGCGGCAAGGGCGGGCGCTATTTTCCAAGTGAAAAGATAGAGCGGGAGGTTCCAGGGCGAGATGCAGCCAACCACGCCAATGGGCTGCCGCAGCGTGTAGTTCACTGCCTGTCCCTCCATCTGGTGCGACTCCGTGCCGAAGTGCAGGATGGCCGTTGCGAAGAAACGGATATTGGCCTGCGCCCGTGGGATGTCCACCGTACGGGCGGTGGTGATGGCCTTCCCGCTGTCCCTGCTTTCCGCTTGCGCAAACGTTTCCAGCCGCTCCTCGATGAGGTCGGCGATGCGGTGCAGGATGCGGTAGCGCTCGTTCACCCCACAGCTCGACCAAGCGGGGAAGGCGGCTTCGGCGGCGGCCACGGCAGCCTGCACGTCACTGGCATCTGAGTCGGGGATGAGGGAATAGACCTTGCCTGTGGCAGGTTCATAGTTGTCGAGCCAAGTGCCGCTTTGCGCAGCGACAAGCTGACCATTGATATAGTTATGTATTTTTTCCAAAGCAAAAAAGTTAGGTCTGCGAAAGTCGGCATTTCTTGGTTTTTGGTGCCAACCTATTTCAACGAAAAAAAAAAGCCCCATGCTTTGCTGGCACAGGGCTTTTTATCCTTGAAAAGTTGGCCTGATTAGGCTTCCTCTGTCTTTTCGCTTGCAACTTCCTCGGCAATAGGTGCCTCTTCAGCAACAACTGTTTCCTCGGCAACAACTGGTTCGGCTTCCATGGCAGCGGGTGCTGCTTCCTCTGTAGCTGCTGGCGCTTCGGCAACAACTGGTTCGGCTTCCTCGGTAGCGGGCGCTTCCTCGGTAGCAGCTGGCGCTTCGGCAACAACTGTTTCCTCGGCAGGTGCTTCTGGTGTGGTCGCCTCGTGGAAGTCTTCTTTTAGATCGTCAATGGCTTCCTCGATTTTATCACCAATGACGCTGGCTACGGCCTTCACGGTGTCAACAATGTCGTCGAAAGACTCGCCCATGATAGTGCTGACAGCACCAAGGATGGACTCTGTTCTGGGAGCCTCGGTCTTGGGCGCTTCCTCATCGGCTGGCGTTTCGGCGGCAACGGGTTCCTCTGCAGCCAAAGGCTCTTCCACCTTGGCAGCCTTTGGTGCCTTTTTGCCTTTGGCGGTGCTAATTTCCTCGGCGGCCTTGTCCAATTTCTCGGCTACGTCTTCACGTGCCTCGGCTGCGGCCTTCATTTCACCGACGATTTTTTCTTTGGCGGCTTCCTGTGCTGCACGTCGGGCTTCTTTTTCCTTCAAAGAACCGATGCGCTTTTCGAGTTCGATTTTAGTAGCAGTCATCTCATTGAGCTTCTCCTCTTTGGAATGAACCCGCTCCTCAATCATTTTGAGCTTTGCCTGGCGTATCTGCGCCTCCAACTGGCCGTCGGTGGTGTTGATTTTGTGCATTTGAAAATCCAGGTCGTTGCGGTCACGACGAATGGATTGTTCCATTTTGTCAATGGCTGTCAGCAGGCCGTCCAAGCGGTGCTGGGTGCCTTGCAGCATAGAACCACCGCCCTTGGCATTTGGGTCGCCGCCTGGCTTGCCGCCGAAGCGCTTTTGCTTCACGGCCTTGAAAGTGCCGTCGAGTTTGTCCCAAACTTTGTTGCGATGCTCGCGGGTGAGGGTTTTCGACTCCCGGAACATGCTCTGCAATTTGCGCAGCTCATCAAAAAGCACGGGCACACGGGCACCGCTTTCCATCTTGCGCTCCACCTCGTCGAGGGCAGCGAAGAATTTATCGTGCGCTTCCTTCGATAAGCTTTGGAACTCGTCGTCGAGCTTTGAGCGCATGGTCTTCATTTCTCCGAAGAGTTCGTTGAGGTTGTTCCTCAATCGGTCGGCGTGGTCGCGGAAGAGGTTGCGGTCACGCACTTGTTCTTGTACTTTGTCCCAGAATTCTTTGAGCTTGTCCCAAGTCGGTTGGTCGAAGGATTCGAGCTTGCCTACTCGTTCTTTCAGTTCGGTCAGCTGGTTTTCGTAAGACTCGTTCAGCTTGGAGGAGAGCACGGCAAAATGCCATTCGCTCTGTGCCCGCTGCACCACGTCGCCACGCTCCACCTTCATATCGTCGGGGAGCAGGCTGTCGGAGAGGCTCAGGTCGCGCTCGATATGGGTGGTTGCATCGGTCATTTCCATGCCGCTGCCGTCACGCCATTCCTTCATCATTTTTTGGTAAAAGTCCTCAGTGGCCACCGATTCGGGGAAGGTCCAAATGTCAACTTTGTTTTCGTCCGCCCGCAAGGAAACGGCAATCAAGCATTTTTCATCCTGGGCGTTGCTGCCCCAAAGTACAAGTTTCGACTTCATGTTCAGTTTACGTTTAAGTTGTTGTCGTTGAAAACTACAATTGTAAATCGTTCAGTTTCAGCAAATTGAATGTAGTTGTAAGTTCGCTCGTTCATCCAAGTTCAGGCCAAAAGCGCTGAACAGATTAATTATTTTTGTAAAATTATGCTTTTGCCTTGTCTGTTGGCATTTTTTTCAAAAAAACTACAAACAAGGACTTCTCCATTCATCGTCAAACCAATTCTCTCTATGCCATCACTTCCACCGCTTGTAGCAGTGACTCGAACAGGATGCGCCCATCGGTATTGCCAAGAGCATCTTCCGAGGCCCGCTCAGGGTGTGGCATCATGCCAAACACGTTGCGTCCCTTGTTGCAGATGCCAGCAATGTTGAGCAGGGCGCCATTGGGGTTTGCCTCGGCAGTGATTTCGCCAGTGGGCGTACAGTATTTGAAAAGGATTTGGTCGTTGGCCTCCAATTCGACCAATGTGGCTGTGTCGGCGTAGTAGCACCCTTCGGCGTGGGCAATCGGGATTTTCAGCACCGCCTGCGAATCAATGCGGGAGGTGATGGCCGAGTTGCGGGTCATGGATTTCAGGTAAACATTGCGGCAGATGAACTTCTGGCGGTCGTTGCGGAGTAATACACCCGGCAACAAGCCTGCCTCGCAAAGAATTTGGAAGCCGTTGCAGATACCGAACACAAAGCCACCGCCGTTGGCAAATGCAATCACCGACTCCATCAGCGGCGAAAAACGGGCAATGGCCCCGCAGCGCAGGTAGTCGCCGAAGGAGAAGCCACCTGGCAGTATCACGCAATCGAGGTCGGAGGGCAGTTGGCTGTCCTTGTGCCAGAGCGCCACTACCTCCTGCTGCATCACATTGCCCAGGACATGGAGCATGTCGTGGTCACAGTTTGAGCCAGGGAAAATCACTACGCCGAATTTCATGCTGCTGCTTTTTAGAAGATAGATTTTAGACAATAGACATTAGATGATAGGCTTTAGACATTCCCCGGGTTTGGCATTCTAATGTCTAATGTCTTGTGTCTAACGTCTTTCAAGGCGGCAAAAATAGGTAAAACAAAACTCCACAGTCGTAATCTTTTTGGCAAAAAACCCACCTCCCTTGTGATTTTTGGCATGTTGGCGCCAAAAACAAGCGCTAACTTTGCGCAGCAACCCCATTGCATTGGTTTTTATGTCAAAAAATTTCACCCATCTCGATGCCGCCGGCAACCCCTCCATGGTGGACGTGGGCGCCAAGCCAATCACCCGCCGCACGGCCAAGGCCCAAAGCATCGTGGTACTGGACGAGTTGATTTTGCAGCATTTCAGCAACGACGACATCCAAACGAAGAAAGGCCCCGTGTTCCAAACGGCCATCATCGCAGGGGTAATGGCTGCCAAACGCACGGGAGAACTTATCCCGCTTTGCCACCCTTTGGGCCTCGAAAACTGTCAGGTGCGCATCGCCCTGAACGAGCGGCGGGAGGTCGTTATCGAGTGCGAGACCAGCCTGACGGGCAAGACCGGGGTGGAAATGGAGGCGCTGACCGGGGCCACCGTGGCGGCACTCACCATATATGATATGTGCAAGGCAATGTCGCACGACATTGTGATAAAGGAAACAATGTTAGTAGAAAAGACGGGCGGCAAAAAGGATTTTAAAAGGGGTTGATTCACCGAATGGCATTTCAAATCATGAAGCAGCACAAAAAGCACGAAGCAATAGCCAGGCCATCGCTCGGCAATTATGGACGGAACGAGTGGGCCATCCTTGGCATTGACTGTGGGCAAATCAAGCAGTTGGCCGCACAGCTTTGCGACGCATTTTCGTCGAAGTGGAAATGTGCTTATGTGGACGCTGACCATAAGGCAGTGGGCAGTTTTACAGTTGGCAGTGGGCAGTTAGGACACGGAGCCAAAATGGAGCTTACTGATAAAATCGAGTACAACCGCCTCGACTTCATGGGCAAGCCGGAGAGCTACCAGCTCCGCCCGATGTTCAACGAAATGGACCTTGTGCTGGTGAACGGCAACCATTTCGCCGCCAAGAAACAGGTGGTTGTCATTGACTCAAAAAAGGAGGAATCCCTGCGCCGCAAGCTAGACCGATTGACGGATGTGCAGTTGATTTTGTTGACCGACCCCACCCTTTCGCCTTTTGATTTTTTAAAGGAAAACCTGCCAGGCTTGGATAAAATACCCGTGCTGCAACTGGCTGATTTTCAAGCCATTCATTCGTTCTTTGAGAAAAAAATCCATGATGCCGTACCACCATTGCACGGGCTTGTGCTGGCAGGTGGCAAGAGCCGCCGCATGGGTACCGACAAGAGCGTGCTGCAATACCACAGCAAGCCACAACGGGACATGATGGTGGATATTTTGGAAAAAATATGCCGCAAGACGCACCTCTCCTGCCGACCGGAGCAGGCGGGCGAACTGGTCTATACCCATGACGTGCTGCCCGATACTTTCCTCGGCCTTGGCCCAATGGGGGCCATCCTCTCGGCGTTGCGCCAGGAGCCGGACTGCGCTTGGCTGGTGGTGGCATGCGACCTGCCCTTGCTCGATGAAGCGGCACTGCGCCACCTCGTTTCACAACGAAATCCGTCGGCTATTGCCACGGCCTACCGCAGCCCGGAGAGTGGTTTCCCAGAGCCATTGGTGGCCATTTGGGAGCCAAAGAGCTACCCCGTGCTGCTGCAATTCTTGGCGCAGGGCTACTCCTGCCCCCGCAAGGTGCTCATCAATTCCTCCGTTCATGTCATTGATGCGCCCCACCCCGATGTGCTGTTGAACGTGAACACCCCCGACGAAGTGGACGTGGTGCTTCGCAAATTGGGAGTGGAGGGTTTTTGATGAGAGCATGATTATTTGCCAAAATCCTTCTTCCCCAATAGCCATGTTGCCAAATGGTGGGACGATTGTAAGAGAAGTTAACGCCAATCTTTCGGGTTTGCAGACGGTCGTTTTTGCTAATTTTGCGACGCACAAAGTCCTAAGCGCTCCAAATTTGGTTTGGAGATGAAACCCCTACCATTTTCAACAAAGAACAATTGCCGCTAAACGGGCGGCTAAACCAAATTAGCATCATGGAAAACGTACAGCCCTACCACCCCCACCACAAAATTCGCCTCGTCACTGCCGCCAGCCTCTTCGACGGGCACGACGCAGCCATCAACATCATGCGCCGCATCATGCAGGCCAGCGGGGCGGAGGTCATCCACCTTGGCCACAACCGCTCGGTGCATGAAATCGTGAACACGGCCATTCAGGAAGACGTGCAGGGCATCGCCATTACCTCGTACCAGGGCGGCCACAACGAGTTCTTCAAGTACATGCACGACCTTTTGAAAGAAAGGGGCGCTGGCCATATCAAAATCTTCGGCGGCGGCGGCGGCACCATTTTGCCTTCGGAAATAGCGGAACTGCACCAGTACGGCATCAGCCGCATCTACTCCCCCGACGACGGGCGGCAGATGGGCCTCCAAGGCATGATAAACGACGTGCTGCAGCAATGCGACTTCCCCGTTGGCATCAATCTGAACGGCGAGGTGAAGAAATTTTTGGCGAAAGATACGGTCTCCATCGCCCGCATGATTTCAGCAGCGGAGAACGATTCCGAGCATTATGAAACGGCCATCCGCCCGCAGTTGAAGGCGGTTTTTGATAAAAATCCGGCACTGAAAAACACGCCCGTACTCGGTATCACCGGCACGGGTGGGGCGGGCAAGTCGAGTCTGGTGGATGAGATTTTGCGGCGATTTTTATTGGATTTCCAAAACCCCAAAGGGGCAGGCAAAACCATCGCCATCATCTCCGTTGACCCCAGCAAGAGAAAGAGCGGCGGGGCGCTGCTCGGCGACCGTATCCGCATGAACGCCGTGAACAACGACCGGGTCTTCATGCGCTCGCTCGCCACCCGGCAGAGCAATTTGGCGCTCTCAAAATACGTGCAGTCGGCGGTGGAAATCCTCAAGGCGGCGGGTTTCGACCTCGTGGTGCTGGAGACCAGCGGCATCGGGCAGTCAGACACCGAAATCATTGACCACAGCAACGTGTCGCTTTATGTGATGACGCCCGAATTTGGGGCCGCTTCGCAATTGGAGAAGATTGACATGATTGACTTCGCCGACCTCATCGCCATCAACAAATTCGACAAGCGGGGCGCTCAGGATGCCCTTCGGGACGTGCGCAAACAGTACCAGCGGGCGCATCAGCTTTGGACGAAGGAAGTGGACGAGATGCCCGTTGTCGGCACCATCGCCAGCCAGTTCAACGACCCCGGAACGAACGTTTTGTATGCCAAAATGATGAAGCTTTTGGTGGAAAAAACGGGGACGGATTTGAAGTCCAATTTTCACGCCGCCGAGGAGATGAGCGAGAAAATCTTCATCATCCCGCCGCACCGGACGAGGTACTTGTCGGAGATTTCGGAGAACAACCGCAAGTACGACCAATGGGCAAGGAAGCAGGCAGAACTGGCTGGAAAGGCTTATGCGCTCAAGGTTTCCTGTGAAGTGGTGAGCGGGGATTTAAAGTCGGGATTGACCAAGATTTATGAAGAAACATACAGCGAAATAGATGCCTCGGTGCGCAAAATCATTGAGGGGTGGGCAGATAAACTTGCCAACTACCAAGCGGACGAGTTCATTTACGAAGTGCGGGGCAAACAGATAAAATTGCCAACGAAGTGGAGGTCGCTCTCAGGCACAAAAATCCCGAAGGTCATCCTGCCGAGGTTCAAGGACTGGGGCGAAATCACCCGCTGGGTCTTGCAGGAAAACGTGCCGGGGGAGTTCCCTTACACGGCTGGCGTTTTCCCGTTCAAGCGCAAGGGCGAAGACCCCACCCGCATGTTCGCCGGGGAAGGCGCACCGGAGCGCACCAACCGCCGCTTCCACTACCTGAGCAAAGGCATGCCTGCCAACCGCCTTTCGACAGCCTTCGATTCGGTAACCTTGTATGGCGAAGACCCTCACCCACGCCCCGATATTTATGGCAAAATCGGCAATTCCGGTGTGAGCATCTGCTGCCTCGATGACGCCAAAAAGCTCTACTCCGGCTTCGACCTCTGCGCCCCCAACACCTCGGTGAGCATGACCATCAATGGCCCAGCTGCCACGATATGTGCCTTTTTTATGAACGCCGCCATTGACCAGCAATGCGAGGGGTATATCCAGGAGCATAAACTGGAGCATTTAGTGGAAAATAAATTGGTGGAATTATATGACAATAAGGGGATTAAACGTCCATCTTATTTAGGCGATATTCCCGACGGGAATAATCAATTGGGTTTAATCTTATTGGGTTTAACGGGCGACCAAATATTGTCGCCAGATATTTATGAACCCCTGAAAAATAAGGCACTCAACGCTGTACGTGGCACGGTACAAGCCGATATTTTAAAAGAAGACCAAGCGCAAAATACTTGTATATTTTCCACGGAGTTTTCCTTGAAATTAATGGGCGATATGCAGCAATATTTCATCGAAAACAAAGTCCGCAATTTTTATTCGGTGAGCATAAGTGGTTACCATATAGCGGAGGCAGGTGCGAACCCGATTTCGCAATTGGCGTTCACGCTGTCCAACGGATTTACCTTCGTGGAATACTACCTGAGCCGGGGCATGAACATTGATGATTTTGCGCCGAACCTCAGCTTCTTTTTCTCGAACGGCGTTGACCCGGAATATGCCGTCATTGGTCGGGTGGCCCGCCGCATCTGGGCGAAGGCGATGAAGGAAAAATACGGAGCAAACGAGCGCAGCCAGATGCTCAAATACCATATCCAGACCAGTGGGCGCTCGCTCCACGCTCAGGAAATTGACTTCAACGACATCCGCACAACGCTCCAAGCGCTCTACGCCATCTACGACAACTGCAACTCGTTGCACACCAATGCCTACGACGAGGCCATCACCACTCCGACCGAGGAAAGCGTGCGCCGGGCGGTGGCCATCCAGCTCATCATCAACCACGAACTCGGCTTGGCGAAGAACGAAAACCCGCTCCAGGGCGCTTTCATTATCGAAGAACTTACAGACTTGGTGGAAGCCGCCGTGCTCGCTGAATTCGACCGCATTACTGAGCGAGGCGGCGTACTGGGGGCGATGGAGACGATGTACCAGCGTGGCAAAATACAAGAGGAAAGCCTCTATTACGAGCACCAAAAGCACAGTGGCGAGTACCCCATTATCGGGGTGAACACCTTCCTGAGCAGCACTGGCTCACCGACCATCCTGCCCCGTGAGGTCATCCGCTCCACGGAGGAGGAGAAGCTGGCGCAGATTGAGACAGTGGAAAACTTGAAAAAAGCCAACGTTGGCAATACGGCGCTGAAAACCCTGCAATTGGCGGCGCTGCACAACGAGAACATCTTCGGGGCGCTGATGGAGGCGGTGAAGCATTGCTCGCTGGGCGAGATTACAAATGCGCTGTACGAGGTGGGGGGGCAGTATCGGAGGAATATGTAAGCAATGAAAAACGTAATCACAGTTACGAACTTGACACTAATATTCGCAGCGGCTTATGCCATCTGGTTTTTGAGCGCCTACCTCTACTTGGGTACTGAAGAGATGCATGAACAATTGAAAGCTGAACTGCCGAGAAGTTTCATGGTTCGTACAGAGATGCCACTTGCATTAGCGGTGCTATTCTCTGTGTTGCTAGGGCTGGTTAATTGGGTGGTGGCTTATTTCACAAAAAGTCCAGACAAGCTTTATCCATTGAAAATTGCTGTCCTTGCCTTTATAGTTTGCATGTCATCTGGGTTGGTTGGAGTAGCTGCCTTTTTTTGGTGGTAGGTTTTACGAATGCACAGTGCGAAGTAAGTGCAGTATCGGAGGAAATATGTAAGCTTGGTCTTTTTCCCTTTCTTTGCCAACTTAAAATCAACGTGAGTTATGGCAATAAGAGATTGATTATCAGTTCATTGTCTTGAAAAAGAGACTAAAAATTGAGTCTTTTGAGGTTCCTACGCCTTAACAACTCAAAAATTAGCCTCTATGGACAACGAATTTAAAGAAAATAAGCTGTACGAAATCTTCATTGATGCAGATGATTTCTGCAATTCGCTCGAAAAATGGCTGGCCGAAAGAGGCTTGAGCCGTAACGGAAAAGCCAGGAAAACCCCTCAGCCCCGTATGGGCACAAGTGAGATATTGACCATCATCTGTTTCTATCACTACTCTGGGTACAAGAACTTCCAGTACTACTACGAGGACATGGTTTTGAAACAAATGAGTTCATATTTCCCAAGTGCCGTTGCCTACGGCCGTTTTGTGGCCATCATGCACAAGGTGTTCATCCACCTTTACCTCTTTGCGCTCGTTCAGCACTCAAAGTCCAAAAAGACGGGGCGCTACTTCATTGACTCGAAAAAACTCCCAGTCTGCGACAACAGGAGGATTGCATCAAACTGCGTGTTCAAGGGGCTTGCCAAAAGGGGCAAATCCAGCACGGGCTGGTTCTTTGGGCTGAAATTGCACCTGATTATCAACAACTTAGGACAGGTCATGAACTTTGCCCTAAGTGCGGCCAACGTCTCCGACAACGACCAGCAAATCCTTGACACCCTTTTCAATGGGCTTGAAGGAAAATGTTATGGCGACAAGGGATACCTGACCAAGCTGTTCGAGAAATACTATATGCAGGGCATCCAAATCATAACAAAGCTGAGAAAGAACATGAAAAACAAATTGATGCAATTTACGGACAAACTTTGGCTGCGCAAAAGGGCCGTAATCGAGTCCGTGAACGACATATTGATGACGGTTTTCGATGTTGACCATACTCGACACCGCAGCCCAATCAACGCAATGGCGCACATCATCGGCGGAGTGATAGCGTATTCCTACTACGATGAAAAACCATGCGTATTTATCCCATCAAAGCAAATCGAAATGCCATAACTCACGTTA
>JANPLH010000375.1:0-20412 GCA_031426435.1 Saprospiraceae bacterium | reverse complement strand
GGTCAACATTTTACGGGATAGGCTCTATGCTTCGAAGGTGGGATGGAATTGCTTGGAAATACTTCAACTAAATGGTTGAAAGGCAAAAGATTGCGTTTTGAATATTTTAAAATAAGTGAATCAGCATTACTTCCCCGAAAGTTGCCGATACTCCGTTGCCTTCTGCGTATTTCCCAATCGTTCATAGCAAATGGATAGCAGGTAAGCATCGCTCGATTTTCTATAGTTCTTGCCTATTTGTTCTAGCAACTGCACACAATCTTGGTATTTGCTCTTGCGTAGATAGACGTTTCCAAGGCTCGTCATGGCGAAGTAGTTGCCTTTTTCAATTTCCAAAGCGTATTTCAAAGATTCTTCGGCTTTGTCATATTCCCCAAGGATAATGTACATATTGCCTTTGTGGATATGCCCTGTTGGCATGTTGTCGTAAATGGCGAGTGCTGCATCGAGTTCCTTCAAGGATTTTGTTGCGTATTGCCTGGCAACATTTGGGTCCTTCTCTTGTGCAGCTACTGCCATCCTTGCCAAGGAACCGCCGTGGTTTTTTCGCATTCGGGCGT
Organism: Saprospiraceae bacterium; assembly: GCA_031426435.1. Lineage (GTDB taxonomy): Bacteria > Bacteroidota > Bacteroidia > Chitinophagales > Saprospiraceae > UBA6168. Next base: position 19,852 of record JANPLH010000375.1, on the reverse strand, counting down.
TGTTGGGAGCCAGGGTGGCGTCATGCTCAAAAAGTGCAAAGCGGTCTTTCCAATAAGGCAGATGGCTTTCTATCTTGAAAATGGAAATAGCTCCAACCAGTGCCATCAAAGCAACTGGTACAAAATTGTGCTTGAAAAAAGCGGTAGCGTTGGCCTCAGTACCATCTTCCGTTTTTTTGATGAGGAGTGAAATCAGCCAGGCCAAAATGATACAAATGCCGAGTACCGGCGTAAAGAGGAATCGGTCGTTGTAGGCACTAACATTGGTCACGATGATGCTGGTAAACATCGACACGGTGATGAAGTAATGCAAAGCACCGTAGCTGTAAAGTGTCTTCTTTTTGAAACCATGCACCAACATGGCCAGCAGTCCAACATTGGCCAATAAAGCCAAATAGACCCGCCAATCTCCCCAGCCAACGACTGGGAGCGTGCTGTAGGAGTAATCGCTAATAAGTGGGTGTGGGAAGATGGTCATCAACAGGTACTTGCCCAGCACCAAAATATTAGATGCCGTCCGTTCGCCGAAACCATTGGCGGCAAGCAAGGAATTGTCCAATTCGGTGAGTGTGACCCCTTCATTCAATCCTCCAAGGATGTTTGACCTCAACATCAAGTATCCAAGCGCTACGGCCAAAAAGGGTAGGGTAGTGAAGAAAATCCGCCCCGGCTTCCTGTCCCTGAAAAACCATAGCATGAATGGTATCAAGGCAACGGTAGTCAGCACTTCTTCCTTGGAAAGTAATCCTATGCCATAGAACAGCAAAGAAAAAACCAAGGGTAGTATTTTTTTGGTATCAAGATAAACGAGCAGGAGCCATGAAGCCACAACAAATCCGAGGTAGCCAAGCATGGTGTCACGACTTTTGATATTCGCAACTACCTCCAAATGTATGGGATGGAGCAAAAAAAGCAAAGTGGCTATTATCGGGATAGCCGGGTGCACATTACGCAGCAGTTTTGACAAAAACAAGAAAGTGAAGCAGCCTATCAGGCCATAAAAAAGCAGGTTGAAAATATGGTTGACCGTCGAGTTGAGGCCCCAGACGCTGTATTCCAAGGCAAGGGTTGTCAATGGAATTGGGCGATAGGCACGGGCATTCATGGTCTCCTCGTAGCCTTGGAAATAGCTCGTTGTCCAAATTTTGCCAAGACCGCCCAATCCTTGCTGCACGAATTTGTTCTCCTTTACGACAGCATCATCGTCATAGACGAAGTCGTAGTTGAAGCTCGGTGAATAAACGAGCATGGCCAAAACGGCAAAACAAACTGCCAAGATGAGCTTGGTCTGTTTTGTAAACGGCTCAGTTATCTTGACGATTGGCCGCTTTTGAACGACCTGCTTAGTGGCAGCTTGTTGTTGCTGCTTCAGTTTTCGCTTAGACATTACGAGATGTTTGTTGATTTTCTAAATGAAATTGTCAAAGTTTCACTTCTTCATGAACGCTCCAACCGCTCTTGCCACGTTTTGGCCATCCATTGCCGCTGAAATAATGCCTCCGGCATAACCAGCGCCCTCTCCCGTTGGGAAAAGTCCTTCGATTTCTACGTGCATAAAGGTTGCTTTGTTTCTTGGGATTCGAACAGGAGAACTGGTTCGGCTTTCCGTAGCAATGACGTTTGCTTCTTCCGTAAAATAGCCCCTCATCTTGCGGCCAAAGTCAACCATGCCCTTCTTCAATTTATCGTAGATAAAGGCTGGCAAAAGGTCGTGCAATGGTGCGGCAAACAAGCCGGGTATATAGGAGCTGCCAGGCAAAGCTGCAGAAATTTTGCCCTTCACGAAATCGGTCATTCGCTGAGCGGGCGCTTGCTGGCCACCATCCCCTGCATGGAACATGGTCTGCTCTACGGATTTCTGAAATTCCAGGGAAGTAAACACGCCGTGCTTCGCAAAGCCAGCTAAATCTTCCAGTTCCACCTGAACGACGGTACCGGAATTGGCGTATGGTGAGTCTCGCCTCGACATGGACATACCGTTCACTACAATCTCGCCGGGAGCCGTTGCCGCAGGCACAACCAGCCCACCAGGGCACATGCAAAACGAGAAAACGCCCCGGTCGCCTACTTGGCATGCCAGTTTATAGCTGGAGGCGGGCAGGTGTTCATCCCTTTCTTCTTGTCGGTACTGGATTCTATCTATTAGCGGTTGCGGATGCTCCACCCTTACCCCCAGCGCAAAGGGTTTCGCCTCTATTTTGATGTTGTTGCGGTGCAAAATGCTGTAAATATCCCTTGCTGAATGGCCGGTGGCTAAAATCACGGCATCAGCCATTCGTCCTTGGTTTTCATTGACCACCACTCCTTTTATCTTGCTATTCTCAACTAAAATATCAGTTACCAGGGATTCAAAATGAACCTCTCCTCCAAAATGCAAGATGGTTTCCCGGATGTTGGTGACAATTTGGGGCAACTTGTTGGAGCCGATATGGGGATGCGCATCTACTAATATTTCAGAAGAGGCACCGTGTTCCACCAATAGTTTAAGCGCCTTGAAAATATCGCCCCTCTTATGGGAACGGGTGTAGAGCTTGCCATCTGAGTAGGTGCCTGCACCGCCTTCGCCAAAGCAGTAGTTGGAATTTGGGTTTACATTACCGAATTGCTGGATGGCCCGAAGGTCACGACGGCGGCTGCGAACGTCTTTTCCACGGTCAAGTACGATAGGTTTCAAGCCAAGTTCTAAAAGCTCAAGTGCCGCAAAATAACCTGCTGGCCCTGCGCCCACCACTATTACAGAAGGCGCATCGCCGACATTTTTGAGGTTGTCCAACAAGGCGGGCTCAGGTGCCTGCTTTTCTCCGACAAAGACTTCAAGTTTGAGTAAAATCAACGGCTGGCTGCCCCGTGCGTCAATGGACTTACGCAACACAATGACCTCATCAATGGCTGATGGCTTGAGTAGGCAAACCTCGGCAGCCCTTTTTTCAATGTCTTGCGGGTTGGCAGCTTCGGCTGGTGTGAGCTTTATTTCGATGGTTTGACGCATGGTGCGCCAAAGGTGAGCAGATATTGCGAAAAGGAAAAATGTCTTGGCAAGGGTTTCGGCTGAATTGCTCAGCTTTAATTTTTATCGACCACTTTTATCAGGGTTTTTTCATCCTTGACAATGAAATCTTCTGGGACAAAGACTTTCGTGGTAATTACCTCTGTGCTTTCTGCCCCAGTCTTGGTGCGAAGCCCAATCCGTTTTTTGTCATGGCTTACCAGAACCAGTGCACCAGCCTGCATCGTGTCAACATCAATCTGATACCTAAGGTCTTTTTCAATAAAATGCCTTAAAACAGAGGAAGTGCTGTTGTAGAGTTGCACATTGGTTTCGACAAGGACATTGTTGCCAGCCCAGGGCACGATGGCATATTCGCCATAAAGGTCGAGCAACAAGGTCGTTTTTTCGCCCAAGTCGAAGGTTTGGTGAAGTGTTTTTTCAAGTTGACAAAAACCAACCGCACTGAAAAAAAGACTAAAAAAAAGCAATATAGAAATCTTGTAAGTCATTGAAAGTCAGGCTGAATTAGTGGAACAGTCAAAATTGTCCCAAATAAAAAGGTGCAACGTCCTTAAGAACGCTGCACCCTTATTTTTGTTTTATCTGGATTTCAGAAGCTGGATGTTGAAACATCCACTTGTGCTGCTTCAACTGGTCGAGTCGTTAGAGTAACTCCTTTGGGTACAAAAACGGAATAACTTACTGTTTCGCCAAGTTGCTGGCCGCTGCCCAGTTTGATTTGACGTTCCAGCCCCGGCGCAACAATACTGTAAACGCCGTTTAGTTCTTTTGAATCCAAATTGTACCTTCCAGCTGTCACTAAGGATTTCAACATGGTCTCACTGCCATTTTGCAGGGTAATGGTCACTTGAACACGCATTTGTGGTTCGTTCCAAGTCGTCACAGACACCGTTCCGTCCACATCAAGCAGTACGGCTGTTTGGCCATTCAGGTTGAACGACTTTACAAGTGTCTTTTCGGCTTGTTGCCCAAACATGGGAGCAACAAAGAGCAAGAGCGGAAGCAAAAGGAAAGACATTCGATTTTTCATAAGACCTCCTTTTTTATTGGGTAAATATAAGCGTGAATAAAATTACTGTCAAGTTTTTCGGGAAATTTCTTTTCAATGGGTTTTGCCCTATTTCTCCTGATGATGGCTTTAGTGGTTGAAGTTATAATGTCGTTTTTGCCAAAACAGTTCACGCTTAACGACGCAAAAAAAAGTAAGGAGGTTGGGTAGGCACATGAAAAAAGCCCCTGGAAAGTGTAAACCAGGAGCTTTGCTTGATTTTTGTTCTTTACCCTTTAACTTAAATTCTAACCGTAATGCCCAAATTGGCGATTGAAATTCCAAAACCAAGTTCACCATAAAGGTTTACTTTCTTAGCAACTTTAACAGTTGCTCCCATGAACGCCGTGTAGGACATTTTGCCTTTTTTGGATTTAGGGTTGAAAGGCGTTGGCGTTCCTTCCATTCTTACCACCAATGCCTTTGTCGTTTTGTTAAACTCTTTGACATCGGTATGGTAATAACCAAGCATACTGCCTCCGTAACCAGCTACCCGCTCAGAAAATTCCTTGCGGAATACTGCCCTGAGGCCGATTACTTTGGTTTTGTTGGTGATGAAGGAATTCGTTCCTTCCGCAAAAATATCCGGGCTAGATTCAGTGGAAGAATAACCCATGAAAGCACCAAGTCCGAAATTTTTTGCTACGTCGTACCCAACGGTGAAGTTGAGTGGTGGAAGACCTTTGCTTTCGTCCGCTTTGTAGTAGGTTGGAAAAAGTCCAATTCCAGTGCTTATCGTCAGTCTTGAAGGGGTAGTCTTGGAGGATTGTGCAAAAGTAGTGACAGTGTTTGTGAGCGCCCCACAGAGAAGGAGGGCTACCAAAAGCCTTTTCATAGTAAAGTGTTTGAATTAAAATGTGGATGTTGTTGGCTGGAAGGTAGCCTCTGAACTGCAAGCTTCATGCCATATTGAAAAAATCAAATACTACTTATTCCATATAAAAATTGGGCAAGGTCATCTTATTGAACAATTTTTGCATTAATATTTTGAGATTCTCAAATACTGCAAAAGGATAGCAATGTTAATTACAAAAATAAAAAAGCAGCAAAGTGGGATTCCACTTAACTGCTTTTCATATTCCAGGCTTAAAATTTAGCGCAATAAAGTCAAATCGCCTTTTTCAATGTGTTTTAACCCATTGGGAAGCCGAAGCACGACCTTGTAAACGTACACATCGGAGGCGGCATCCTTATTGTCTTGCTTTCCATCCCACCCACCATTGTTGTTTTTTTCAGTAAATACCAATTGCCCCCAACGGTTCCAGATGCTCATGGACTCCACTTCAATGTTTTCCCCCAAGATGACCACTTTGAAGACATTGTTCAGGTCGTCGCCGTTTGGTGAAAATGCGTTTGGAATGTCGAATTTTGGCTCCAGCACAATCATGGTTATTGAATCTGTATCGGTACAGCCGAGTTCGTCCGTTACAGTTATAGAATAGGTTTCGCTGGGAAGGAAAAATGGAATGACCACTGCTGTGTCTTGGGTGCTACCATTCGACCATTGGTAAGTGGTGGCAGGAAGGTCAGTCCCGGACATCAAAACGATTTCTGAGCCTTGATAGGCACTGTCTTGTTCGTTTAAAATGTCAACTTCAATTCCATTTACTTCAATGTTCATGGTATCTAAAAGTACCTCACCACAAGCGTCAGTGTAAATGACCGAAAAACTGTTGGAGCCCGGCTGCAAGCCAACGGTGGGATTTTGGCTGGTGCTGCCATTTGACCAAAGATAATCCCCACCTGATTCAGAAGCTTGTGCAAATAGCTGAATCGTGGTCAAGTTACAAAGCACTGTGTCGTTACTTATTTCTAAGTTTGGTTGCTCAAAAAGGTTGATGCCAATAGAAGCTTGGGCCATGCAACCTATTCTAATTGCCTCCAAGGTATAAACCGTGTTTTGAAGTGGCGTTGCCAATGGGTTTGCAATATTGGGGTCATCCAAGCCTAAAGCCGGTGTCCATTGATAAGTCACATCGCCTTCAATCACCGTATTGCCCAAAAGCACTGATTGCCCTTGGCAAATGATGGTATCATTTTCAACGCTAATCGTCGGTATGGAGGAAACAACGACCAATACGCTATCGAAAGATGGATTAGGGCATAAACCATTAGTAGCTTCAAGGTAGTAGGTAGTTGTCACTATTGGCGAATCCGATGGGTTTGCCTCATTTGATGTGAAACCGGGTGGTTGAGAAGTCCAGCTGTAAATAACTCCTGGTATGGCAGTTCCACCAAGGCTTACCGTATCACCAATACAAACATTTTGGGTGGGGCTAATTTCGTAGGCTGGTGCAGCAATTGGCAAAACAGTTAATAACATCTCATCGCTCAAAGTGCAATTTGGCCCATTTACGGAAACAGTAAGCGTGAAACTGCCAGCTTGTACGCCTGTGACAATGGGGTTGGGGCAGTCCATGCAACTTAAAAAACCGAGCGGTGCATTCCATTGGTAGTTCATGTTTGGGAAATTGGCCCCAGCAATTAGTTGAATATCCTCATTTAGGCAAATTGTCATGTCTGACCCAGCATTTATCGTCAATACCGCTACTTCAACTTGTAAGGTATCTGATGTGCAAAGTGTATTGATTGCGACGCTATAAGTAGTTGATTGCGTGTTGGTTGCAATAGGATTAGGGCAATACTGGCAACTCAGGCCAGTTTCCGGGAACCATTGGTAAAGCCCACCTCCCGTTGCCAATAATTGAACCGAGTCGCCTGGGCATATCGTGGTATCTGCTGAAACCATGAAATCTGCGGCAATGGCGGCAAGCACCCCCGCTGTCGTGTTTGAAAAATTGACGGAGATTTCGCCGCTTTCGATTTCATTGTCATAGTCATTGATGAGCACCAAATAGAACTTGCCTTGCACCACTGGCAGCGCATCTACAAAACTGTCGCCATTGAAGGCGTTTTCACAAAAATCTATTACGGGCGCATTGGTGATGGGATGGAAATTTGCCAGGCCAGTAGGTCCAACATCATCCGCATAACTGCTTCTGATGGGCATGGTTGTTTGTCCAATTTGGCATAAGTCATCAAAGTCAGAAATTGGCCCCCAAACCTGAAAATCAATATCGGATGCCTCATTTGCATTTGCCGACTGCATCACAAAGGCAAATTCCCCATTGACCTGCGCCTGAAAATAAAAAAAGGTGAAATTCGGCACATTGAAGCCACCCCAACAACCATTGTTTATATTGGATTCTATAAAATCTGGGTCACCGTCGCCCGGTGCTATGGTGATAATGGATGGGAGGCTACCGCATCCGTTCAAGGAAAGTGCTGCATCGCAATATCCCGCAGCAGGCAGCACAACAGGACAGTTGACTTGTGAAACTTCAATATTGAAAGGGGTACAAAAATCAGGATTGTCCACCACTATATAATAGGTGCCAGCAGTTTCTAAAAATGCGCCGTTAATGCTCGGATTTGCCGCATTGCCCTCTCCATTATCCACTGCCATGCACGCCAATGCGACATTGGGGCAATCATCGAAAAGGCCAATCGCTGTCCCATTATTGCTGCCTGAAATATTGATGGAGATGCATTCATCGCCGGGAGATTCGTATGTAAAAATCACGTCTTCGCCTTGCAGCCAATCGTCATTGTTGCACGGGCTTGCTTCTACGCTGTTTTGCGCATTGCATGTGGTCAACCCGTTGGCGGAATAAGGCAACGATGCTATGACCGTTGGTGAAGCACAAGTGCTTGGTTGAGCAATGACACATTCATCAGGGCCGCATTGCCAGGTCAGCTCAAAACCCTCATCATTGGCTGTGCCGTCTGATAAAAATTGAAAAGTGACACATTGCCCCGGCACTTGCAACTGTACATTCCCCCCAAAGCCATCAAATTGCGCAAACACGAGGTCATTGACATCATCGCCAGCATATATTGTCAAATAATCATAGTCGGCTTCAGTGGAAAGCGACAGGATACTGACCGAAATACACTGCGTGAACTCCTGTGGGCACACTGTAAAGCTGTAATTTTCTCCATTGGAATAGTCATTGTCCGGCCCACCAGCATCGTATAATGTTCCTGAGCAGGAGGCGGTGAAATCCTCGTTGCCCATGTTGAAAACCGGCTCAAGCGCTTTGACACACAGCACAAAATCTCCCCAGTTAGTAGCGGCAGATAATGACCAATCGCTGATGCGCAAAAAGATGGGAAACCCTGGGGTCATGTTAATCAGTTCAAGGGTGATGGCTGATTCTCCTTGCACCGATGTGGCGCAATGCAACTCCGCCAACCCATCAACTTGGCAATCGCCACGGTACACAGCAATTTGCGGCTGAACGATGGAACCATTTGGCCCATCAACGCCTGTCAACTCCACCAGGAAATCGACCACACTGCCATCAGCTGGCACCAGGAACTGGAACCAAACATCACGGTCAATGATGCCACCAGTGAAGCAGGAGGGAGTATTGAAAACTGGGTTGGAAAACACCACAGATTGCGAAGCGCCAACATTGCTAAAAGTATCTGGGAATGGGCAAACAGGGGCCGTGCCAAGGTCAATTACACCTAAGCATTCGTCATTTGCGGGTTGAGCAAAGGCTGTGTTTAATGATAATATTAAGGCAAAAAGGGAAAACAGTTTTTTCATGCTCAATTAATTAAAGCTTTTAGCTACAGGGCTGGGTGCTGGGCATAGTTCGTGCAGGCTGGAATCGAAAGGCTAAAATTAGGCAGTATAACGGGATTTCATGGATGTGTTAATAAAATTTGCCGTTTGTTCGACAATACCAATCTTTGGCGCTCGCTTCACAACCTAAAGTTTTTTTCATGTTTTTTTTCCTTTCCAAAATCCTGTTCATCTTGGTACAACCCATCAACTGGGTGCTTGGCTTGCTTTTGTTGGCGCTGTTCACTAAGAAGCCGCTTCGCAAAAAACGGGCCTTGATATGGTCATCGGTATTGTTTTTGTTTTTCACCAACCGACTGATTTTCAACCAGTTCGCAAAAATTTGGGAACTCGATACCATCACTTTCGACCAAATTCAGCAACCCTACGACATAGGCATTTTGTTGGGCGGCTATTCCAACAGTCAAATCTTGCCCAACCATGACCGCCAAAACTTCAGCAGCAGGGCCAACCGTTTCCTCAACGGTTACGAACTCTATAAAACTGGCAAAGTGAAGAAATTGCTGCTCACGGGAGGTTCCGGTGATATTCTGCAAAAGAACCCCAGCGAAGCGGTAAAAATGCGAGAATTCCTGCTGCGGATAGGTGTGCCAGACGAAGACATTATTGTTGAGGGGAAATCCAGGAACACTTGGGAGAATGCCATTTTTACCAAAACAATTTTGGATGAAAAACACCCAAACGCTCCATGCCTGCTCATCACTTCCGCCTGGCACATGCGCCGTTCCATCGGTTGTTATGAAAAAGCAGGGATTCGTTTCACGCCATTTAGTGTTGATTTTGTATCGGAGCGTGACCGTTGGGCACCTGAAAACTCCATCATTCCCGACAGGATGGGTTTCTATTTTTGGGAGATGCTCGTAAAGGAGTGGGTAGGCTGTATCATGTATAAATTGCAAGGCTATATTTGAAAATCGGCCTGTTTAATGCTGCCTGTTTTCCACAATTTTCAAGAAGAGGAACGATGCCATTTTCCTTGCTATCATTTTCGCCCTGTCAGCGGTTTCGCCCTCGAAATATTCGTCAATGGTTTCCAGCCAAAGGTTTATCCAATGACCGAAATGGTTCATTGTCAGCGCATTGTGCAGTTTTTCATCCAATTCATTGTGTGCTGTTTTTGGGTCGCCGTGGTACTTGGTTTTTACAAAGAAAAACAGGTTGCCTTCCCAGAAATCGGTCAGTTTTTCAAGGTGCAGCTCCCAATCTTGAATGGCATCGTTGAAAATGGGGCCGAGCATTTCGTCTTTTCTGATTTTGTCATAAAATGCATGGACAAGCATTGAAATATCTTCCCTTGTTTCAATCATTTTTCTGAGCTTTCCTGCTAATTCCATATTTTTTGCTTTAAAACTGTTCAAGCTCTCTAAACAGCGCTTCCATGGGCAGCCCCATGATATTGGTATAGGTTCCTTCGATTTTGGAGATTTTGCAAAGCCCAATCCACTCCTGCACGGCATAGGCGCCAGCCTTGTCATAAGGTTGGCAATGGTCAATATAATATCGGATTTCGGCATCGGAAAGGGGCTGAAAATGCACATGAGACACATCCGAAAACACCCGCTTTTTGTTTTTGGAAAGCAGGCAAACCCCCGTTATCACCCGATGAACCCTGCCGGAAAGCTCGGTCAAAATTTGCACAGCATCCTCATAATCAGCGGGTTTGCCATAGATTTTTTCATCTAAAATTACCACGGAATCTGCAGAAAGCAAAACTTCGTCATCTGTTTGCAGGAAATCCGCACAGGCCATCGCCTTTTTTTCAGCGAGGTAGGGTGCTACTTCGTCCGCTGACAATTCGGCGGGATAGTCCTCTTCCACTTCCTTGGCTTTCACTTCAAATTGGAACCCCGCCTGGCCCAACAATTGGCTCCGCCTTGGCGACTTGGAGGCAAGAATGATTTTTTTGTCGAAAATTTTCATGGAGGCAAAGTTAGGGCAAGCGCTCAGAATCCAATCTGTAAATCTGATTCTGAACTACCTTCGCAGCTCATTTTCCAGCAAAATACTGTATGTCGTTACTGATTTCCAACATCAAGCAACTCGTCCTTTGCGAAGAAAACCCAAGGCAAACGGCACTGCGAGGGGCAGAACTTGCCGACCTTCCTTTTATGGAAAATGCCTTTCTACTCGTTGAAAATCAACGAATTGTAGATTTTGGGCCAATGGCTAACTGTCCTCAAAGGGCAGGCACAACCTTGGATGCCACAGGCCGTTTTGTGCTGCCCGCTTGGTGCGATTCGCATACCCATCTGGTCTTCGCAAAAAGCCGGGAGGAAGAATGGGTGAACCGTATCAAAGGTATGAGCTATGAAGAAATCGCAAATCGGGGCGGCGGCATCTTGAACTCCGCCAACCGCTTGCTGGAAACTCCAGAAGAACTGCTTTTCGAGCAAGCGATGGAGCGCTTGGCCGAGGTGCAAAAATCGGGTACAGGGCTTATCGAAATCAAAAGCGGGTATGGCTTAACGGTGGAAAGCGAACTGAAAATGCTTCGGGTTATCCGTCGTTTAAAGGAAAGCTCTGACCTTGAAATCCGGGCAAGTTTCCTAGGAGCACACTCGGTACCAATGGCCTATAGAAATAGCAACCGACAAGGCTATATTGACCTGATAATCAATGAGTTGTTGCCCAAAATAGCTGACGAAGGACTGGCTGATTACGTAGATGTTTTTTGCGAAAAACTCGCTTTTAGCGTGACGGAAATGGAGCAGGTTTTGGCGGCTGCTGCTCGTTTTGGCCTCAAGCCAAAAGTACATGTCAACCAGTTCAATTGCATGGGTGGCATCGGGGCAGCAGTTCGTCATGGAGCCATTTCTGTGGACCATTTGGAGGTGGTGGACGATGCTGATTTGGATGTTTTGAAAAACAGCAGCACCATTGCAACGCTGCTACCGTCGGCCCCATTTTTCCTGCAAGACCATACCCCGCCAGCCCGCCGCTTGCTGGAAAACAACGTGGCTGTTGCCTTGGCTAGCGACTTCAACCCCGGTACTTCGCCAAGCGGGAAGATGCCCTTTGTGGTGTCATTGGCCTGTATCATGCTGAAAATGCTACCGGAAGAGGCGATTCAAGCGGCTACTTTGAACGGGGCTTTTGCTTTAGAGTCCGCCAAAGATTTTGGCTCCATTGCTCGTGGGAAGTACGCCAATTTCATCATCACGAAGCCAATGTCATCATTGGCCTATCTGCCATATTCCTTTGGCAGCGACTTGGTGGATAGGGTAGTGGTAAAGGGGGAATAATAGATAAGTCTGATTGCTATAAGGCAATTACTTCGACTTTATATTTATTATATTTGGAAGGGGGTACTCCAAACTGTTTTTTAAATGATTTTGAAAACGAATGAATGTCGGCAAATCCGGTATCAAAAGCAATTTCAGTTAAAGTGTCGTTACCTTTCTTTATCAAGTTTAATGCTGATTCCAAACGCTTAAAAAGCAAGTACTGATAAGGGCTTTTGCCATAGACCGATTTGAACAACCTAAAAAAATGATACTCCGAAAGTCCGCATTCCTTGGCAATCATGGATATGTCCAATTGCAATCTGAAATTGGTGTCCATAAACTCTTTGCCAATATTTAGTTTCCTCATTAAGTCCTTTTTTGTGACCAATTTTATAGATGAAATGGATTTAATTTGCTGGCAAACAATTAAATTATCATTAACCAAACGCTCTGCAAGATGGTAAAAGAATTCATGACTGAATTCATGAGGTTGAAATGGATTCCTTGACAAGCATTTATCAAGTCCAAGGAGCAACTGGCCAGTACTTGTATGTGCTGCATTGTATTGGTTTTCAAGAAATGCTGGTGTCGCAAAAAAAATGTCCAAGTCAATATCAGCAACAAGAGTATCGGGTCTTCGGTGGCTTGCAACAACTTCTGAAAGAAGGTCCATAGAAAGTTCGATGCAAATCCCTTTTACGGGCTTTTTGCTGTCAATTTGGATACTCCCCTCAGCGAACTGGTTGGCAAGCAGGTATTGCCCATCTTGCAAATGGAATTTCTTTCCGTTTATTGAGTACTTTTCACAACCTTCAATAACATATTTAACAGAAAAACGCTTGAATGGCACCTGCTTCTCCAATTCTCTGAACATGGAATAGTTCACCAAATTGCTGTTCTGGGGAAGCATCCTTGGTGTCAAATTAGTTTCAGTTGATATGCTGTACATGTTTTGAAGTCATTTTTAGCTCCAAAGATAAGTGGGAATTTAGGTATAGTTTTTAAAAACAAAACCCTTTGCCAATACTGGCAAAGGGTCTATGCAAGATAAAGATTTTTGCAACTGCAATAAATTGGGAACAAGCTTAATGCAAGCTAATTCAATAGCTCATGCACCCATTGGCCAAAGCCATACCCAGACTTGTAAATGGCAATGATAATGAGAAGAAGCATTATGGCAAATATTGCTTTACGGCCATTTGATTGGTCAGTCATTGATGTTTTAATTTTAAGATTTGTGTGTTTCAATTAAATGATTTCAATACTTTTAATGTTTTGGAAGTGACGCCATCCAAGGTCGTTGTCAGGAAATAAACGCCTGGCACAAGGCTCTCCAAACCTTCAAAATCGAAAGTTGGTTGCCTATTTTCATTGCCCTTGATTTTAATAGATTTCAATTCTTGCCCCATAGTATTTGTAAGCGTCATGACCATATCGCCATCAAATGCCGAAAGCGAAAAGGAGGCTTTGAACCCATCTTTAAAAGGATTTGGAAATGCCTCAAATTGAATTGCCATATTGTTGATGATAGAGGAAGGCGAAACTGCTGAATAATTGACGCAAGTCCTCAGCAATTCTGTGACAACAGGCAAGAGCTTCCATGAATCTTTGCTGCTGTCGTTGGTGAAAACAGTAATGCTTATGTCTTTCTCCGGAAAATACCAAGATGAAGCATGATAGGCCAAGTCACCTCCGTGGCCATAGGCCAAATTACCCAAGAAGTTGTTTTTCATCAGTCCCAGGCCATATTTGCCGCCTTGTGAACCTTGCGCAGTTACCAATGTTTTGGCAGCAGCCATTGTTTCTGCTGAAAGTAGGTCGCCCCGCATATAGGTTCTCATCCATTTTGTGCAATCAGTAGGGGTTGAGTAATACCCGCCAGCTGCACCAGCCGTGGAATTAAGTGCTAAATAAGCGGTATAAAAATCATGTGCATCATCGAGAACATTATCCCCAGTGATGTCCAACCAAACATGTGCAACAGGTGCATCAAGTTGCTCAAAAGCGGGAATTGCAAAGCTGTTCAAGGCAAGCGGCCCATAAAAACGGTTCCTTATCTCTGTATAAAAGGGATTGCCAGTAGCTTTTTTTATAATCATGCCCAACAAGAAATAATTGGTATTTGAATAAGACCACATTGCTCCAGGCTGGAACAATGGTGGGCGAATGAACTTCTCAATTAATTCTTCTGGTGTCCAAATCTTGGATATATCAGCCAATAAGGAATCTTGTTGTCCAGGCGTTGACAACACGTCATGAATCCCACTCGTATGTTGAAGCAGTTGCCGGATGGTGATGTCCGGATTAATGAATGGCATCGTGTCGAGCCATTCATGCAGGTTATCGTCTATGCTCAGAACGCCCTCATCGTGCAATTGCAAGATACAGGCAGCGGTGATGGTTTTGGTCACGCTACCAATCAAATAAGAATCTTCGATTGTCACGTTCACTGGCGGGTTGGTAGAAGAAATCCCCTTGGCATGCGCCCAAACTTCACCGTCCGGGAATTGCATCGCCGCACTCAACGACTTGGCATTCAGCACATTGCGCATGCTGTCCAAGGTTTGGCTCAATAACATTTCCAAGTCAGCGGGAACTTGCGAACGTAGGCAAGTGCCAACGGTAAGACTTGCAAAGAAGACGAATAAAAGGAAACAGTTTTTCATAAAACACAGCTTTAGATTTGAAAAATATTTTTGGCAAATCTATGCGCTGCGTTTGGCTGTCCGTTTGTCAAATCCTGCTAATTCCAACAATCAAATGAATTTACCCTGTCCCCATCAGTGCGTCCATTGGTCGCAATTATTAAGAATGGATTGCTTTAATGCCCCTTTGCTTTCAATGATGTCATAAAATGTTTCCAAATAATTCACCGTATGTTTGCGTGACGATTTTGTGAAATAAGGAAACTCTTTGCAATACTGTATCAATTGCGCCTTTTTATCCAGAAAAATCTGAATGGTCTCCATTGTTTCTGCTTCGCTCCTGCACGGCCCCATATAAAATCGTTCTGTTACATACGTGAGGGGAAAGTGGTCATTCGGCACCGCATAAGGGGTATTTACAAAGCCTGAATAGTCAAAATCATAAGGAACTGGGATGGGCAGAATGCTATCTCTTTTTGTAAAAATGTCCAAATTATGCGTGGTAGTAACGTACCAATCCGTATTACCTATCATGAACTGAAAAAGGCAGAACAGCTCTTTTTCTTGGGTAGTTGGCACTTTTCTTCCGATGCTTTCTGGTTCAATGATTTTCCCATTCAATCGCTCCGCCATTTCATTATTGTTCTCAATCAGAAAACCAAAGCCATCCATAGGGCCTCTTTTTGAGCCTTTGTCAACAAAATCAATTTTCACCAATTGTATACGGAAACTATTGTTTGATAGTAGGTTATACAGCTTATAAGCAACATATTCTCGCAACACAAATTGCTCATAATCTTTGGTGTTTCGGCAGATTTCTACCATTTCAAGGGTTCTATAGGATATTTCACCACTGCCTTTTATTTCCTTCGGAAATTTCAATTTAAGCGGGGGCATATTGCAAACCCTTCTTCGCATCTTGCCTCTCGGTTTTATTTGTATTTCCATGCTCATAGGATTTCCAGCGGCGTCCTTAAAGTTTATTACCGCAGGCTGGTAATCGTCCTTGTTTTTGGCTTTAATCAGTCCCTTAAAATCGGATTCGAGGGTGATTTCAAGGTAGTCTTGGCGTGCCAGCATTTCAAAAACAGAAATTCCTTTAGCGTTTTGGGCTGTTATTTTTAAAATGAAAAGGATAAAAGCAGCCAAGAAGGTTATAATAGTTTTCATTTGGTATTGGTTTAAAGTAAAAGTAAATAAAGCGTGCAATAATCGCAAAACCAATTGCTTTTATTGCACGCTTCTGGTTGAGCATTAGAAATTATATCGCAAACCCAACTGCGCCTGCCACCTGCTGGCAAGGCTGAAATCATTGAAAAAAGTCTGCTTTAAATTGGCATCGAAGCTGTAAGTAGGAGTGCTGGTAGCAGGGTCCACAGAAACGCTTATTGGTTGGACAAGGCCAGTAGATGTGGCGCTTTGACGAACGCCCCAACCTGGATTTAAAAGGTTGCCTATGTTCAGCACATCAAGGCTTATTTGGATGTTTTGGCCCTTGCTGAGGCCGATTTCCTGCATGACCCGAACGTCCCAACGGCCATACCACGGGCTAACAGACCCATATTTTTCAGCAAATTTTCCCCTGTTTTCACTGAGGTAATCGTCTTGGGCAATAAAGGACTTGAATGCTGCTTTTTGGGCCGCATCATTGCTGCCAAAGTTCATTTGGTCAACCTCTCCATCGGTGGGGATATAAATCAAGTCGTTCAGGCCAGAGCCGTCATTGTTGATGTCACCAGAATAGGTGTAGCTGTAACGGCCACCTTGCACATGCTCGAAGAACATGGCGATATGCGTAGCGTTATTGCCGTAGGCGAACTTGTGGTAAATGCTGCCCACCACCCGGTGCTTGTTGCCGTAAAGGGAGGGTGCCAGTTCCGGCTTATTGGTATGCTGCACATTTGCAGGGTTGCGGTCATAGGCGTCGGAAGAAATCTCGGCGTCAATGGAGGCGGCGTCCCGTGCATTAAGGTAGTTGTAGGCCAGGGTTGCCTTGGTGCCCCAAAAGAAATTCTTCTCGATTTGGATGGCAGTGTTGAAGATTTGGCCTGCATCGGTGTTTGTGAAAACATAGGCGTTGGTCGCCCCTCCAAAAACAGTAGCACGGTCTTCAGCACGGTAAATCGGGCGGCTGCCGACGCCTCCCAGCGTGCCTGTTGGTAAGCGTAGGCCATAATTCTTAACCATTGCGGCATTGATGTCTTTGGTGTAAATCACGTCCCAAATCAGCTTCCAACCTTGGCCGAGGTCACGGTCGTAACCGAGGTTCGAGCGCCAAACTTGCGGGTATTTGAAATCTGGGTCGGTCACGCAATAGAAGAAAAAATTTGGATTTGCCACCTGGTTGCCAATCCAAACAAACGGGAAACGACCAGTAAAAAGGCCTGTTCCGCCCCTTAGTTGCGCAGCACCATCATCGCCAAGGTTATAGTTAAAGCCGAGGCGAGGAGATAGCAATGGCTTTTGTTCTGGCAGCTTCGTGTGGTCAAAAGTGGTAGAATTGCCATTTTCATCGTAATAAACAATGGATGGGTCATAGCAGCAGTTGCGGTCAATATTTTCTTGGATTTTATCCTCAGTGTCAAAATACAGCGGCATGTCCGACCGAAGGCCAATGGTTAGGGTCAAGTCAGGATTGACGCTCCACTCGTCCTGTACGTAGAAAGCCCACTGACCAAGGTTGGTTTCAGCAAGTGCCCAAGTATTGTTCTTGTTGTTTTCATCAAAAGCCGTTTTTGCGGCAGCGACTTCAGTAGCGAAATCATCAGAAGTGATTAGCGCTTCGGCGTCTGCAATGTCAACATTGGGGAAAAAGACCCTTGCGCCGTACCCAGTCAGGTTGAACGAATTGTCGAACTGGAACTTCTCCAAGCTGGTGCCAATCGTCAAGGTGTGGTTGTTCAGATAGATATTGAAGTTGTCCGTCAGTTGAAGCACATCTTGGTCAAGGGTGTTGTGGATGGAAAATGGTTCGTGCCCCGCCACGATATATCGGATGCCGTCCTTCCCGATGTTCAGCACTGGGAATGGCGTGCTGAATGGGTCACGGCTATCACGAAAAGCCGTGCGGGCCACTTGCAGCTTGTTGGCGAACCTGTTTCCAAAAATGGATTTCAGCTCCGCAATGCCGGAAAAAATCTTGTTGTTGATGCGGTAGCCTGAGTTTTGGAATTGCAAAGTGGTGAAATCAGGCCCACGGCGCCCAATGGCCGAAGGGTGCGCCGGTTTGTCCCGGAAAGCATCCAAAAAGTTGAAGGTGGTGGTCAATTTGTGCTTGGAACCCAGGTTGAAGTCCAATTTGAAGATGCCCTTTTGGTTATGGGTCTTGTGCTTGAAGTTCTCGTAGGCACCCGTTTCATAACCGTGTTCCGTCCGCAAAAGATTGGAAATGAACTCTAAGTCCGCTGCCGCAACCCTTGCTTCGTTGCCGTCGCCACCGCCTCTGTTGGCCTTAAAATAGGAACCAAGGTCACTGCGTCGCTCTATCTCCATGTTGGCGAAGAAGAAAATCTTGTTCTTCACAATGGGGCCGCCAATGCTGAACCCTGTCTGCAATTGGCTGAGGTCGCCACGGGACACATCTGTGTTGTCCACTTTTACCCCAATCATGTCTTTGTTGCGGTAGTAGCCAAACACAGAGCCTTTGAACTTATTGGTGCCCGACTTGGTGACGGCATCTACGGAAGCACCCGTAAAACCTGACTGCGTTACGTCATAAGGCGCAATGTTCACCGTGATTTGCTCGATAGCATCCAATGAAACAGGCTGTGCATCGGCCTGCCCGCCAGGTGTGGCGGCGTCAAGGCCGAAGGGGTTGTTGAAGATGGACCCGTCGAGGGAGTAGTTGTTGAACTGGTCATTACGGCCAGCAAAAGAGCCGCCTTCTGCGGACATCGGGTTGAGCCTCGTAAGGTCAGCCGTGGAACGGGTAATGGTCGGCAAGGTCTGCAACTGCTCCAAGTTGATATTGGAGGCAGCACCGGTGCGGTCGGCGTTGATAAGAGCCGTCCGGTCGCCAACGACCTCTACGGCTTGCAGTTGTAAACCTTCTTTCATCAATAAATCCAAGCGCCGTTTCTCGCCAAGCTTCAAAACAATGCCATCTTGGGTATTGGTTTGGTAGCCCGTGAACGAAGCTTCTACACGGTATGGGCCGCCTACCCGCACGTTTGGTAGGGCGTAGCCGCCATCGTCACGGGTGATTACACCATAAAAAGTACCCGATGGCACGTGCGTGGCGGTCACTGTAGCGCCAGGTAGGCCAGCGCCATTTTCATCGGTCACGGTTCCATAAATGGAAGAAGAAGTCACTTGCGCAGCAAGGCTGAATGCCATTGCCATGCAGGCAACAAGAGAAGTAAGTTGTTTGAACATAGTCCAGATATTTAGTGAAAGTAAGAGGTTATATAAAAGTATTGGCAAAGTTAACAGCAGGTTTGGGCTTTGCAAATTTAGAATAATGGTATGGTTTGTTCATCCAGCAAAAATAGGCGTGTTGACCGCATCAACCACTTGTTTTTACTGAAAGGAATGGTTGATATCGCCAACCTCGCCTCATACTTTTAGGTGTGAAATGAAATTATTGCCGCCACGACATTTTTATAAATTTGCGAATTAATTGAAGAATTATGCAAACTCAATTTAAACCAGCCCCAATCCTGACCACAGAACGCTTAAAGCTCCGACCTTTCAGGGACACTGATGCTCCTGAAATCTTCATCCAGCGCTCCGATGAACGCATACTCCGCTATACCGAAGTGCCCAAGGCAGTTACCGTTCAAGATGCTGTCAACTGGATTGATAAAATGGCAGAAATTATTGAAAAGGGTGAGGGGGTTGCATGGGCCATTTGCCCAAAAGAGGAAGAAAAACTAATAGGCACCATTTCCTTTTGGCATTTGGATACAGAAAAAACCACCGCCGAACTGGGCTATTCGTTGCACCCCGATTATTGGCGAATGGGCTATGCCAGCGAAGCACTTGCCGCCGTCATGGATTTTGGGTTCAATGAAATGAAAGCCAATTTGATTGAGGCATATTCCAACAACCAAAACAAGGCTTCACTCGGCTTATTGGCGAAATTTGGCTTCACAAAAATTGGAGTAGCTCGGCAATATGATGTCTTTGCCATTTGCCAGCCCCCGGCAGGTAGGGTGCTGTTTGAAACGGAAAGGCTAAAACTGCGAGAGGCCACAAAGGAAGACGCCCAATTTCTTTATGATTTGGTGAACTCACCCGATTGGCTCAAGAACATCGGAGACCGAGCGGTGC
>JANPLH010000374.1:0-14267 GCA_031426435.1 Saprospiraceae bacterium | reverse complement strand
TGCGGGTAATCCAGGGCAGGGGCACCAGTTCGCCGGTGACGGGGTCGGTCGGGCTGTTCCATTGTGTCCGTTCCACAAAACCGCTGGCCGTGGTGGGGTCGGGCTGGTTCAGCTTGGGGCCATACACGTAGCCGTAGTCGTCGAAAAGGCCGCCTCCCTTGCCGTCTTTGAAGGCATATTCACCGTTCCAGCCCATGCCGTATTCCCGCTGCACATCGGGTATTTTGATGAAACCGCCATGCCATTGGTTGCTAGAGGTGAAGGTGATTTCCACGCCATTTTCGCCTTTTTTGCCCTTTTTGGTGGTAATCATGATGGCCCCATTGATGCCGAGCGAGCCGTAGAGGGCTGCGGCAGCGGTACCTTTCAGCACGCTCACGCTCTCAATGTCGCTGGGGCTGATGTTCCAAAAATCGGTCTGCGTGGGCACCCCGTCAATGACCACGAGCGTGGCCTTGCCCCGCAGCAGAATCTCAGGGTTTTCATAGAGGTTTGATTTGGCGTAAACAGTGAGGCCGGCCACCTTGCCCGTGAGGTTGGAGGCCACGTTTGCCTCGGTCGCCTTCACGAGCGTTTCACCCGCCACTTCCTGGGTGGCGTAGCCAATTTTGGCCTTTTCCTTTTTAATTCCCAGGGCCGTCACAACCACCTCTTGCAGCACTTTGGAGTCTTCCACCATTTGAATGTCAATAGCATTGCTTGCTCCCAACGCCACTTCTTGGGTTGCATAGCCGACAAAGCTGAACACCAGCACTGCCGCTGGCCCAGGCACTTCGATGCTGTACGTGCCGTCCACATCGGTCACGGTGCCGAGGTTGGTATCCTTAACGAGGATGGTGACGCCCGGCACGGTAGCGCCAGCCTCGTCCACGGTGACTTTGCCAGTAACCATGCGGCTTTGCGCAAGCGATTCAGCAACTAATAATAAAAGGGAAATCGTCAGGAAAGCAGTTAGGGAGTAAAGATTTGACTTCATAGTTTTGATTTTGGCTGGGTCAAATTTAGCAAACTTGTTTTCTTTCAAAGATTTCTTGTACAAAATTAATCACGGGTCTAGCCTTCCATGCGGATAGTCATTGCAACTATAAGTGGGAACCATGAACGCATTACATAGCTTCTGACAAAAACCGTAAATTTGCCCAAAATCCTCCGTTCAATGACCATCTCCGAACTTTCCCTCCGCCGCCCAGTCCTCGCCGTCGTGATGAACCTGCTCATCGTGCTGTTCGGTGTGCTCGGCTTCCGGTCGCTCGGTGTCCGGGACTTCCCCGCCATTGACCCGCCGACCGTCAGCGTGCGCACCAACTACGCCGGGGCCAACGCCGACATCATAGAGAGCCAAATCTCTGAGCCGCTCGAAAAGGCCATGAACAGCATCGCAGGGGTCAAGAGCATCACCTCCGGCAGCAGCCAGGGCACCTCCAACATCACCGTGGAGTTCGAACTGGGCATCAGCTTAGAGGACGCCGCCAACGACGTGCGGGACAAAGTGGCCGGGGCGCTCCGCAACCTCCCGCAGGACATTGACGGCCCGCCCGTCGTCTCTAAGTCCGATGCCAGCGCCGGGCCAATACTCTCCATGACCGTTGAGAGCGACATCCGAAACCAGTTGCAGCTCACCGAATTTGCCAACAACACCCTCGTGGAACGGCTGGAGACCATCCCCGGCGTCAGCGGCGTGAACATCTGGGGCGAAAAGCGCTACGCAATGCGCATCTGGATGGACCCCGCCAAGATGAGCGCCTACGGCCTCACCCCCACCGACGTGCGCAATGCCTTGGCGAGGGAAAATGTGGAACTGCCCAGCGGCAAAATCGCCGGGAACAGCACCGAGCTTACCGTGCGCACCTTCGGCAGGCTCAACACAGAGGAGGATTTTGCCAATTTAATTGTACAAAATAGTGCCGCTGGCGAAATCCGCTTGAAGGACATCGGGCAGGCCGTGCTTGGGCCCGAAAACGAGGAGACCGTGCTCAAGACCAGCATGATACCCATGATTGCAGTGGCCATCACGCCGCAGCCGGGCAGCAACTACGTGGAAATCTCTGACGAATTTTATCGAAGACTCGAACAACTGCGAAAGGAAGTGCCAGCAGACATTAAGCTCGATATCGCCTTCGATTCCGTGAAGTTCATCAAGCAGTCCATTTCAGAGGTGGAAGAAACCCTGCTGCTTTCCATCGGCCTCGTCGTGCTGGTCATCTTCTTTTTCTTCCGCAATGCACTGGTCGCCTTTCGCCCATTGATTGACATCCCGGTGTCGCTCATCGGAGCGTTCTTCATCATGTACATCAGCGGTTTTACCATCAATATCCTCACCCTGCTGGCCATCGTGCTGGCCACGGGTCTTGTCGTTGACGACGGCATCGTCGTCACGGAGAACATTTTCAAGAAAATGGAAGGCGGCATGAACAAATGGCAGGCTGCACGGGAGGGGTCGAAGGAAATCTATTTCGCCGTCATCGCCACGAGCATCACGCTGGCAGTCATCTTTTTGCCCATCATCTTTCTGGAAGGATTTGTCGGGCGCTTGTTCCGGGAGTTCGGCATCGTGGTGGCCGGGGCCGTGCTCATCTCGGCCTTCGTGTCGCTGACGCTGACGCCCGTTTTGAACGTGAAAATGAGTGGCGGCCACCACGGCTGGCTCTGGCGGGTGACGGAGCCGTTTTTTGCCGGCATGGAAAGCGGCTACCACTGGCTGCTCAACGGTTTTATGAAAATCCGCTGGATGGCGCTGCCCATCATCCTGGCCTGTTTTTTCATCATCTGGAAAATAGGTGGCGGGCTGAAATCGGAGCTTTCGCCGATGGAGGATAGAGGTCAGTTCCGAATGCAAATGTCCATGCCCGAAGGCACCAGTTTTGATGGAATGGACCGTTACATTGACCGAATGTCACAGTTCATGCTCGACAGCGTACCGGAGCAACGGGTGGTGATGAGCGTGACGGCGCCCGGCTTTTTCGGCAGCGGCAGCGTAAACCAGGGCTTCGTGCGGGTGGTGCTGGTGGAGCCAAACGAGCGCAACCGCAGCCAGCAGGAGGTGGTTGACATGGTGGCCAAAAACCTCGGAAAGTTCAGCGAGGGCAAGGCTTTTCCCATTCAGGAGCAGACCATTTCCGCCAACCGCCGGGGCGGCCTGCCCGTGCAGTTCGTCATCCAGAACAACAATTTTGAGAAGATAAAGGAGGTGCTACCGCAATTTGTGGAGCAGGCCAACCAAAGCCCCGTTTTCCAGGGCGTGGACCCCGACCTCAAGTTCAACAAGCCGGAACTCCGCATCGAGATTGACCGCTTAAAGGCTACCCAAATGGGCGTCAGCGTGGCCGACGTGTCGGAGACGCTGCAACTTGCCCTCTCGAACCGCCGCCTCGGCTATTTCATCAAAGAAGGCAAGCAGTACCAGGTTATCGGGCAAGTGGCCCGCAGCGACCGGGACGACCCCACAGATTTGAAGAACATCTTCGTCAGAAACACGCAGGGCCAGCCCATCCCGCTCGACAACCTCGTGAGCATCAAAGAGGAAACTTCGCCGCCCGTCATCTACCACTTCGACCGCTACAAGAGCGCCACCATCAGCGCTGGCCTGGCCCCCGGCAAGACGGTCGGCGACGGCATCGCCGAGATGCAGCGCATCTCCGACGGGCTGCTCACCGACGGCAGTTGGAGCACCTCGTTGGCGGGCACCAGCCGGGAGTTTGCCGAGAGCCAGGGCAATACCAGCTTTGCGTTCATCCTCGCCCTCGTGCTGATTTTCCTCGTGCTTGCTGCGCAATTTGAGAGCTTTATTGACCCGCTGGTCATCATGCTCACCGTGCCGCTGGCCATGGCAGGGGCCGTGCTTTCGCTCTGGCTATTTGACCAAACCCTCAACATCTTCTCGCAGATCGGGATGATCATGCTGATTGGTTTAGTGACCAAGAACGGCATCCTCATCGTCGAATTTGCCAACCAAAAACGAAAGGCGGGCATGGACAAATGGCAGGCCGTGGTGGAGGCCAGTACCGCCCGTATGCGCCCGATTTTGATGACCAGCCTCGCCATGTCGTTGGGTGCGCTGCCGATTGCACTGTCATTGGGTGCTGCCGCAACGAGCCGAATCCCGCTCGGCATCGTCATCGTGGGCGGCATCCTCTTCTCGCTGCTGCTGACGCTGTTCGTCATCCCGGCGATGTACTCGTTCCTGTCGAGGAAGCGGGGGAAGGGGTTTGAAGAGATGGTGGGGGAAAGCGAGGTTGCGGAAAAAGCGTTAAGTTTGTAAAAAAGATGAGCCATGACAGATATAATTAAACAGCCATTTACCAACCTGCAATTGGAGTTACTGAAATTATATAGCCTCAACCTTTCAGACGAAGAACTGCTGAAGGTAAGGGATATGCTTGCCCAGCTTTTTGCTGACAGGGCTACGGCTCATGCTGACAGGGCTTGGGATGAGAAGGGGTTGGATGCTAAAGTGTTATTAAATAAGCATCGTCGGACAGCTTACCAGCCTAAAACAGCATGAAAATCGTTTTAGATACTAACACCTTGCTTGTTTCGGTTTCCAGCCGTTCGCCATATTACCCGATTTATAAGGCGCTTCGCAACAAGGAATATGAGTTGGTTGTGACGACCGATATTTTGTTGGAGTACGAAGAAATAATCGGCGATGAAATGGGTGCAATGGCCGCCGAAGATGTTTTGAACTTTATATCATTTGCCACCAATGTTCAAAAGATAACCGTTTGGTATTTATGGGGTTTAATCAAAAATGACCCCGATGACAACAAGTTTTCAGACGCAGCAATCGCCGCCAATGTTGATTTTTTGGTTTCTGACGACCGCCATTTTCGGATCTTGAAAAAAATTCCTTTTCCAAAGTTGACGGTGATAAGGACGAATGAGTTTTTGAAGATGATAGAAGGGGGTAAGCACTTCAATCACTAACAAGTAAGCGAGTATGAATGACCTCGTTCAAAAAATAGATTCGGCAAAGATTCTCGGTGTTCTGGACCAAATCCAAAAGGTCAACTACATGATTTCCATCCATAAGCTGAATGGGCAAGACAGCATGGTGTTGCAGTACGATCGACAGCGTGATGATTTTTTGAAGCAATTGAGCCAACTGTTAGCCGAGTTTCAAATAAAGGCAACGTTGAAGGCGAAGGCGGCGTGACGGCAAATTGTAGTGAACGGCATGTAGCAAATGAAAAAGCAGAAAGATAAACCTGAATCAATGCGCAATTCCGTAGAAGGTTTCTTTTCCATTGTTGACGACCTTTTGGAAAAAGGCAAAATAACCCCCGCCGACCAAGACTGGCTCGAAAAGGAATTGGTGGAAATGGAGCAAAAGCTGAAAGCCTACAAGCAAGCAAAAGCGGGTAAGGTAGCGGTGAATTGAAAGCATTGTTGGCGGGCATCCTGTTCTCGCTGCTACTGGCGCTGTTCGTCACCCCCCCCTCACAAACACGGATACCCACTCACCCGCCCAAACCCATACTCACCCTTCAACAGCCCAATCAACTCCTCCAGCGCCCGCACATTGTTGCTATCCACAAAATGCTGGTCGTGCAGCAGCAGCACGAGGTGGTCGTCGGTCTTGGTCAGGCACTCCTCGAAGTACTTTTCAATCTCTGTGGCCAAAACTTCAGGTGTGGTTTTGAGTTGTGCTTTAGCATTGGCCTTCCACTCCAAATCCCAGCCGACGAGCGTGAAGTCGTTGGTTTTCAATAAGTTAGCAGCCTTGGTGGACCGCCGGTCAATGTCGCAGGTGATTTCGGCGGTGCGCCAGACGTTGCAACCGGGCGTCCTACCAATATGGCAGTTTAGTTGGATGCTGTCCCGCATGAGTTGGAAGTCATCCAGTACCAGCTGCGGATTTTTGTAAAAATGGTTGTACCTGTTTTTCGCATGGTAGTAGGTATGGTTGGCAGCTTCAAAACTTGGGTTGGACAGTATGCCCTGAAACATAGTCCACTGCTTCTCGCTCCCGTGTATATGCGAACCCACCAGAAAGAAAGTAGCGGGTACTTGCGCCTCGTTCAATACCCGCATCACATTGGCCGTGCCTCTATTTGGGCCGTCATCGAAGCTGAGGTAAATGGTTTTTTCCTTGGCTTTTGCAATGGTGTCATGGGTCAATAAGCGGCTGTCTTTTTCGGGGTCGCTGGCCCTACTGTTTTTGGATAAATGGATACCACATGAATTATAGGATATGGCCACTGATAAACATATAGCAGCCCAGATGTATTTCGAGCGCTTATTTAAAAATAAAGTTGAATTGCCTTTTAAGGTTGCAAAAAAATGGTTTTTTAAAACAACAAAAAGCCCTTTAAATGTTGGTTGAATTGAAAAATTAGTGGTTCTCATAATTGCGCTTTTAATAGTGGATTAATCTTAATTCACCACAAAAATATTTCAGCAACATGGCCAAAACAGGCGCAATTAGTAAGTGTTAAAAGGCAGTTATTATCCGTCAGGAAGTCTCAAGTTTGGAAATTATTAATCGTAAGTAAATGGCTATTATTCGTCAAAAGGATGTGACAATAGCCATGACCTTACACTCGTCCGCGAATGACTTTTGTCATGCCCCCGTTCTGCCCCATCACCGACTTTTGCCCCAAAGTTTTAACTAAAACCAAATTATATGGAACTCAACGTCAATACCCACCGCCACCGCTCGTGGGCAGAGCCCTGGAAGGTCAAGATGGTCGAGCATGTGAAGATGACGACCTACGAGGAGCGCAAAAAAGCCCTCTTGGATGCTGGCTACAACACTTTCTTGCTGCGCTCACGGGACGTTTATATTGACCTGCTCACCGACAGCGGCACCTCGGCTATGAGTGACCGCCAATGGGCCGGTATGATGATGGGAGACGAAGCCTACGCTGGCAGCGAGAATTTTTACCACCTCGAAGAAACCATTCACAAATACTACGGCTACAAATACGTCGTGCCGACCCACCAAGGCCGGGGCGCTGAAAACATCATATCCAAAGTGCTGATAAAACCGGGTGACATCGTACCTGGCAACATGTACTTCACCACCACCCGCCTGCACCAAGAGCTTGCCGGGGGTGAGTTCCATGACATCGTGATTGACGAGGCGCACGACCCCGACAACGAATCCCCGTTCAAGGGCAATGTTGACGTGAACAAGCTGGAGGCGCTGGTGAAAAAATACGGTGCCGATAAAATCCCTTACGTCAGCATCGCCACTACGGTGAACATGGCGGGTGGGCAGCCCATTTCGATGGCCA
This sequence comes from Saprospiraceae bacterium, assembly GCA_031426435.1. GTDB lineage: Bacteria > Bacteroidota > Bacteroidia > Chitinophagales > Saprospiraceae > UBA6168. Next base: position 7,032 of record JANPLH010000374.1, on the reverse strand, counting down.
ACCTGCGGGAACTGCGGGAATACACCAACAAACACGGCATCCGCATCATCCATGACATGACGAGGGTGGCTGAAAACGCTTGGTTCATCAAGGTCAGGGAGGAGGGTTATCAAGATAAAACAGTCGCCGAAATCGTCAAGGAAATCTGCTCATTGACCGACGGGGCCACCATGAGCGCCAAGAAGGATGCCCTCGTGAACATCGGCGGCTTCCTGGCGATGAACGACCCCGATATTTACAAAGAAGCCTGCAACCTCGTGGTGGTGTATGAGGGTTTGCACACCTACGGCGGCCTTGCTGGGCGTGACATGGAGGCCATGGCTATTGGCATCGGCGAGTCGGTACAGGACGACCATATCCGTGCCCGCATCGGGCAAGTAGAATACCTCGGCAATCGGCTGTTGGCCCATGAAATACCCATTGTGAAGCCCATCGGCAGCTTTGGCGTTTTCCTGAATGCCAAGCAATTCCTGCCTACCGTACCGCAGACAAGCTTCCCGGCACAGGCGTTGGCAGCAGCCATTTACCTCGACTCTGGTATCCGTTCGATGGAGCGGGGCATCGTGTCGGCTGGCAGGAACAAGGCCACCGGCGACCACTATTATCCCAAGCTGGAACTGGTGCGCCTGACGATTCCACGGCGGGTATATACCCAAGCGCACATGGACGTGGTGGTGGAGTCCATCCTTGAAGTCTATGACCAGCGCAGCCGCATCAAAGGCTTGAAAATGGTGCACGAGCCAAAGTACTTGAGGTTCTTTCAGGCGAGGTTTGATTCGTTGGGATGAAGCTGTAATGATGGCTTGATTCAGCGTCAAGCCCCTTTCCCCGGCAGTAACCGACCTGTCCTTTTCACGTAATCCGCATACCCTGGATATTTTTCATTTGAAATGCCCACTTTACTTAGGTGCACCACCTATGCGGCAGCACTGAACTCGCGCTACTGTCCGTGAACAGCAACTGGCGCGGTAATGCCCTGGTACCCGATTTAGCGTGCGACTCAGTTGAAGATACCAAGCCTGGCAGCAAGGGAACAGTCTTCAAGGCAGTTCAAAGCAAACCCAGCGTGGTCAACATTGGCTTGTCGCCGCGCCCTTCGGGCAGCGAAGTGGCCTTCACACTACCACACTGCCGGAACTGTTGGAAAGTCGGGAGGTGATGCTGGAAATCCGCACCACGTTCGGGCAGCTGGTCCTTACTATAACCTTAAGGAAATTAAATCGTACCATTCGGATAAAACTTTATCTTGTGGCGCAATTCTACATTAACTTGAAAGCCGATCCCCCACAACTGCTCATAACGCTTCCGAAATCCCTCACTCACAATGGTTTTAAATAATCAACATTTTAACGGAGGTTGATTCTTCCTTGTTCCAACAAGCGCAGTGTCGAATCAACGCCATATTCTATTACCTAATATTCTCTATGAAAAAATTTGCAAGACAATCCGCCTTGGTTTGCTGGATGTGCCTGCTGGCCGCCCCGCTTTTTGCGCTGACCACGACCTTCGACAGTGGGCCGGTACAAGCGGGCTACACCTTTGCTGGCTGGAGTGGCAATGCCAACCAAACCATTTCGCCCACAACACCGAACGTCAACAGCTTTACCCAAATTACCCGGAACTCAAGGACTTGGAACGTGACCAGCTTCCAGACCTGGCCTATCTGCGATGGCGGCGTTACGTGAGAAGCTACCTCCGACCTGGGAAATTCTTGCCCTTTTTCTGAAATCTGGCTTCCCTTCCCTGAGAAAAAGCCGCCCTTCCCTGAAAACTGGCTAGCCTTCCCTGAAAAAACTTCATTTTCGCCGTTGCTTGCCCCCAACTTCATTCCTTTAAATGTTCGTTGACGTTTTTTCCAGTAACTCCTTCAGCGGGCTATTAAAAAAAAGGTACAATATTTCTCGACATCCCGCACCCCTCGGCAAAACACTGGGGTTATGGCGGCGGTGATATTCAGCCTCCTATGAAAACCAAAGCATCCACTTTTATCCTTAAAAATTTTTCTATCCATGAAAAGTCAATCTTTACAATTTACTATGAAAGTATGCTTACATCTACTGCAAACAAGATGCGCTAAGCTAAAATTACTCCCCTTGCTGCTGTTGCTAGTGGCTAGCTACTCTGCTCAAGGGCAAATTTACTACAGTGAATTAGTCTCTGGCGAATTGGGAGAAACCGTTTGTGGCACCAATTTCAATTTAGTTATTGGAAACAATACCTGTCTAGGTTATTTAAAAAATACGCCACCCAATGATTATGACAGGTGGCAGGTTACAGTTCCCTCCGGTATGCAAATCACGCAGTTGATATGGAGCAGGGATGCACTTCCAAACGGTGCCAACGCAACGATGGTATTTGATCAGGTAGGTAGTAGCATTCCAAATACCAATGCGCAGACATTGACCTATAATTTCTCGCCGGCAAAGCCGGCAGGAACATACTGTCTAGATGTATTTTCAAGTCTCAGTTTTTCGAATCCCAATTGGAGCTTGACCCTGGTCGTGACGGCAGCAGCCCCCCCTGTAACGCTCACTTGCCCGACCAACACCACGACTGCTGCCTGCCAAACACAAGCGGCCGTGAACACCGCCTTCGCCACTTGGCTCGCCACGGCCAGTGGAAGCGGTGGCTGCGGCGGTGTTCTGACCAACAACAACACGGGTGCACCCTCGTTCTGCGGAGGCAGCACGACGGTGACCTTCACCTACACCAGCACCTGTGCGCCGTTGACCACCACCTGCCAGGCCACTTTTACGGTGGCAGCACCACCGTCGTCCCCTTCGCTGACCTGTCCTGCCCCGCTCATCAGGCCGGTTTGCCAGACCCGGGCACAGGACAGCATCGCTTTGCAAAACTGGGTCAATACCAGTAGCTTCGGCGGCGGCTGCAACGGTTCCATCAGCTTCAACGGGTTCGACGGCCGGCCGCCCAGCAGCTGCGGTGGCACCAAGACCTTGACTCTGACCTATACTTCCAGTTGTGCGGCAACGCTGACCTGTTCTTCCACTTTCACGATACCGGCGCCAGCACCTCCCGTGCTCACCTGCCCGACCAACACGACAGTGGCTTTTGGGCAAACACAAGCACAAGTGAATGCAGCCTTTGCCACATGGCTGGCCACAGGCAGCGGCACCGGCGGCTGCAACGGTGTTTTGAGCAACAACAACACTGGGGCACCACCAGCCACGGGCGGCTCAACGACCGTGACCTTTACCTATGCCCAAAACCCACCATCAACACCATGGTCTGGGGCCTGCCCGTTCTCGACGCAGACCTGCCAGGCCACCTTTTCCGTTTTGTCAAACCCACCCGTGGTGCTGACCTGCCCGGTGAACACCACCACACCTGCCTGCCAAACACAGGCTGCGGTAAACGCTGCCTTCGCCACCTGGTTAGCCACTGCCAGCGGCACCGGCGGCTGCAGCGGTGTTTTGACAAACAACAACACGGGCGCACCGCCCATCTGCGGCGGCACCACGACGGTGACCTTCACCTATACCAGTACCTGTGCACCTTTGACAACGACCTGCCAGGCCACCTTCACGGTGTCGCCAGCGCCTCCGGTGACACTGAACTGCCCGACCAATACCACCTCTGCCGCCTGCCAGACTCAAGCTGGAGTAAACGGTGCCTTCACCTTCTGGTTGCTATCGGCCAACGGCTCCGGCGGCTGCAATGGCGTCCTCACGAACAACAGCACGGGCGCACCATCCGCCTGCGGCGGCGCAACGACCGTGACCTTCACCTATACCAGCACCTGTGCGCCAACGACCACAACCTGTCAAGCTACTTACACCGTGGCCGCACCCCCACCTGTGGTACTTACCTGCCCGACAAACACGACGACCCCTGCCTGCCAGACACAGGCTGCGGTGAATACCGCCTTCGCCACTTGGTTGGCAACGGCCAACGGCAGCGGCGGCTGCAACGGTGTCCTGACGAACAACAACACAGGTGCGCCATCCGCTTGCGGCGGCACAACGACGGTGACCTTCACCTACACCAGTTCTTGCGCCCCGCTGACGACGACCTGTCAGGCGACATTCACGGTGACCGATGCGCCAACGGTGGTGCTCACCTGTCCGACCAATACCACGACCGCTGCCTGCCAGACGCAAGCAGCCGTCAATGCTGCCTTCGCAACTTGGTTGGCAACGGCCACGGCTTCTGGCGGCTGCAACGGCGTCCTGACGAACAACAACACGGGCGCACCTTCTGCCTGTGGCGGCTCGACTACGGTGACATTCACCTATACCAGCAGCTGTGCGCCAACAACGACGACCTGCCAGGCTATCTTCACAGTGGCATCAGCACCCCCCGTTGTGCTTACCTGCCCGACCAACACGACTACAGCAGCATGTCAGGCGCAAGCTGAGGTGAACACGGCCTTCGCCACTTGGCTAGCCACTGCATCGGCAAGCGGCGGCTGCAACGGCGTTTTGACGAACAACAACACGGGCGCACCTTCTGCCTGTGGCGGCTCGACAACGGTGACATTCACCTATACCAGCAGCTGTGCGCCAACAACGACGACCTGCCAAGCTACCTTCACAGTGACTGCTGCACCGACTGTGGTGCTTACCTGCCCGACCAACACGACTACAGCAGCATGTCAGGCACAAGCTGAGGTGAACACGGCCTTCGCCACTTGGCTGGCCACTGCATCGGCAAGCGGCGGCTGCAACGGCGTTTTGACGAACAACAACACGGGCGCACCTTCTGCCTGTGGCGGCTCGACGACCGTGATATTCACCTACACCAACAGTTGTGCGCCATTAACGACGACCTGCCAGGCGACCTTCACGGTGACCGCAGCGCCTACTGTGGTGCTCACCTGCCCGACAAACACCACAACGGCAGCCTGCCAAACGCAGGCAGCGGTGAACACGGCCTTCGCCACCTGGCTGGCAACAGCCTCGGCTTCCGGCGGCTGCAACGGCGTTTTGACGAACAACAACACGGGCGCACCTTCTGCCTGTGGCGGCTCGACGACCGTGACATATACATATACCAGCAGTTGTGCGCCAACAACCACGACCTGTCAGGCGACCTTCACGGTGGCCGCTCCTCCTACGGTGGTGCTGACATGCCCGGCCCCGACGACGGTGAGTGCCTGCCTCACGCAGGCACAAATGAACACTGCCTATGCCAGTTGGCTGGCATCTGCTACCGCAACGGGCGGCTGCAACGGCGTGCTGACGAACAATAGCACGGGCGCACCATCTATCTGCTCCGCAACGGCAGTGACTCGGACCATCACATTCACTTATACCAGCAGCTGTTCACCTACAACCACGACCTGTACCTCCACCTTCACGGTGCCAGCGTACCCGACCTTTACCGTTCCAGCTAATGGTGCCTCGCAGGTGGCCTGCCCTGCGTTGATAGTCCAGCCTACCCCACCAGTAGTGGTGGACGGCTGTGGGAAAACATTGACGCCAACAGGCCCGGCAGTCGTCAACAACCCGAACCCTATCACCTGCGAGGGCACAAGGACCTTCACCTGGACCTATGCCGATTGCGCTGGCTTAGTGAGGACCTGGAGCCATGTAACGACCGTGGAGCGCCAGCCGTTCACGGTGCCGGCCAACGGCGGTGCAACGGTCGCATGCCCTGCCCAGACGGACACTGCGCCCACGCCCCCGGTCGTCACCAGCAACTGCGGCGAGGTGCTTGCGCCTGTGCTGACGACATCGCCCAAGCCGATATGCGAGGGCACCCGAACCTACACCTACACCTACACCGACTGCGAGGGCAACACCGCAGCCTGGAAGTATGTATATACCGTCGAGTACCTCGATTTTACAGTGCCGACCAGCGTGGTCAGCTCGGTAGAATGCCCGGTGAACGCCACGCAGCCGGTGCCCCCCACGGTCAAGGATAACTGCGGGAACACGCTGGTGCCCGTTGGCCCGGCCATCACCACTACCACCAATGCGCAGGGCTGCGAAGGCAGTCGCAGGTACGAGTGGACGTACAAGGATTGCGAAGGCAACACCCATACCTGGAGCAGCACTTATAATTTCCTCTACACCGCCGACTTCTTTGCGCCAGCGGACGAGGAGAACTACGTGACCTGCCTGGCTTACGCCGTGGCACCCTTTCCGCAAGCGCTGACCGACTTCTGTGGGCAGCCCATCCAGGTATCAGGCCCTGTGGTCGAGGAGGAGATAGCGGCCGGGGGCTGCAAGGGCTGGCGCAGGTTCAGCTACGTCTATACCGACTGTGGCGGCCACAGCCACCCGTGGAGCTTCACCTACTACATCAACGACAACGAAGGGCCGTTGGGCACCTGCCCGAACGGCAGCACGGACGGCGTTGTGTCCGTCAACGTCTCCACCCTGAGCTGCATCGAGGAAGTGCCTTGCCCAGGTGATGATGACTTCAGCTCGAAGATTCAGGAGCTGATAGAGAACGGCGACTACTACGACGTTTGCGGCGGCAATTCGATAAATGTCGTCCTCGACAGTTGGACCGACCTGTGGGAGTGCAGCGACCCCGACGGGGACGGCGTGAACACTTTTGGCCGCACCTTCTACTTCCGCATCTCGGACAGGTGCGGCAACGAGGCCGCTTCGCTTTGTGCAGTGACCTATTCCGGCGTTTGCCAACCGTTGGAGAGCTTCGTGCAGGCCGACTGGGGCATAGCAGGGGGAGCGCCCGGCAACACGGTTTCCGAGAGCACCACCGACCTTCAGGTCATCACGGCCCTCATCGGCACGAACCCCCTCGTCATCGGTGGCACGCTCCGTTCCTTGACCATAACTGAGGCGCAGTGCGTGGTGAACCTGCTGCCCGGCACAGGTGGCCCCGGAAGGCTGGCCAACTGCCACCAGGTCAACTGCGGCGAGGAGGGCTGCAACCCGTTGGGCATCGGCGGCATGAAGAACACCCTGGCGGCCAACGCCATAGCACTGACGCTGAACATGCGCTACAACGTGCAGTACAACGGCCTGACGATGACGCAGGTGCGCTCGCAGGGCCTCGGTTGCATCGGCATCAGCCCGAACATCGCCGCCTGCGATGCGAACG
>JANPLH010000373.1:0-5484 GCA_031426435.1 Saprospiraceae bacterium | reverse complement strand
ATTGCTTCCTCGCCAAAAATACCAACGCTGTTAGCGCTTCGAAGCGCTAACAGCGTTGGTATTTTTGGCGAGGAAGCAATTTCATGATGTTTTAAACAAAACGAAAAAAATGGTGACTCCAGACATTCAGCGTCTCTTCGACCTTCAGCTTCGCAATGCCCCAGTCGTCGCAAAAACCACCGCCCGTGAGCGCATCGCCAAGCTCGACCGCTTTTTGGATGCCATAATGTGCTACCGAACGCAGATGCGGGACGCCATGTTCGCCGACTACCGCAAGCCGCCCTTCGAGGTGGATGCCGTGGAGGTGCTGCCCATCACCGGGGCCATCCGCCACACCAAGTCGCACCTGCGCCGCTGGATGGAACCGAAGCGGGTGCCCACGCCGCTGGCCTTCATGGGCTCCACCTCGTGGGTGCAGCATGAGCCGAAAGGCGTTTGCCTCATCATCTCGCCGTGGAATTTCCCGTTCAACCTCAGTTTCATGCCGCTCATCTCGGCCATTGCCGCAGGCAACACGGCCATCATCAAGCCCTCGGAAATGACGCCGCACTCTTCGGCGTTGATAAAGAAAATCGTGGGAGAGGTTTTCGAGAAAAACGAGGTGGCCGTCGTGGAAGGTGATGTGTCTGCTTCGCAAACGCTGTTGGCACTGCCATTCCACCATATTTTCTTCACGGGAGCGCCGAGCATCGGCAAACTGGTGATGAAGGCCGCCGCCGAAAACCTTGCCAGCGTGACCTTGGAACTAGGCGGCAAATCCCCCACCATCATTGACGAGACCGCCGACCTTGCCACCACCGCCACCCGCATCATTCGTGGCAAATTCGCCAACTGCGGCCAAATCTGCATCTCCCCCGACTACCTGCTGGTGCACGAAAAAGTGGAGGCCGAGCTATTGGATTTGATGAAAAAACGTCTCGTGGAGAGCTACGGGGACGATGCCTCGAAGTCCGATTCATACCCCCGCAGCGTGAACGCCCGCCATTTTGCAAGGGTGAAAAACTACCTCGACGACGCCACTGCAAAAGGCGCAAAAATATTGGCCGGAGGCCGCATCGATGCAGCTACGAACTACATCGAACCGACCCTCATGGGCAATGTGCCCGATGATTCGCTATTGATGCAAGAGGAGGTTTTCGGCCCGCTGCTGCCCGTGCGCAGCTACCGCAATTTGGAGGAGGCCATCGCCTTCGTCAATGCCGGGGAGCGCCCGCTGACCCTCAGCATTTTCAGCAAAAACAAGCAAAACCAGCGCCGGGTGCTGGCCGAGACCCGTGCTGGCGGTTCCTGTATCAACCACTGCCAACTGCATTTCTACAACCATGACCTGCCCTTCGGTGGCGTGAACAACAGCGGCATCGGCAAGTCACACGGTTGGTACGGTTTTGAGACGTTCAGCAACGCCCGTGCGATTTATCGCCAAGATTTCTGGGGCGTGAGCGAACTGCTGCGGCCACCTTATGATGGAATGAAGCAGCGGATTTTGGATATGGCGATTCGGTGGTTGTAGTCAGGAAATTTATTTCCTGACAATTAATGGGAAATGAATTTCCCAACTACAACTACAAAACATGTGAATGCAATGAAAACAACAAATCCAAAAGATTTTGTAGCGCTTTTAGAAGTGTATAGAATTGCTATAATTAATGGTATATTGAATAAAAAAGAAGTGATACAATGGGCTGATTCTATCATATCAAAAGACAGTGAACCCGATATTTTTATTATTGAACTTTCCCTTTGTGGGAGCAAAATACAACATGATATTACCTCATTAATAAATGAATTTATCGGTGAAGAAAGAACTAACCCTGCGAGTCGAGTGATACTTGGGCTTTTATTCAAAAAATATACTGACGGGCAAATTGATTTGGAAAAAGTCAATAGTACCCTAAATTGGTTGGTTTGGCAAACAGATTTAACGGAGGAAGAAAGTAGCTTGATGTATGGGGCAGAGGATTATTATTACCTTGCCAAGGAAGGAAGTTACGGTACAGTAGAACAGATAAAAGCAGAATTACTTGCTTTCTTGGGAATATACAAAGATTTTCGACTTGACAATTTTGATGAATGGAGTAAAATAGATGCCACCATTCATCCTAAAGTAGTTTCTCTTGTGTCGAACAAAATGAAGGAACAAGTATTGCAAGAGGCACAGCCTATTGTAAAAGCAAAAAAGAAATGGTGGCAAATATGGAAATGAGAGAGAGAGGCATTGTGTTTAGTATGATGCTGTTTTTTAGTTTGCATTCGGTCAATTGTCTTGCCCAGCCCTGCCGGGAAGTCATTGGCTATTACCCCAGTTGGAAATTCTACGACCGCCAGCAGCTCGTGAACCCCGCCACCATTGACTATTCCAAATACACCATCCTCAACTACGCCTTCTTTGAGCCTCGGCCCGATGGCAGCGTCGTGCCCTTTGACCCCCGCACCGACAAGCGGCTGCTGCTTGGCGAAATAGCCCCCTCCGCCCCACCCGGCTACGCCAACCGCAAGGATTTTGGCAAAGCCGAATGGCACGTGCCCGGCACTTCGCTGGTGGAGAAAGCCCATGAACACGGCACCAAGGTCTTCATCAGCATTGGCGGCTGGACGCTGTCCGAGCATTTTTCGCCCATCGCCGCCAGTGCCGAAAAGCGCCGCCGCTTCGCACAGTCCTGCGCCGACATGGTTCGCACTTACGATGTGGACGGCATTGATATTGACTGGGAGTACCCCGGCTACCTATCGCAGGGCGGCTCCTTAAATGACAAACACTATTTCACGCTGCTGCTGCGTGAAATCAGGGATTCGCTGAATGCCTTGCAACCCATCTACCCCGACCGCCAGTTTTACCTCACGGCGGCCTTTGGCTGTGCCCCAAGCCGCATGGCCGACATCGAATGGGCCGAGGTGATGCACCTGCTCGACTTCATCAACATGATGACCTACGACTTTTACGGGCGGGACTTTTCGGTGACCAACCACAACTCGCCGCTCTTTCCGCCCGCCAAGGGGATTGAGGGTTACGACACGCACAGCACCATTCATTATCTCATGGACGAATACGGGGTGCCTGCCTATAAAATATGCATCGGCGTGCCGTTCTACGGGCGCAGCATGAAGACCCGTGGCCCGGCGGGCTTGCACGTCGGCTCGGCGCTGTCGGTGGACAGCCGCACCTTCGCCGATGATGCCGGGTCGCCCACGTTCTACAATATACTCTCCCGACAGGAGCAGTTTTATTACAGTTGGGACAGCCTGGCGCAAGCGCCTTTTTTGCGGAGCAAAAACACGAACACCTTTGTCAGCTTTGACGATGAGCGCTCGGTGGCCCGCAAGGCCCGCTACATCATAGACCACGAACTGGCCGGGGCCATCGTCTGGGACATCACCGGGGACTGCGTGGAAAGCCGCCAACAGCGGGGCACCATCGAGCGCACACCGTTGGCCGATGCACTAAAGGATGCGCTTTGCCACCCGGAGGCCATTTTCGTTGAAAGCAGCCAACCCACCACTATCGAGCGGCTGCCGACTTTGCCCCAACGAAAGGTAAGGCTGCGAACAAAGGGCGGGAGTGCGCCCAGGGTTTTTGCCAAGCAGCCTGTTTCAAAAAAAGAGAAGAAGAAACGGCGAAAGAAAAAACGGCAGGCAAGCGAGTCGGAGCGGTATTTTGATGGGGGGTGGTGAGGCGGCACATCGTTAAAATTTCCTGGCTATAACGGATTGTAGTGATGAGAAAAGGTGGCTACTATTTTCGTCCGAAAAGGGGCAGCGCCTCGTACTATTTGTAGCTATTACCGTTTCACCCCAGCACCGAGGGGCAGCGCTCCGCAATATCAGAGTTGGAATATTCCGGGGCGCTGCCCCTCAAAACGGGTGGTATGTGCCAGCTACAAATATTCTGGGGCGCTGCCCCTTGGTTGTAGGCTAAAATCCCCGCTCAGGCGCTTATCACTACAATCCGTTATAGTCAGAAAATTTCAGCTTTAACTTTGAAAAATCTTGGCGTACTGCTACTTTAGGCCCCATATTGCTCCCCAAGACCTGTTTCCTTTAAAAAATTCCCATCATGGCAAAATACAACATCACCGTCAACGGCAAAAAGCACAAGGTCGAAGCCGACCCCGACACCCCGCTGCTCTGGGTATTGCGTGACAACCTCGGACTCTACGGCACCAAATACGGCTGCGGCATCGGCGAGTGCGGCACCTGCACCATCCACTACAATGGCAACGCCATGCGCTCCTGCTCCATGACCGTCGCCGACGTGGGCGAGGCCGCCATCACCACCATCGAAGGGCTTTCGGCTGATGCCAGCCACCCGCTGCAACAGGCTTGGCGGGAGCACGATGTGCCGCAATGTGGCTACTGTCAGGCCGGGCAAATCATGTCCGCCGCTGCCCTGCTCGCCAGCACGCCCAACCCCGACGACGAGGAAATTGATGCGGCGATGTACTCAAATATCTGCCGCTGCGGGACTTACAACTATATCAAAGCGGCCATTAAGACGGCGGCAGGGAAAATGTGACCCATTATTTTTTCGTCATCGTCGAATGCGACCCGCAACGTCATCCATGCCATCACATGTGAGACTTTGCAGTTTGCCTTCGGCAACGACAAGGTCTTGTCTTAAAAATTTCATTATGGAAAATACCAATCAGCAACATACTCGCCGCTCCTTTATCAAAATCACCGCCGCCGTCGGTGGGGGGATGATGCTCGGCTTTTCTTGGTTCAAGCCTTACGGCGAAACGGGCGGTGCCGATGTCGTCACCGATTTCATCGAACTGAACGGCTATTTGAAAATATTGCCGGATGCCACGGGTACAGGCAGCAAGGTCATTATCCAATCCCCCAACCCAGAGGTAGGCCAGAACGTGAAGACCTCCATGCCGATGATTGTGGCGGAGGAACTGGGCGTCAATTGGAAGGATGTCATCGTGGAACAGGCGCCGCTCAACACCACCGTCTTCAAGCGGCAGGTGGCCGGGGGTAGCCAATCCATCCGGCAAACGTGGACAACGTTGCGCACGGCAGGAGCCACGGCCAAATACATGCTCATTGCGGCGGCTGCGCAACAATGGGGCGTCCCCTTTGAAGAATGCACCGCCGCCGATAGCCAAGTGCGCCATGCCACCAGCGGCAAATCGGCCAGCTATGGCAGCCTTGCGGCCTTGGCCGCAACATTGACACCGCCCGTGCCGGAGGCAGTGAAACTGAAAGACCCGAGTGAGTTCACCCTCATCGGCACCAGTCAGGGCAATGTGGACATGGAGAAAATCATCACCGGGGTGCCCATGTTCGGTTTGGACAAAAAAGTGCCCGGTATGCTTTATGCCACTGCCATGCGCCCACCTGCTTTTGGGCAAAAGCTAAAGTCTTTTGACGACAAAGCGGCCAAGGCCGTCAACGGTGTTGTACAGGTTTTTCGCTTCGCAAACGACAACAAAATAGCCGTGGTGGCCACCTCTACATGGGCGGCCATTAAAGGCAAAAAAGCAC
>JANPLH010000372.1:0-14115 GCA_031426435.1 Saprospiraceae bacterium | reverse complement strand
TGGCCCATCGCTGGACCGATATTTTACCAACAGAAGCTTTACCTTCTCAACTCTCGTTGACGGATCGCATCTCACTGTCGTTTCTTTCGATTTTCCTTATCCTTTTCTTTCCTCCATCGGTGTCAATGAACTCTTTTGTGCAATTTCATTCTAAACCTACCCCAAAACCAGGGCTACCAGCAAGAACAAAATTCAATTCTTTAGGCTTTTTTGAGGCTTCCCTAAAACGCCTTTGCGTAAGGGACGGCAAAGATAGGATTCAGTTTGATTCTGGCAAATCTTTTTCAAAAAAAAATGAAGATTTTTTGCCTACTATCCTTGTTTGTTTCGATGCTTGACTACTTGTGCTGTGCAGCAGTTTTTCAAAGCGGGCGCAAAGGTAAACGCTCAAGCTGTTCTTCCAAGCGGAAATGAAGTTTTTTTTGAATTTTATTTTTGATTCGGCTGGAACACACAGTGGAAAGGGTATTTGGCAATGGTTGAATACCAGCAATCGCTGAGAAAACCGCAAACATCTACCCACATGGCCTAAAAAAAAGTAGCCCCGCCTCGTCTTTCCGAGGGGGGCCATCCCAAAAACCAATTGTTAAAGGACATCTATTTCTTGAATGGGCAGCTAATAAAGTGTTCAATTAGCATTACCCATGTTTCGGAATCAAATTCGGTGTTCTCATGGCCATAAGCTGCTTAACTTTCTGCTTAGGCCCTATGTGTTTGAAATCAATTGACACTACTACGGTCATAACGTTTCTTTCCACGGTCGAAGCTGAAAAGTAAGGTCAGTTCATGCGAACCGCTGTTGTATTTCTGGAATTTCTGGAAAGTCAGGTCGTAGCTGTAATAGAGCTTGAAGACATCAACGTTGGTACCAAGCAGCAGCCCGGTGGCCCCTCCCGTACCAGCCCTGACGGATGCGCCAGCGATGAGCTTGTCATTGATGAAGGAGCCTACCATGTTGAAATCAATCTGTAGCGGCTTATCCTTTATATTATGTACAAGCAGTGAGGGCTTCAACTTGAAATTGTAAGGCTCTACTTCAAACTCGTGACCAAAGTAAATGATGGAGTATTTAAAGAACGAGCCTTCGTTTTGACCGGATTCAATCTCGCCGATCTTCGCTACTACAAGGTTGGGGAAAGTGATACCCACAAATGTGCTCTTCTTGAAGGTGGCAGATGCACCAAGAGAAGCATCGAAAATCTTGTTGCCATCAACAGCATTTTGAATGATTTCATCGTCTGGGTCGTAAAGTGGGCTTGTCAGCACCGATTCTGAAACCCGTTTGGTGATGAACTCCGTAGAAAAACCCGCTGCAAATTTGACGTTTTTCACCTCATACCTAAAGGCATAGTTGAGTTGAACCCTCGTGTTGGTCATATTGCCAAGGTTCTCAGACATGACGCCAAGGCCAATTCCAAGGGTTTTGCCGATGGGGCCGTTGTAGCCGATGCCATAAGATTTTGGCGACTCCGGAAAACCTGTCCACTGGCTACGAAAGTTCATGAAAATCTGATGGTTTTCGTTGAACCCTGCCGCAGCGGGATTAATGAGTATCGGATTGATGAAGTAGTGGGTAAAAACTGCCGATTGTTCCTGCGACCAAGCGGAATGGAAAACGAAAGCAGCAGCTATGAGTAAAATAAGCTTTTTCATGCTCATGGATTTAATCGGTGATTGGTAGAAGGTGGAAATTGAGAAATTAGGAAATCGGAAATACAGGATTCCTAATTTCTTAATTTCTCAATTTCCAATTTCAATCTTATTTGCGCAGCACAGTAACGCTGCCCTTTTTAGTTATGAATACATTGATGGCCGGATCGAAATAATTGAAGACGTAATAATAAACGCCATCGGGCAAGTCTTCACCACGGTTGGTAGTACCACGCCAGAGGTCGCCATCGTTGTAGTCTTCCGTACGATAAACCAATTGCCCCCAGCGATTGAAGATTTCGAGGGTGTTATCGTTGAAGCGGCTAAGGCACTGTATTTTGAATTCTTCATTTTTACCATCACCTTCAGGTGTTATGACGGCTCGAACCTCTCCGCAAAGCGTTTCATCACCGACGATAATAACCAGCGCCTTTTGACAACCATTGGCATCTGTAACCAGTACGAGGTACTCACCTGGGAAAAGTTCAGTAAGCACACTATCCGTAGCATCTGGGTAATCCTGCCAAACAAATTCATAAGGCCATGTACCTCCAATTACCTCAACTCCAGCTTCGCCATTAGGGCCTCCACTATCTGGAACAGAGAAACCATTGACACCCAGTTGTTCGCCGCCTTCGATAAAGGCATTATCGTTCATGGTGCAACCATTGAAGTCAGTGATAATTACAGAATAGGACTTGCCAGCTTCGAGGCCAGTTGCGGTCTGAGTAGTTGCCCCATTGCTCCATAGATAAGAGTAAGGTGGAACGCCTCCTCCAACAATCACAGTAGCCTGTCCGGTATTTTCGCTAGAACATCCGCTGTTGGATTCACTTACCTGCGTAGTCAAAGGTTGTGGCTGGGTCAAGGTCACGGTTGCCGTCATGATGCACAGTTCTCCATCGGTTACACTAACGGTATAGTTTCCGGCAGCAAGGCCAGAAATTGCTTGTGAGGTAGCACCATTGCTCCAAACATAGTTGTAAATATTATTGGCCCCGTTTGAAGCGAAAGCCTTGGCGGAACCGTTGGTCGAACCATAGCATTGGATACCAAATCCATTAAAATCACTGGTCACCTCGGCTGTTACACTAAGGTTTGATTCAGGGGTTAATTCATAACTAAGTTCAATGCTGACACTGCTGACTCCTGTTCCGCCATTGTCGGAGACAGTAACATAATAGATGCCAGCAACTACATTGTTCAATGTGGCCTGTGTTCCAATGTTTTCGCCTTGCGCATTTTCCCAGTCATAAGTATATGGCAAGTTATGAACAGCACAGCTTGGAGATATGGAAGGCGTAGCGGTAATCGAACCAAGGTCTTGAGCACAAGCAGGTTTAACTGCATCAATGTCAACTTTCAAAAGACCAACGCCAATATTTGAAAACGATGCTACACATTGACCTTGAACACTGGTAACCGTAACAGAATAACAACCTGGTGCAACATTGAACAAATCTTGGGAAGTTGCGCCGTTGTTCCACTGATATAAATAACTAGCTGTTGAACCACCCGCCACTTCAATATCAACTTTTCCACCACCCGTTGAGCTTGTAGTATGTGTCACGATTTCTTGCGAAAGCGTCAGAACTATCTCCCCTATCGCAAACGTCCCCGTCTTGGTCTGTTTGTCAACACCAATACCGCTGTCTGTAATGGTATAGCTGTAGTTGCCAGCAGGCAGGCCGCTGAAAGTAACCGAATTACCTTGGTTGAACAAGATTGGGTTACCGCCACCCGTCAACTGGTAATTATACGGTGGCGTACCACCATTGATGGAAAGTACAACTTGTCCATTGCTCTGGTTAGCACATGAACTGCTTGGATTGACCACTGCATTGCCAAGCACTGGTGGCACATAGTCAAGTGTGAATGGCCCAGCCGTACCAGTGCATCCGTTGCTATCCGTAATGGTGACAGTAAAGGAGCCTTCGCAAAGCGCAATTGCCGGATTGCCAGTCTGGCCATTGCTCCAAAGATAGGTGTAGCCGGAACCAGAACCACCTGTAGGACTCAGTGTAATTCTGCCATCGCAAGCAGCAGAAGAGGATGGTAATTGCGGAGCAAATGCAGCACCAGGAGCAGAAGCAGCACTGGTAAGCGTAAATGAAAAGGTTGCAGTTGGCCCTGAGTTGGAACTAGTAACAGTTACTGCATAGTTGCCTGCGCAAAGTCCTGTCGGATGATCCCCTGTTGGGCTGCCTGAGCCTGTCCAAGAATAAGTAAACGGTGCAATACCCCCAGTTACGTTTACATCAATCTCGCCATTGCAAGTATTGAAGCAGGTGTTCTTAAAGGTAGAGGCATTGTCAGCAATTGCAGGAGCATCCACTTGTTTGCAATGACTTTTTGTACAGCTATTTGCATCTGTCACTGTCACACAGTAGGTACCAGGGGCAAGTCCAGAAGGGTCTTCCGGGTTACCAGGCACTGGCCCGCTTGGACCAGACCAACTGTAAGTATAAGGAGATGTTCCTCCTGTTACACTCACGTTGATTGAACCGTTGCTACCCGTAGTAGAAGGTGTTGCAGTCGAGGAAACGCTGATTGCATTTGGCTGTGTAACAGAGACCGGAATGGTCTTTACGCAACCAAAATTATCACGTACTTGAATATTGTAATTGCCAGCGGTGAGGCCGGTAAAAACTGGGTTGGCACCCCAAGTACCATTTCCTAAGCGGTATTCTTTAGTATTGCCGCCACCAGTTGCTGCTGCTGTGATCGTTCCATTTGCAGCACCATTGCAAGAAACATTGGTATGCGTTTCATTAAGCGTAAGCAGGCTTGTTGAAGTTTTGACTTCAAAAACAGCGGACACTTTTTGACAGCCATTGCAATCCGTCACAGTCACCGTGTAGTTACCTGCGGAAACGCCACTGATGTCTTGAGTTGTTGCACCATTGCTCCAGCTAAAGGCATAGGCACTGCACCCAGTTCCTGTTGTAGTGCCGCCTGTTACTGTAATGTCAACGGAACCATTGGTTTCCCCAAAACACTGAACATCAGCAGTTTGGTTGTTGATGACAATGGCTGTATTTGTGGAGTTGACCACAAAAGAACTTGTCGTGGTTTGCGTGCCAGCGCAGCTTGTCACGGTCACGGTGTAGGTTCCAGCAGCAAGGCCGGAAACGTCTTCGGTGTTCGCACCATTTGACCATGCATAGGTCTTGATGGCGCTGCCCCCAGCTGTCGTGATATTGATGGCACCAGTGGTTCCACCAGGGCATGCCACATGGGTTATCACATTGTTTGAAATGGTGACAGGACCAGAACAGGTAACACCTACCGTAACAGAGCCTGGGTCAAAAGAAGGCGTCAATGTCTGACCATTGGTACAGCCTGTGACCTCAATGGCCGTAGGGTTGGCGTCAAAAGTGATGTTCGACACCTGACCATTTGTCCCAGTCACATTGAAGCATAATTGAAAAATGGTAGTTCCGTCAGGTACGGTTATGCCAGTCGTTGATTGGTCAAACCAAGAAAAGGAAATGGTACCATTTGCTGCCTGCGTGCTACCAAAATTAGCCGCAGTCAAATCCGGCAAGCCAAAGCTTTGAGCCGAGAGGTATTGAATGATACTTTGGTTGAAATGTATGGAGAACTGCGCACTTACCACACAGTTGAACTTGTAAGCTTTGAAGTCAACGCAAATTTGTGAGCTGGTGGGAGATTCAACTTCACCTGCTACAAAAGTCAATGTAGTATAGGTACCTCCGCCACCTGTGCCACCGCCGCCTGTGCCGCCGCCGCCGCCGCCTGTACCACCGCCGCCGCCAGGCGTGTTGCAAATTTCAAGATCGCCAGCGTCAGATTGAAAAGGTACATTGTTGCCATCCGCATCTACTACTTCGATGGATGTCAGGCTTCCGTTGAATTGAAACGGCGTGGTGCTGCCGCAAGCATTCGCACCAATTGCATTCAAGCATACTTGGTAAATAGTCGTGCTATCTGTCAAAGTTACCCCGGTTGTATTGGGGTCAAGCCATGAGAAGGAGATTCGGCCAGTGCTGACTTGGTTGACGCCAAAATTGGCCGCTGATAGTCCAGCAAGGTTGAACCCCTGTACCGAGCTATACTGCCATTTTGATTCATCAAACTCCATCGTGTATTGCATGGAGACAATGTCAGTGAAATCAAGCACTTTTACATTCACACATGCTTGGGCACCGGATGCAACAGTTTTGTCAGTGGCATAAACAGCAAATCCAATGATAGGTGGATTTCCGCCGCCGCCACCGCCGCCACCTCCGCCAGAACCGCTGCCGCCATTGACTTGGGTGGGCACAAAAGTGGTGTTGGCTGTGATGATTTGACCATTGCCATCTACGACCTCAAATACCGTAGGCGAGTTGCTGAAAGCAATGGTCGCACCTGTAGTACTCAAAACCGTAAAGCTGAGAGTGTAGATAACGGTTCCACTTGGAACCGTTACGCCCGTGGCATTTGGGTCAATCCAAGAAGTGGTAAGAATGCCGTTTGAAGCTTGGTTAGTACCAAAACTGGCTGTGGTAAGCCCAGCAAGATTGAGGCCACCAACGGGAGGATTGAACTGCAACACCGCTGGGTTCCAGTTCATGGAATACTGGAAGCTCACGATGTTCGTGAAGTTCGTTACAACAACGTTAACTGTGATGATGTCTCCCTGGTTGGCCGTTATGGTCGTGGGAGATAGTGTAAATGTGGGCTGGGCGGCAAGTTGCGTAGCAAAAAACGCCAGTAGCCCAATGACGAGATTGGTAATCGGTCTTTTCATATGTTCGGAATTGGGACGATAATTGTGAAAAAATGTAATCGGAAAACAATTGGCAAACACTTGTAATTCCACCAAGGCCGCCAACTTGATTAGTACATTACTGCATAATCAACTGCCTTGTGGCAGTGGCTCTTTCTGTTTCAAGGGTGTAAAGGTACGACCCTGCGCTGGAAAGCATATCCCGGCGTACAGGTATTCTACTGGTACCAGCAGGAAAAAACATGTCTTGGTGCAAAACAATGATGCCTTTATTGTCAAAAATGGTCAGTTTGGCATTGGAACCCGTTGTCAGGTTGAACGAGATATACGTTATTTCCGTAAAAGGGTTCGGGCTGTTTTGAAATAAAATGAAGTCATCCGTAATGGTTTCCTCATTGGCGTTCACGCCGGAGATGGTCACTTTGCCATTGTCAATATTATGAGGAATCACTTGGCTGAAGTTGGAAAACTCCACGGTAAAAGGTGGGTCAACGGTGGTGTCATCTGCTACTTCAAGCATGGAATTGGTGCCTTGGCCACCAACTGCCTTAAAGTTTATACTAAAAAGCGTGGAATTGTCATCAAGCGTCACGGCGGTATTGGTCACAGGGTCGAACCAGTACCAGCTTATCCTTATTTTGCCATTTGCAGCGTTTGTGATGTTGAAGTTCGCCTCGTTGGTGGTAAAATCGGGCATGTTGGGGTTCAGGTTCCCCACTGATTGAAATTGAATAATGTTTGGGTCCCAGAACACGGTGTACTGCATACTGGCGATGTCATCAAAATCAGCTGCTTTGATGTCAACGCTAAAGGTCTGGCCTGGGTCAACGGTCTTTTCAGGAATGGTAAGTGAAACCTGTTGTGCATTCAAGCCAAAAGCTAAAAGCAAGGCGATGAAAAGGGAGTAAACATTAATCTTTTTCATGATAATCGGTTATACAAGTTGTTTGCCAAAAAAGGTTATTGCGAAGGAAAGGTGGCCAACCATTGAATTTTTAACAAATCGGCCACCTTTCCATTTCTTTAATGCTAATTAATCAACGATAACCATCTTCTTCGTGGCGGTATCGCTGGCTGTTTTCAGGGTGTAATAAACCACGCCCGAAACTGGCAGTTCTTCACGGTTCAATCGAATTTCGTTGTACCCTGCCACAAATTCACGCTCGATGCGCTTCACCACTTTGCCCGAAATATCCGTCAAGGTCAAAGTGGCCGCACCAGCCTCCGGCAAGTTGAAACTTATCGAAGTGTTGCCCTTGAATGGATTTGGTGTGTTTTGATAAAGTGCAAACTGTTGCGTCGTGCCCGTATTAAACGCCAATTGGACATCCAAGAAGTCACCGTTGGTACGGTATGCCTCCGCCTTGGTAATGCGTGAGTTGATTGAAAGCAATTCGCTCAACCTTCCGCCTTCTTTTGCACGGAAAACTACGCTGAATATGCCACTGTCATTGACCTTGCCATTCCAGCTTGCCGTCAAAGCACCTTTTTCCAAATGGGCAAATCCGAAGTTCTCTTCACCTGCTACGCCCGGTTTCATTTCCAGCAGTTCAAGTGAATTGACATCAAAATTCAACGTGAACTGAAAGCCAAGCAAATCAAGTTCCTGTGCAGTAAAATCAACAGTGAACGCTTCGCCTTTGGCAATATTTCGGTCGTCAACATGGAGGAAAAACTTGCCGTTGCTACGCTCCTCATTTTGACCCAAAAGGTTCACCGCGGCGCTGCCGTTCACGTCGCCTGTCTTAATGGCTACAAAATCGTTGCTTGCAACGCCGTTGCCCAAGTCATTGATGTTGATTATCTCAGGGATAGCCACTTCAAATGGGCTTGCTGGGTTCGGGAACACAAAGTCGCTTGGCACGAACCTCCAAGAGGTATTGTTTGGGAACACGTCGTTGATTTGCAATATGAGCTTGCGGATTTCGACAAGGTCGAAAGTTGTCACGCTGTTCGACCTGTTAGCGTCGGCGGCTATTATTTTATAAGGTGAACCAAGTGGCGTCGAACCCAAAATATGTTTGCTGATGAGTACGAGGTCAAAGGTGGATACGCCATTAAGTGGGTTCTCATTGTACGCTGGCGTGATGGTCACATCTTCTCCATTGAATATATCTGAAAACGAGTACAAACCAGTTGAAGTAGTAACCGTTTGATTGCTCATGCCGCTCGTGCTGTTGATGCTTACATTTACGCCTTCGAGGCCGAGGTCATTTTCATTGGCTATGTTACCTGCAATCACAGGGTCGCCATTGCATTGGTTCATATTGTCTTGAATGACAATGAAGGTTTCACAATAATCTTGGTTGCCTGCGACATCCGTTATCCAAAGCTGAACAGCGTTTGTACCTAAATCATCGCAGGTGAATATTTCGCTAAGGTCTGTAACATCTGAAGAAAAAGAATACTTCAAGGTGCCAGCGCAATTGTCGAAGCTGCCCAGGTTCAGGTCGGAAGCCCAAACCTCTACCATACCTGTTTGCATCAGCTCCACTATCAGGCCGTTACGGCAATAAGGCGTCGGCTTCTTGCAATCCTCGACAGTTACTGTGGTAGTGCACTCCGATTGGTTGTTGCAATTGTCTTTTACGTTGTAACGAACTACATACGTTCCTGGGCCTACATTGCTGTATGGGCCGAGGCCAGTTACCCAAATGCCACCGAAATTGACCTGTGCCGTTACATTCAGGTTAGGGCTGCAATCGTCAATATCAGGGATAGGCAAAATGAGGTCAATCACACAAGCATTGCCTTCGATGCAAACATCCGGTACTTGGCAGTTGCCTGCAAATACGGGGTCAACGGAATCATTTACTTTGATAACCTGCTGGTAAACGATATAGCCATCCCAAGGGTCGGTATCAATGTCAGTGTCAGGATTGCGGAAATTTAGCACCGGATTGGTGTTTGGCGTATGTGCGTCGTTCACAAACGGGCGAAGTCTATATGCCGTTGGTGCAAATGGGTTTGGCACCGGCACAGAACCCCTCCAGCTATCCCGGAAGGTCCGGCCATCGCAGTCGCCATCGTTGTCAATATCACATGCAGGGAAAGTAAGCCCCAGTTGGTTTTCAGGTTGCTCAACGACTTCCTGATTTACATCGGCACCGACTACGCACCAGTTGATGACCGTCCAGGTACGCACGATTTTGTAGCATGCATCCGCTACAACGTTGAAAACTTCGTCGTCATAGTTGACGGCAACCAGTTCACATGTTTCATAGAAAATCTCTGGTTCGCCAAAGGCTGGAGGCGTTGTGCCACAGTTTACCGTGATGTCGGCAGGGAACTCAACCGCCCAGTCGCTCACATGGTCAACGTTGATGACTTGGGTACAAGGCTGAACTGAAGTATTGTTGCTGGCATCCTTGGCCGTGAAAGAACGGCTAATGGTGCCTTCCAGGCATTGGTCAAGGTTGAAGGTAACGTTGCAAGTTACCGTTGCCGTACAGTTGTCATAATAGGTAGCGTTGCCAAAACCTTTTGCCGTAAGGATAGAACACTGCTGTACACTATTCTGACCAGCCAGTTGTGTTTCAAGGTTGTCAGCATACCAGTCGCAACTGATGCGTTGGTTTGGTGGGCAGCTTACAAGTGTTGGGAACAGTTTGTCGTTCACGAAAACCTCAACCATACACTCGTTGGTATTGCCAAAGCAATCAACAGCTCTAACAACCACCATGACCGGACTGTTGGCCACATCATTGCAGCAAAATACGACTGATGGGCCAAAAACCGTATCGTCATGGTTGTCACTGCAAGGATCAACCATGCGGCGCACCTCATAGTGATCCAAACAACAATTGTCATAAGTGCCGCTACTGAAGGTGCTGGCGAACACTGTAGCTGAACCACCATTGGTGATGCTAACATCCGTGTATTCAACACAAACGACCGTAGGAGCAATATCGTCAACCACCGTAATGGGCACAACCAAATTAGTAATGTTGTTGCAAGCATCCGTCACTTGGTAAGTCACATTGTGGTTGCCCAATGGCAAACCAGGCGAAGGAATCATACCTCCATTGGCAGGATTGCCACCTATATAAATAGCCTCACCAACCGTGGTCAAAATCCTAACTGTCCAGGAGCTGCAATTGTCAGAAACGGAAGACGGTGGTTCCAGGAAACCCATAGACCTGCACGGTTGCGGGTGTTGGCCTGGGATGTTTGCACTCACTGTATAAGGTGGCCTCGTAACCACAGGCTTTACGTTGTCCATCACCTTTATTACTTGAATATTGTCCTCGCCACCTACGCCTGTTGTGATAACTTGGCCAGTACACCAGTTCATTACCGTCCAAGTACGAACCACTTTAAAAGCAGTGCCGCACAAAGCCACAACTTGGTCGCTCTTTGATTGCTGGTAGTTGCAATGCTGGCCGATGATATTGGCCACAACGCCAGAACCAGTCAAGGCAAGTACGTCCGCATCGTCAAGACCATAACCGGGGCAGCCTGTTCCACCGTTCTGGGAATTGGTGCTGTTGTAGGTTGGGTCATCGCTCGATGGGTCATTATCGTCGCATTGCGGGTTCAGGTTAACATCTATAATAAGGTTGGTCGCAGGTTGCGAATCGCCCACATAAGGATGTTTTGGCGTCGCAGCAATGATATTGGGGTAAGCGGCGTACTGCTCGCAAGTCCAGTTAATGTCATTAGGAAAGTCAACTACCGTTGGGCGGTTTACGGTAATCACTTTTGTGCAGGGCGCAGAAGTATTGCCAGAGGCATCCACAGCGACGTAATGCCGGGTAACGGTTGCATAGCCGTTGGGACAAATGGTGCTTGTGTTGGTTTGTTCACCCGTCAAGTTGATGATGGGCGATGGGTCGCAGTTGTCAACCGCCGTGGGCGCACCAACTATATTGATGTCGTCCGAACAAAGTATCGTGGTTGGGGTGCAAGTAAGCACCGGGGGCAGTTTGTCTTCAATTCTCACTTGTCCCCAGCAGGAATTGCCACCACCGGTAGTGTCCGTAATCTTTACGGTCAAGTTGTGGTTGAAATATTGGCTGGCATAAGGGATGTTTACTTGGTTGTAGCCAGAGACTACAGGCACCACATTGTCCATAACTTCAATGAAATACTGGTGCCCTGCAATAGGGTTGCCTTCCAAAATCTGGTCAGCGTTCAAGCCTGCCTGACAGATGTTGGGCGTATTGTCAACAGAAGCCTGAACAAGCGTGTTGCAGACAATTACTTGTGCCTGAGATGGATTATAGCTGCCAAGGAAGAACAGCAAGGAACATAAAGGCCAAGAAATAAGTGAAATCCTGGTAAAATTCGTCCTGATCATGGATGATAATTTGTTAATTACACATTAGCTATACCATTACCAATTATTGGCCAATAGACCAAAACCAGTTAGGCAATCGAGTTGTGCTAAATTACGGTTACCGGGTAACCTGAACTATGAATGACTTAACTTGCGAATTTGACCAATACAAAAAAGCCGCTTTGAATGGACGCTCAAAGACTACTACAAAACATGTTCAGACCCATTGGAAAGGAAATGATGGCGAATCGAAGAAAGGAAAAGCAAATGGGAACAGTGTGTAATGCTGTAGTTCATGGGAATCCGTTTAAATCAGTCTTGCCGCAAAATTAAGTACAATATTTGAATTTCGGAAATAACAGGCAAAATTTGAACCAATGAAATGTTCGGAAAGGAAGGTAAGCAAATAAATTTCATGTTTTCACACATAGAAGCTACCTGAAAGGGCAACCATTGTGCCAACCTACCCAAAAAACAGATATTTAAAATAAATTATTTTCGTAAGCTATTTTTATCAATCCTGCCGAGCTGGTTGCGCCCATTTTCCGCATGATGTTCTTGCGATGCACGCTGACCGTTTGGTCGCTAATATACAGTTCGCCAGCTATCTCCTTGTTGGTCAGGGCCTGACCGACCAATTTAAGTACCTCCAGTTCCCGCTTGGTTAGGTTGAACTTCTTGACGATGCGATCATCGTAGGACGGTGAAAGTTTGCCATTGTGCGTGAAACGGGAATTCATCCCCGTTTGATTGGTCAATGAAAGGCCAACGCTCAGGTAAGTATCGCCTTCCATCACTTTGTCTATGGCATGATATAGCTCATTGGCTGGGCTGTTTTTCAGCACATAGCCATCAGCACCAGCCTTAAAGGCCGCCCGGATGACTTTCGGCTCATCGTACATGCTCATCACCAAAATCCTAAATTCAGTCCCTGCACTTTTCAAGAGGCTAATGACTTCAATACCGTCTATATCGGGGAGACTAAGGTCGAGGAGGAGAATATCAGGCTCATGGTTCCCAATATTTTTCAAAAGGGCATTGCCTGTATTTGTTTCGGTAAGAATATTGAACTTGGTCTTTTCGCTTCTTGCAAGCACCACTTTCAATCCTTCAATAAAAATTTGATGGTCGTCAGTAATGACAACCTTCAACTCTGTGTGATTCATCATAATATGTTGGGATAGTTCTCTTTGTCGAGATTCGTTTTCTCAGTTGTGCAAAGGAAAATATAGTGCCAGTCCAACCTAAAATGGAAAGAAAATAAAAAAAATATATTGGTGAGAATCAATATCTACGAAGTAACGCAAACTCTGGGGTGTAGATAGCCCTTACTTAACAGCAAAGTTTGCATCATTTACTTGGTTTTCTCCATTCGTCATCAGGGCATAATTGAACCCAGATTGAATGCTGTATGCCCCGGTCTGGCCCATTTTGTTCACGGCCAAAAAACCAACTTGGATATCTTTGTAGTCCTCGTATTTCTTCATAACACGCTTCACGGCCTCTTCGCAAGCCTTTTGTGGGCTGCGTCCGTTGCGCATCAGTTCTACCACCAAAAAGCTGCCCACCGCCCGGATGACAGCTTCGCCAAGGCCAGTGGCAGTGGCACCGCCTACCTCGTTGTCCACATAAAGCCCAGCACCTATGATGGGAGAATCACCTACCCTGCCCCGCATTTTGTAGGCAAGGCCGCTCGTGGTGCAGCAACCTGCTATGTCGCCCTTCTTGTCAATTGTAAGCATACCAATAGTATCGTGCACCTCCACATTTATCTTTGGTTCATACTTCGAGGTCTTTTTCCATTCCTCCCAGGCTGCTTTGGATTTTTCGGTCAACAGGTTTTCCTTTGCGAAACCCTGAGCCAGCGCAAATTCCAGCGCACCATCGCCCACAATTATCGCATGGGGTGTCTTTTCCATCACCGCACGGGCTACCTGTGCAGGGTGCACGATATGTTCCAGCGCACAAACAGCGCCGCACATCCCATTTGGGGCCATAACACATGCATCGAGTGTAACCCTACCGTCACGGTCTGGTGCGCCACCTATGCCTACTGTTGTGTTCTCCGGGTCTGCTTCAATTACCCCGACTCCTGCCACAACCGCATCGAGCGCACCGCCGCCAGCAGCCAATATCTTCCAAGCTTCTTCATTGGCCTTCGCCCCAAAATCCCAGGTAGCCAGCGCCAATGGCCGAACCGGGGCTCCAGCATCTGTCACCTGCTTGGGCGGCTCCGTAGATGTGCAAGAGGCCATGCCCGTACCTCCTATTGCGGCAGCAACAGAGCTAACGGCAGCTTTATGGAGAAATCTTCTTCGGCTATTCATCTTTGCTACTTTTGTTGGTAAAAGCACAAACATAGCCATTCATTTCTTTGAAAAAAATCGAATGCAACGCATAGCATTGTTTTTCATAAAATTGCTCATCAACCTCTTTGCCTTGGTGCCTTTCT
>JANPLH010000371.1:0-22272 GCA_031426435.1 Saprospiraceae bacterium | reverse complement strand
CTGATGCAGGAGCGTTCCCAAGCAGCATCGTCGGCAACGACTACGACGGCTGGCCGGGCGAGAAATGGCTCGACATCCGACAGGTTGAAAAACTGGCCCCATTGCTGCGCAACAGGCTCGACATGATCAAGGAAAAGGGCTTCGACGCCGTGGAGCCGGACAATATGGATGGATTTGAAAACGGCGATACTGGTTTCAATTTGAAGCAAAGCGACGCCAAGGAATTTTGCCTTTGGCTGGCGGAAGAGGCGCATGCCCGTGGGCTTTCCATCGGCCAAAAAAACGCCACGGAACTGGCCAGCGACTTGGTGCCCTATTTTGATTGGCTACTTACCGAAGATGCCTTTGCCGATGATTTTTACGAAGATGCCAGTATTTATATCGAAAAAGGGAAGGCCGTGTTCTTTACCGAATACACCGACCGAATGACCGTGGAAGCATTTACGAACAACGTTTGTCCCATTGCGCAGCAACACCAGTTCTCTGCCATCCTGAAAGACCGGGAACTGACCGCTGGCCGGACAAGCTGCCAATGACCAATGTACCTTATAACACCGTGAAGCATGGAAAATATACCTGACACCGACCAACATAACGACGACGATACCTTGCTGGCCCGCTGGCTGGCTGGCGAGCTTTCGCCCGAAGACCTGGAGGCGTTGCGCAACCTCGAAGGCTACCCCGACTACGTGGAGATGCTGCACACGCTCGAAGGCATGGAACTGACCGAATTCTCCCCGACCCTTGCGTGGCAAAAATTGCAGCCCGTTTTGGAAAAAGAAAAAGCGGCCCAGTTGGCAGTGCACAGTGAGCAGTTGGCAGCGGGCAGTGGGCAGTCGGCAGACTTGCCTGACGGTGGGCAGGTGGGCGGTAGGCAGTCGGAGCCGAGCGCTACCGAGGAAGTTGCAGTGCAACCGACAACACCTGAGCCTGTGGCGCAGCAAGAAGCCAAAATCGTCGAAATCAAGCAGCCGAGCCTCAGCCCGACTATTTCCACTTCAAAATCGGCCATTTTCAAAAACATCGGTTTACAAAAAATCGCCGCCATCGCCGCTGCCGTGCTGCTGGGCGTGGTAGGCATCTGGTGGTTAGCCGGGCCCCGTGAAGACCAAAGCATCGTGACGCAGACCGGGGAGCAGCGGGAAGTGAAGCTGCCCGATGGCTCCGTCGCCATGCTGAACGCCCAGTCCAGCCTCGATTTTTCACCAAAAACCTGGCCCGACGACCGCTACGTGGTGCTGGAGGGTGAGGCGTATTTCAAGGCGAAAAAAGGAAAGACCTTCACCGTTCGCAGCGAGCAGGGCAAGGTGGAAATAGTCGGCACGGTGTTCAACGTGTATGCCCGTGGCGAGGAGTTGGAGGTGAAGTGCGCCGAGGGAAAAGTGCAGGTCATCAACCCGGAAGAGACGGAGCGGGTGCTGTTGAAAAAGGGTGAACAAGTGTCCGTATTGCGGGGCCGTATGCAGGACCGAAAGGGCCTTTCGTCTTACCCCAACTGGTTCAAGGGCGAGAGCGCCTTCCGCAGCGCGCCGCTGGGGCGGGTTTTCGATGAAATGGAGCGGCAGTACGGCGTCACCGTGCTGGTGGACAGCCTTGGGGAGCGGACGTTTTCCGGCAAGTTCGTCCACAAAGATTTGAAAAAAGCGGTGAAAATGGTTTGCGACCCGATGAAGCTGAAATGCGAGGTGAGGGGGGATACGGTGTGGGTGAAATAGGCGTAACGCCTTGATTTTTAGCGAAATAAAGCGTTGTAGGTTTTGAGGGAATTGTTTATATTTGCTTGGCAAACAACTACTATGAGCAATGTTTTTGACACACACCAAAACAGGCAGTAACCATACGGCCACCATTGAGCGGCTAACAAGCGAAGGCTTGACAAAGCTTCAAAAATCAAAGCAGTTTGGATTTGATTGGACTGCCGAGGCATCCAACGAGGTTTACCAGCTTCGTTTGGCGGAAGGAACCGAAGCGCTCGGCTTAGTTTCTTTGATTAATGTGCCGAGAGAATGGAGGATAGAAATCAGCCTCATTGAAGCATCCACGGAAAACATTGGAAAGGCCAAGAATTTGATAGGATAATTGGCTGCCTCATTGCCTTTGCTTGTAAAACTTCGATTGGAAAAGGATATGGCGGCTTTATTTCGTTAATTCCAAAAACCGCACTTGTGAAGCATTACACAACAAAATATGGGTTCAAAAAGCAGGGGATGCACTTGGTTTCTGACCTTGAAAACGCTTCAC
Source organism: Saprospiraceae bacterium (assembly GCA_031426435.1). Classification (GTDB taxonomy): domain Bacteria; phylum Bacteroidota; class Bacteroidia; order Chitinophagales; family Saprospiraceae; genus UBA6168. The sequence continues at coordinate 20,031 of JANPLH010000371.1, read as the reverse complement.
TATTAATCAAGAAATACCTCGACCATGACTTATGATTTTGAAGAATTATTGAAAAAACACGGCTCAGAAGAATTGGCCGAAGCCTTTGTATTTCCACATGGCCTCACGCCAGCCGAAAAAGAAGTGGCCGACAAGGAAATCAAGGAAATCAGGATGAAAATGTTAAATGAGATGACGCCCGAACAGCGCATCCAAGGCCACCTGCTCGGCCTTCGCTATCGCCTGGAGGATGTCGTGAAACTGAACGGCAAATCGAAGTACCAATACACCTTTCTTTCCGCCTTCAAAGAATACCAGCAGTTCTCCGAGAAAAACCCCGCTGTTTTCGCTGCCGAAATCGCACTGACCACCCGCGAACTGAACCAGTTGATGAATGGCAAAAAGGCTCCGGACATCGCCCTGTTCCATCGCCTCGAAAAACACTCCGATGGTACGATACCTGCCATGCTTTGGTGTAAACTCGTTGCGCAGCAATGGAAAAATGAAATACAAACCGACCACGAAGCACGAGAGCGGGAGGCAGCGAAAGTGAAAAAGGCTACACAACTGAAAACCAAAGCTGCATGAACTTGCGCACCGCAGGGCTTTTCATCGTATTGCTAATATTTTTGGCCATGCCCGGCAACCTTTTCGCCCAGCAGCCCTCCCCCACCCTTTCCGCCAATTTCCGCAACACAGACCTGCGCGCCGCGCTCGATTTTTTTGAGAAAAAAAACGGCATCTCCTTCTCCCTTGACGACGAAGCGGTGAAAGGCATCCGCGTCACCGCCGAATTCAAAAACCTGCCGCTGCGCGATGCCATGCAGCGCACCCTCCAAGGCACGGGCCTCGGCTTTGAGGTCATTGACAACCAGTATGTTTTGATAAAAAAGCTGGACAAAACCCTCCCCCCACCTACCGATTCAAACCCATCCCAATCACCAATCACTAATCACCAATCACCTCCTTCCCTCTCCCTCTGCGGCACCATCCTCGACGCTGAAACCAATGAACCGCTGCCGGGCGCCACTGCTTATATCAAGAACTCGCCGCATGGCACCACAACCGACGAGCGTGGCAAGTTCAAGCTCGAAGGCGATTTCACGAAAAACGATTCGCTGATAATCAGTTATTTAGGATACAAACAGCAGGCATTCGTTGTGCGGCCACTGCTCGTGAAACCCTGTCAGGATTACAGGCTGAAGCTCGACATCGTAAACATGCCGGACATCATCATCAGCGATTTTGCCACGGACATGGTCACGCTTTCCGACGATGGCGGAGTCCATTTTGACCGGAAAAAAATGCCCACGCTGCCCGGTTGGGGCGAGCCGGACGTGCTGCGCAGCCTGCAACTGTTGCCTGGCATCGGCAGCACCGACGAGAGCGGCTCCCGCCTAAACGTGCGCGGCGGCACTCCCGACCAAAACCTCATTCTGCTCGACGGCATTCCGGTCTATCACACTGGGCATTTCTTTGGGCTTTATGATGCATTCAATCCGTTCATCGTCGAGGAGGTGAACGTCTGGCGCGGCAATTTCGGCGCGGAGTACGGTGGTCGAAGTTCCAGCGTGATAGACATCAGCTCGAAAAAGGATTTTGCGAAGAAGACCCGCTGGGGCATCGGCATGAACCTCCTCAGCTTGCAAGGATTTGTTGACATTCCGATAAGGAAGGAAAAAATGTCGCTGCTAATCGCCCTGCGGCGCAGCTATATTGACGGTCTGCAAGCCACGGCATACCAGAATTTTTTCAAGCAATTATTTCAAAATGGGCGGGTCGGTTTTCAGCAAGAAGTCACCCAAAGCAACGAATTCTTTACCTGGAACCCTTCCATCAATTTTGGCGACGCCAACCTGAAACTGCGCTGGCTCGGCAAACGGTCAGCTGAGAACGCCGTCAGCTTTTTTTCTTCTGGCGACCGCCTCGACTACTATTTTGCCTACGACGACAGCACAAACTATTCCCTTACGGGCGACGTTATCAATGCCCAAAACACAGGGCTTTCCTGGCAGCACAAAGCCATCTGGTCACCACGTTTCAAAGTGAATTACCGGGCCGCCCTAAGTGCCTTTACCAATTCCTATGTTTTCACCTGGAACGCCTACGACCGCAATCGGCCCTTCATATTCCGTTACAACACGGACAACCAGATGAACGAGTTTTCGGTCAATTTCCACCACGACTGGCAGGCCAGCGAGCGGCACCGGATGTCGTTCGGCTACCAGTTCAATACACAGGAGGCGGGCGTGACCTACCGCGATACCAATACCGTGGAGTTGACGGGCAACCTCTACTGGCAGGACACGGTGCGCAGCGCGCAGCATACGCTTTACGCCGAGTTCGATTACCAGCCCACCGACCGATTCGACTTCTTGCTGGGTGTGCGGGCGACCCATTTCCCCGCCAGGGGCCTCTACTACTCCGAGCCACGGGCGAGCTTCAATTGGTTTCCCTTCGGAAAAAAACCATCGGGCAGCTTTCGCGTAAAAGGCGGTGTGGGGCGCTACTGGCAGTTCGTTTTCCAGATACTCGACTTCGGCGACCTCGGCGTGGGCGAGCCACTATGGGGGTTGGCCGACGACTACATCCCCGCCCAAGCGCTTTGGCAGCAAACAATCGGCTTCAGCAAAGAGACCAAGACCTCGCTGATTGATGTGGAAGTTTACCGGAAGCGAAACCGCAACCTGACCACGGCCAACCTGCTGTTGGAAGGCAGCCTCGGCACCGATTTCTTCGACGGGCAAAGCACTGCCACAGGGATTGATTTTTTGCTGCGCAAACGCTGGCACAATTACAGTCTCTGGTTAGCTTACTCGCTCGGCAAGGTAGAAATGCGCTTCCCTGAGCTTAACAAGGGGCTGTCCTACCCTGCCCGCCACGACATCAGAAACCGCATCAACTGGGTCAATACGTACTCCTTGAAGAAATGGGAGTTTGCCGCCAACCTGCACCTCCGCAGTGGCATTCCTTATTCGTCCACCCCCAGTATCATCGAATTGCCGTGCACCACTTGCAGCGATGGCATTGATTACAAACTCTACTTCGAGCGCTTAAATACCAACCGGCTGGAGGGCATCGCCCGCCTCGACCTCAGCGCAACTTGGAAATGGGAAAAGCGCCGCAACCACGGCAAACTTGGCCTCGCCATCTACAATGCTACCAACCGCCGCAACCTCCTCGACAAGGACTATCTCATACAATCGCCACCCGACGACAGACCCGATGACCCGCACATGGTCAGGGAGCTTTTTCGCTATGCGGCGGGCATCACGCCCAGTTTTTTTGTGATTTCGCAGTGGTGATCAGCTTTTTTGGCGTTGTTGAGGAATTAGCCTATTTTCGCAGGGCTTAACTGTTATTCAAACCAGCATTCAGATGCGTACAGAACTTGATTTTTTCAACAAAAAAAAACCTGATCCCATTGCGATGCTTTTGGGAATGAGCGCACTCAGGACGGAGCGGAAGTTGAGCCGTGAAGAATACCTGCGCGTTTGCGAACAATACCCGAACCTACATATCGAAAGGGAAAAAAACGGAACAATCACGGTTATATCACCAGTTAAAAGATTGTCAGGCAAACACGAAGCTTCCTTATTTGGTCTGCTTTTTATTTGGTTCAATTCATTAAAAAAAGGCGAATTGCACGGCCCTTCGTCCGGTTTCGACCTCCCCGATGGCTCTACCAAACAGCCCGATGTTGCTTATATTTCTCAGGAGTGCTTGGATGCTGCCGAAACGGACGACGAGAACGAGTTCATCAAAATCGTCCCCGATTTCGTGGGCGAGGTACGCTCCTCTTCAGACAGCATTGGTCAGCTTCGCAAAAAAATGACCAATACTTGGATGAAGAACGGCGTAAGATTAAGCTGGCTGATTGACCCTTATGCCGAGAAAGCTTATATCTACCGTCAAGGCGAAAAAGACCCGGAAATCGTCACGGGTTTTGACAAAAAAGCACTGCTTGGAGAAGCGGTGCTGCCCGGTTTTAGCTTAAACCTTGCTGAGTTTAAAGTGAAAGGAAAGAAAAAATAACCCTGAAAGCAGCCCCTATGCCGTTTTGTGCTCCCCAATTTCAACCAATTTCTCAATTTACTAATTTCCAATAATTTATGACCTCCCCCTCCATCGGTCTCGTTCTCTCTGGCGGCGGCGTACGCGGCGTAGCACACCTTGGCTTGCTGCAAGTCTTGGAAGAAATCGGTATAAAGCCGACGGCTATTTCCGGCACCAGTGCAGGTGCACTGGTCGGGGCATTGCGGGCAGCCGGGCACCCTATCAGCACCATCCTCGATTTTTTCAAACATACCTCCTTTTTCAAAATCGCTCTTTTCGCCTCCCGCAAACCGGGATTCATTGATTCCGACAAGTTCTATCCTGTGCTAAAGGAATTGCTACCCGACGACGATTTCGCCGCGCTTAAAACCAAGCTCTACGTCACAGCAACCGACATGGTAAAGGGCCGGCAGCGCACCTTTGCACACGGCCAACTCATTCGGCCCTTGCTGGCCTCGGCGGCATTCCCAGTTGTGTTCACCCCGGTAGAGATAGATGGCCAGCTTTACACCGATGGCGGAGCGCTGAACAACTTCCCCGTGGAGCCGCTGGCAGGCGAGTGCGAGCTGGTTATTGGCTCCAACGTCCACCCCTTCAAGGGCCTGCAGCCGAGCGACATCAGGAACACATTGTCAGTGATGGAACGGCTTTTCCACCTGAGCATCCACCACCACACCATCCATAAGTACCACCTGTGCAACGTGGTGGTGGCACCAACAGGTCTGGAAGCCTTCGGCACATTTGACCGGGCGCATTTCGATGAAATGTTCGAGATTGGGTATAAGGCGGCGCACGAAAAGCGGGAGCAGTTGATGGCGCTGCTGTAACACGGACTGCCAGTCCGTGTTACTTGATGGGGTTGATGCCCTTGAAGGCGAGGTACTTGCCTACATTGAAAGAGATGCCGTCCAATACATCGGTATCGTCGTTCCAGTCAGACCAAAGCCAAGTGCGCTGGCCTTTATCAGCGACGATGACCTTTTGGACATGGGACAAAATCCAGATAACCTTTTCAGCGCCAAACTTGAACAACTCGTTGGTTTTCAGTGTGATATAGCCCGTTTCGCCGATGTCTTCCACATCGGCCCGGATGTCCACTTCGATAAAGACCCTGGCGGGAACATTGACGTAGTGAATGTCAACCAAATCGGGGGTGAGCACATTTACATCGAAGATGCCGATGTCGGAGGCGGGGTTGTTGCGGTGGTCAATATGGAGGCCGATTTCGTTGCAAAGCACCGTGAATTTTGCCTCGTTGAGTTTTGAAAGTACGCGCATCATCAGATAACTGACGATGATGGATTGTAGTCCGCTGGAACCCATGATTTCCTCGATAGTTTTTGTTTTGTTCAATACCGCCCGATAGTCCCTTCGATAGAACACCCGCCCTGCGAGGGTTTCGTAAACCAACTCCTCCGGCAGGGTTTTCGCAGGTCTTTTCGTTTTTGGTTTGGTGGCAATCGCTTCCATGATAGAATTTTTTCCAAAGTTAGTTGAAATAAGGACTTTTGCAAAAATACATTCCGCCCAGTTTCACTCAAAACACACTTCCATGCGCGTCATTTTACCATTATTGCTCCTGTTGAGCACCTCGCTCCAGGCCCAGAACTTCGACAACGGGTTCCCATTCTATATGCCGCCCGGCGACAGCACGGCGCAGCGCTTCCTGCCCGAATTTGCGAAGCAACCCATCGCCAACTTCGTGGGCATCAATGCGGACGGCCACTTCCAAGCGGGCGGCCAGCGGCTGCGGTTTTGGGGGGTAAACGTGACGGAGGGCGCCTGCTTCCCCAAGAAAACCAAAGCGCCTTGGGTGGCTGCCCGGATGCGCAAGCTGGGCATCAACCTCGTACGATTTACCGACATGGACAACTACTGGGCGGGCGAAAACGCCACCATTTTCACGCAAAATGCAGGTACCACACAGGTGCTCGATTATTTTCAATTGGACAAGTTCCACTACTTCCTCTCGCACCTGAAGCAGCAGGGGATTTATGCCTGCATCAACTTGCAGTCGCAGCGGCAGTTCCAAGAAGGCGATGGGGTACTTGGGGCCGATAGCATACAGGACAACGGCAACGCAGTCACCATTTTCGACCGACATTTGATTGCGCTGCAAAAGGATTATGCGCAGCAATTGCTTACGCCCGTCAGCTTTTATACCGGACTTGCCTTGGCCAACGATCCCACCGTGGCCATGATAGAAATCACCCACGAGAACAGCCTGTACAGCTACTGGCGCGGCGACCGCCTCCAGCATTTTTCGCAAGGCGAGGGCCAGCTCATGCAGCGCCACTGCGACACCCTCGACCAACGCTGGAACCAGTTTTTGCAGAGCAAATACGGAAATCAAACTGCACTCGCCAACGCTTGGAACGCTCTTGCCGGCACCGCCGGTGCCAACCAGCAGTTGCTCGACAACAATTTTGAAAACAACAACCCCAACGATGACTGGAAGCTCGAACTGCACGACGTTGCAGCTGCCGACCTCAGCATCGTGCAGGCCAACCCCTACGAGGGACAGGACTGCGCCCGCGTCAGCGTGACCAACGTGACGGGCACAGGCTGGCACATCCAATTCAAACAGGAAAACCTGAGCGTGGAGGCGGGCAAAGCATACACCGTCCGCTTTGCCGCCCGCAGCGACCAACCTGCCACCATCTGGTGCTACACCATGCGCAACCTCGACCCTTGGACCTGGTACGGTGCCAACCTCGTTGACCTGACGACGCAGTGGCAAGAGTTCAGCTACACCTTCATTGCGCCAGAAGACAATACGGACTTCGTGCGCTTTGCCTTCAGCTTCGAGAACCAGCTCGGCAATTTTTACTTCGATAAAATAAGCTTATCGGATGCTGGCGCAACGGGCGTGGCCGCTGGCGAAAGCCTCGCCAATGGCAATATCCGCCGCATGAATTACAGCGATAGAGCCAATTTCACCCTTGCCCGCATCGCCGATATGACGGATTTCTACCTGACGCTCCAGCGCGATTACTTTAACGAAATGAAGAATTATATAAAGAACGACCTCGGCGTGAAGGCCAACATCGCTGGCTCCAATTCGCTCGGTGGCCCCTCCGACGTGTTCTCCCACCAGGACATGGATTATATTGACAACCACGGCCTCTGGGACTACCCGGCTTGGTATTACGACGGCTCCAATTGGAACTGGGAAGTGATGAACACCTCGATGGTGCGCAGCGACTGGTACACCTCGCCCAATACGCTGTTCAGCGGGCTGGCCATGAAGGGCAAGCCATTCATCATCGGGCAATACTACCATGCTTACCCCAATATTTACCAAGTGGAAATGATGCCCTGGATGGCCGCATACGGTGCCTTCCACGATGCCGATGCCATCGTTTTTCACAGCTACAACAACAACTATGAGGAGTGGGAAAAAGACATGATTGACGATTTCTTCACCATGCACCGCAATCCGACGCAGGTGGCCATTTCGCCCATGTTTGGTTTTGCGTTCCGCAATGGGCTGATGAAATCGGCGGACGATGTGCTTGAAATCAACTACCCCAAGGACTACCTACTGCACCGTGTCCCCCTCGACGATGACGCTGGACGGTGGGGCACGCATATACCCTACAACAGCCGCTTGGCGCTGAACGCAGCCATCCGCACGGCAGGTTTTGAGGACAATATCGCCCCTGATTACAGCCAACTGCCCGAAGGCCCCGGCATACAAGCCACCACAAGTACGAACGAAACGAGCGTAGATGGTGAAAAGGGCATTTTGACGACGGTGACGCCCAATTTCGTCAGCATCACGGGTTTTGTGAATGAAAACGCACCGCACGAGGCTGGGCCGCTCAAGCTGCTTTCCGGCAATGATTTCGCCGTGGTTTCACTGCTTTCGCTCACGGGTGAGCCCCTTGGTCAATCCCCCGAAAGCGTACTGACGGTGTCCAGTAGGGCTCAAAACACGAACATGGTTTGGAACGGCAACAGCGTGAACAATGGCTGGGGCCAGCAGCCAACCGAGGTGCTGCCGATAGCGCTTTCGTTTGAAATTGCGCACAGCGCAAACTACCTGCGAATTTACCCGCTCACGCCTTCGGGTGAAGCGGGCGGTTTTTCTGTTTTTGCTGCGCAAAACGGCAAGTTCACCGTCAGCCTTGACCAGTCCAATGACCAGACGCTGTGGTACGGGATGGAGTTCTCCAACGTATCGGGCAGCGACGAGCCGATGAGCAACAACCGCATGAGCCTCTCGCCGAACCCTTCAAATACTCGCAGCTTCGCTGAGGTTTCGTTGAAAACCGCCAGCCCGCTCACCATTCGCCTGCTGGATGCACAGGGGCGCTTGGTGAAAATTGTTTACCAAAGTGAACAGCCCGTTTTGGCGGTAAGGGAAGGCATTGAGGTAGTTGGCCTTTCGGCAGGTGTCTATTTTGTGGAGTGCAAGGCTGGGGAATGGGTGCGGGTGGAAAAGTTGGTGGTGGAGTGAAGCATGGTTTTTGAATGAAATTTCATTATTTTTGGCAAAACAAAGCTTAAATATGTCAACAGCCACAGCGATAGCAAGGGACACTGGAAAGCATTCTCGTTATATTACGAAGGAGCATTTCCTGCAGCGGTACGCTAACCGTGAGGACGGTTTAAAGTATGAATGGAACGACGGCACTATTGAGAAAACAAAGGCAATTAACCAATTACAGGCCACCATACAAGGCGTCATTTTGCGCTTTTTTATCAAGACAAAAACCTTTCAAGATGGAGGACTTTATACGCCTGAAACGGACATGGATACCTCTCCTATTCAATTGAGGCGTCCCGATGTAGCCATTTACACAAGCGAACAAGTGACAAAAATGAAAGCTGGCGACAATCAAGTTGCGCCTTGGGTAGCCGAAATCATCTCGCCAACTGATAGGGCGGATGCCATCAACGGCAAGCTATACGAATACTTCAAAGCTGGTGTAAAGGTCGTTTGGCATATCTACCCACAATCAAAAAAAGTGGATGTCTTCACTTCTCCAGAAAAAGTAACCATTTGCATTGGCAAAACGATTTGCAGCGGCGCTCCTGCAATTCCAGACCTTCAAATCCCTGCCGAGGACCTTTTTTCATAACCACTCCGGCTCCACACTCAACTCCGTCCGTTCTCCCGTCTTTGGGTGGTCAAAAATTAGGCGATGGGAGTGCAGGTAAATCATCGAAACATCTGATTTTATTGGCTTTGCGCCATATTTATCATCGCCAACCACTGGGCAACCGATAGCGCCCATTTGCGCCCGAATTTGGTGGTAGCGCCCCGTCAGTAGCTCGATTTCGACGAGGTTTTTCCCCTCTTTTTTTTGCAAAACCTTGTAGCGTAGGCGGCATTCCTGCGAGTGCTTCGTCTGCGGGTTGACGACCACCGAGCGCTTCTGCACGTCGTCTTTTTTGAGCCAATGCTTTAGTTCGCCCTCGTCCTGTGGCGGGCATTGTTCTAAGACGGCCAGGTAGAATTTTCCCACCGTCCGTGCCTCAAATTGCGCCAGCAATGACTTGAGGGCTGCGGGCGTGAGGGCGAACAGCAGCAGCCCACTTGCCGCCCGGTCGAGGCGGTGCGCCAGGCCAGCTTTGAGCTGCTTTTTCCAAGGATAGGTTTTCCGTAAATGGTGCGCCACTTGGTACTCGGCGCAATGGTTGCCATGTCGGTCGGAATCGGACTGGAGGCCCGATGGCTTGTTCATGACGAGGAGGTAGTTGTCTTCGTGAATGATTGTCATCTCGAATGCGAATTGAGGGATGAGGAATGAAAGGTAAGAGGCAACATCCCTCACCCCTCGTCCCTCACCCCTGATTTATACCACTGCTCGCAATATGCCTGTACGCTGTTTTCGAGCAATTGCTTGTAGTTGGAGGCCGTTTTGAAACCCTCGAAGGCATCTTGCCGCTCCTTGCGGATGCGCTTATAGACGTCGGCATGTTCCTTTTTAAAGGTTTCAAAATTGAACACGGCCTTCTCTTTTGGGGCGGATTGTTGCTGCGCAACGGGCGGTTTTTCCGAAGGGGAAAAAAGGTCGCCCCCCTCCCCTCCCCTATTCATGCGGCTAGCCTGACTAGCAGCCTTGCGCTGAACGGAAAAAGCGGACTCCACCGTTTTACCGATGGACTTCTCCTCTTCCAACAGCTTGCGGAAGTCGGAGGCGGTAATATGCTTGGCCCGCTCGCGGTTGGTGCGCTCATCGTCTTTCAAGCTTTTTTTCCTTGAAATGACCTGTTCCAGCAGTTGCGCATAAAGGTTCGGCTCCTCGAAGCGGCGGTTCGTGACCCAGCCGCCAAATGCCTTCACTTTTTCTTTTTGGCCCTTTACATTGGTCTTTTTTTCAAAAAATGCGAGCATGAAAAGCACGAAATAGTCCTCATAGCCCAACAGTTCACTGCCCTTGATGATGGGCAGCACCTCGTCGAGCGCGAAGACCATGCTCACACCGTACTCGGTCAGGGTGTTGAAGGCGCGGCGCTGTGCCTCGGTCAGCGACTCGATGCGCGATTGCAGGTCGTTGGCAGGTTTAGTGGGCTTTTTCTTGACTGCCTCTACTGGCACTTCTTCCGCCTCCGATTCAGGGTTGAAGTCGGTCTTCTCGTTGATGACGATGCGCAGGTCGGTTATGTTGCGGCCTTTTTTGATGAAGTCGTAATCAATGCGCAGGTGGGTCTTCTCATTGATTTCCTCGCGGGCTACGTCCAGCACCTTTCGCCGGAAATTTCGGAAGTCGGGGTACTTGTCGGCGATGCCAAGGCGCGACTTGAAGTCCTTTATATTGGCGGCAAAGACGTTGCGCCCATGCCGGATGTTCTCGAAGTAATACGCTTTGCACATCTGGTAGATGCGGATGCTAAAACCGCTTTTCATCTTCGCCACCTCCAGGAACTCGAAGCGGGTGAAACGCTCTTTCAGCCCTAACAAAAATGGCTTCATTTGCGGCGAGAAGCCGAATTCTACACATAGGACGCCGTGCTCGTCGTATTTTGGCACCGCACCTGCTACCCAATTGATGTGGCCGCGCAGGCGATGACCGTCCACGGTAAAATCGGTAGGAAAAGTGATTTTCTTGTCGGTGATGCTATCGAGAAGGTCGTCGAGGCGCTCATAGAAGGAGCCGTGCTTTTTGGTTTCGTCCGATTTCAGGATGTACTCAATTTCGGAGACCGGCACGAGGTAGGTCTCAAAATCGCTGTCCTCCGGGCGCAGCAGCGTAGCCATATAAAGGATGAGCTTTTGCTCGCGGGGCGTGAGCTTGTAGCGCGCATGTTGAATAAACTGGTTGGCAATGGCGGCTACCTTCTTCGTCTTTTCTACTTGCATGGACATATATTTTGCGGAAAAATATTTCCCCGCGTGTACTTGTGCAAACCGCGGGGTACACTTTTTTTCCACATCTCCCACAAGGGGTACACGACAACGCAAAAAAGGTGGGTTTTTGCAAAAAAACCATCCCCCATTGGGTACACATGGTCTTCTAAAAAGTAAACTGATGCACGTTTGTACCTCCCGTATAGCCGCCTTTTTTTCGTGAAAAACACCAGCACACAGCAGGAACACGCCGAAACCCCTGTCATTACTGGGCTTCCCAAACAAGGTACACATGAGCGAAACAAAAGGATTGGTTTATCGTAAGATTCTCCCCACTTCGGGTACACATATTCCCACTTCGGGTACACACAAAGGCAATATTATCCGTGCAAGTAGCTGTTTATCAACAAGTTAATAAAAATTATGCAAACTAAGGGTCGATGGAAGTGTTTCTAAAAATGCCCACAACGGGGACACATTAGAACGGTTTTGGCCCCCAATACCCCAGCCGAATCAATGAATCCAATTCAAACTGCCGACAAATGCAGGGACTTGAACTGTTTTGCTAGCCAAATCCCCCACATCGGGTACACGACCCACTTTGAGAGCACTCACTTCCCACGTTTTTTACGCGTATCCCCCACATCACGGACACTTATTGCCCACTACTCGGACACGGGCTGCCCACATCGCCTACACTTAATGCCCACAGCATGGCGCGTCACAACCCATTTAGGGAACACAACAACCCCACCTTGGGTACACGACAGTAATCATAACTAATTGACAATCAATACAATAAGAGGTTCTAAACTATAAAAAGCTAAATGAATAAATATATAAAAACATAATTTTAGAAAGCTGATAATGGTATTTTTATTTGTTTTTTGCCTTTTTTGTGCTTCATAAAAAATACCTTGGATGGGCTCTAAGTCCACCTTGTTTACCAGCAAATACACGCGTTTTCCTCCATCGGCTTCATGTGTACCCGATGTGTTTGAATTGGTTTGGGATAATTAGTGGATTCATGCCTTCATTTCAAAAAATGATAGACAAAGTTCCGATGGTTTATTTCGTTAAATAACGATTTCGTTATTTATTTTTTTCTATAAAAAATACCCCAACCTTACCCTATTTGACGTCCGCTGCTTAGTTTTGCAGCGGCAACGCAAGTGAGCGTTATTTCTTTATTTCGTTATTTCTTTATCAAAAACTTAACTATGGCATTGGTCATCGGAGTCGTATCACAAAAAGGGGGCGTCGGAAAATCAACCGTGGCGCGCCTCACCGCCTGCAACTACGCTGTCAACGAATGGGCGGTCAAAATCGCCGACATGGACCTCTCGCAGGGTACCTGCACCAACTGGAACCGCCGCCGGATGCAAAACGAAATAGCCCCCAAGGTGGCCGTCGAGCAGTTCGTCAACGTAGGCGATGCCCTTAAGCACGGCGATCGCTATGACCTCATCGTGTTCGACGGGGCCCCCCACTCTACCAGTAAGACGCTTGACATCGCCAAGGCCAGCGACCTCGTGGTGCTGCCTACTGGCGTCTCCCTCGACGACCTGGAACCGACCATCAAGCTGGCGCACGAACTCAAGAAGAACGGGGTGACTGCTAACAAAATCGCCATAGCACTATCTCGCATCGGCAACAGTGATGCTGAACTTGCCGAGGGCATGGAGTACGTCCGGGCTAGTGGCTACCACCTGCTCGATGGTGTGCTCTTCGAGAAGACCGCCGTGCGCCGCGCCAGCGACGAGGGCAAGTGTGCCACCGAAACCGGCTTCAAGACCATCAACGAAAAGGCCGATGTGCTGGTACAGGCGATTGTGAACCGGGTGGAGGAAGTAAAGTGATTTCGGATTATGATACTGTGTTTCTATTCTCGTTGTAGAAATCGTTAAATCGTTATTTCGTTACTAAATGCCGTTTGTTCACATGACTCGCGAGGAGGATTGTAACACGGATTGAGCGGATTAAAACGGATTTAGGCCTTGCAACACGAGAAAATCCGTTGTATCCGTCTAATCCGTGTTACAATCCTCCTCGCGTGAAACTCCCTGAAGTAGAAATCGTTATTTCGTTATTTCTTCTTTAGAGGCTAATGGCTATTCGCCGAATTCACAATCAGCATTGAATGAGGAAGAAAGTCGGAAAGTAGAAATCGTTAAAACGTTATTTCGTCACAGCGTGTCCATTGTGCGCACGCCACGCGAGGAGGATTGTAACACGGATTGGACGGATTGACACGGATTTAGGCTTTGCAACACAAGAAAATCCGTTGTACCCGTCAATGCGCCCAATCCGTATTCCAATCCTCCTATCGTGAAACTCCCTGAAAGTAGAAATCGTTATTTCGTTATTTCATCTTTTGAGGCTGATGGCTAATCGCTGAATTCCCAATCAGCATTGATTGAGAAAGAAAAGTAGAGAAGTAGAAATCGTTAAAACGTTATTTCGTTACCTTTGCCAATTGACCCTAAACAATCCACCAATTATAACAATCCAACAATCAATACCAGTCATGGCAAAAATCAGCAAACCAGCTACCAACCGCAAGGGCGCACCACCACCAGAGTTTGAAGCGCCCGCCAACCTCAGTCGCAGCTCCGACCAGGACCTGCGCCCGCTCAATTTCAAAGTACCAGCCGCCTTCAAGCGCGAGTTCAAGGCGTATGCCAACGAAATGGACATGAGCATGGTCAGCTTGCTGATTACTTGCTTCGAGCAGTACAAGAGTTCCCGGTAATGTTTTCTTTTTATCGTTAAATAACGTTTTCGTTATTTCGTGTTATCGTTATGAATTAACCTGTTTTTGACCAAAAATTTGTTGGAAGCGTCAAAATGACGGCAGGGTAGGGGTATACAGGTTCTAAATTTGGCCATTTCCGGCTTCGCTGGCGACAGTAACTTCCTCAGAAGCAACACGGGTTGGCCACGCATGAAAATCTGAGCTTATATCCGCTCAAAATTCGCCGACTATTTTTGAAAGTTGGATTTATTAATAACGAAAGAAAGAAATAACGAAAGCACGAAAAGTAGCTAAGACCCTTTTGTTGCGGGTTTACAAGTTCAATCCACCCAAATTTTTGGATATTTTTCTTTAATTCGTTATTTCGTTAAAAAATCAATTCATGGAAAATCAGGACAAACACTTCCTCGGCCTACGGACGGTCATCTACGTGAATACCGAACTTGATAAGGCACGAGACTGGTACGCCCAGGTACTCGGCTTCCCGCCCTACTTCGATGAGCCGTTCTACGTCGGCTTCAACGTGGGCGGCTACGAGCTGGGCGTCATGCCCGCCGAAGGGGTGAACCAGCCGGGTGGGGGAGGGGTGCTCGCCTACTGGGGTGTGGCCAATGCGGAGGCCGCCGCTTCAAGGCTGCTTTCCCTTGGCGCGGTGGAGCGGGAGGCAGTTACAGAAGTGGGTGGTGGCATTAAGGTCGCTACCTTCTTTGACCCGTTTGGGAATGTGCTGGGGGTGATTGAAAACCCGCATTTCGCATTATAGCACGAACTGCCAGTCCGTGCTTTCGCACTTCCCAAGTTCCCTGTTGTTCGTCAGAACAGAAAGCATGGACTGGCAGTCCGTATTACAAATGAGTTCGTTATTTCGTTAAATCTATATTTCTCTAACCATGATTGCTTTCCTTAGCCTCCTGCTTTTTATCATTTTTTTAGTCCTTTCCGCTGTGCATTTTTACTGGCTTTTCGGTGGCAAATGGGGCTTGTCTGCGTCAATTCCGACGACATCCGATGGACAGCACTTGTTCAACCCTGGCCCGATGGCCACGTTGGGTGTGGCTGTAGGGATGTTACTGATGGGACTTGCCATGCTTGTGAAGGGTGGTTTATTGTACTTCGGCTGGCTGCCGGATAGGGTAGGGGAGTGGGCGGTATGGGCGATTGCCGTGGTTTTCCTGCTCAGGGCGGTTGGTGATTTCCAGTATGTGGGGTTTTTCAAGAAGGAAAAGGATTCCCTGTTTGCGAGGATGGATACGAGGTATTACTCGCCGTTGTGTCTTGTAATTTGTTGCTTGGCGTCTATGCTGGCAATTATGACTTGAAAAGATTTAAAGAATTCGTTTTTTCGTTAAATCTACACCTTCTTCTCAAAACACACACTATTCTCCATCCCCACATACTGCCCAAAGTTCTCCATCCGTCCATACCCGTTTTTGGTATAAAACGCCACCGCATCCGGCATCCGAAGCCCGGTCTCCAGTAGGCAACGGCCATAACCAAGCTCTGCCGCCCAACGCTCCAAATCGGCAAGTACCAGCCCGGCCACGCCCTTGCCACGCCACTCCGGCAGCACGTACATGCGCTTCACCTCCACCGATTTTTCATCAAAAGGCTTGAAGGCCCCGCAGCCAATGGGGGTGTCGCCGTTGAGGGCGACAACCACGTTTTGCAGGGCGGCAATCTTGTTGAACTGTGCGTAAAAGGCATGTTCATCCCCATCAATATGGGCGAGGTAGGCGTCAAGGTGGCGGACGAGGGCAACGAAGCTGGGGTGGGCTGAGGTGGTGCGCACGATGGAGGTCATGGTGTATATTTCGTTATTTCTTTAAATCGTTGTTTCGACTTGTTGTGTTTTCTCCTTCCGCTTCCTTATCGCCTTATTCACAAAATAAAGCTGCACCAACGTAATCACCATCGCCGCCGACACCACCATGCCGAGCAAGGGGTAATTTTCCAAGTACCCGTCCGCCCTTTCCACCACGATCATGCCCGCAACTGCAGCGGCAATGCCGCCCGACACCTGCGCCACCGAGGAATTGATGCCCATGAAAGCTCCCCGGTCGGCGGGGTCAGGCACGGCGGAGGTGATGGTGGAGGCGGTAATCATGCGGGAGCCTACCGCCGACATCATCACGGCACTGAGCAGGGTGACGGCCCAGACGGGCGTGATGCCGAGGTTGGTGTAAATCAGCACGGTGAGGATGGTGATGGCCGAACCCACAGCAAAGACCTTGAAAGCCCCTACACGGTCGGCCAGCTTGCCGACTAGCGGCCCCGCCACCATCGAACAGAGGCCCGTTACGAAGTAAATAAAAGGCAGTTGTTCCAACGTGAGGCCGAGGTTGCCGACGGCAAACGCAGCCCCAAATGGCATGAGCATGAAGCCGCCCGTGGCCAATAGGGTAGTGGCAAGGAAGACTCGAAGGTAGCGGGTATCCGTGGCGACCCTCGCCATGTGCCCGCCCACGGAGGCGCTGCGCTGGAGCGACAGGTGGGCCTCAATGGGCCGCATTTTGACTACAATGGCCAACAAAATCGGGATGCAAACGCCGACGATGGCTAAGAACGGGGCGTTCCAGCCCCATTGGTTGGCAAGGGCGAGGCCGATGGGCAGGCCCAGCACTTGGCTGGAGGCAAAGGCCATTTGGAAGAAGCCCATAACCCTGCCCCGCTGCTCGAAGGCGAAGAGGTCGGTGATGATGGCCGCAGCGGTGGCACCGAGGACGCCCCCGAATATGCCCGTCACCATCCTGGCGGCAAGGAGTTGGTAGTAGGTGCTGGCGAGGCCGCAAAACAGCGTGCCCAAAATGAAACCGATGTAAAAAACCACCAAAAGCCGCTTCCTGTCAAAGCGGTCGGCGAAGAAGGCCGACAGCAGCCCCGACGCCCCTGCACTGAACGCATAGACCGAGACCACCCATCCGAACTGCTTCGGCGTGATGTCCATTTCCTTGAGCAAAAAGACGCTCAGGGGGTTCAGCACCATGAAATCTATCACGATGGTGAACTGCGTGATGGCGAGGATGAAGATGATGAATTTTTGGTAGGGGGTGAAGGTGGGTGATGTTGCGTTGGTCACGGTTGGTTTGTTTTGAAAAAAATGCCGCCTGTTTTGCGCAAGCGGCATTTTCTGAAAGCGAATGAACTTGAAATTAGTTCGATAGGGTAGGGAGTTGGGGAATTGCTCGCGAGGAGGATGGTACACGGATTGAACGGATTTGACAGATTTTCACTGATAAAATCCGTTTTTTTCAGTACAATCAGTCACATCCTTGTACCATCCTCCTCGCGAGCCAAGATGAATATCAAAACTCTATCATCACCCCCACGCTCGGTATCGCCGTGCCATCCTCTGCGCTGATTTCCTTCAGCTTGTACCGCTGCTGACCCGCAGGTGCGTCTGGGTTTTCGATGATGCCGTCGCCAATGGGCGTGCTGTTATCATCGAGCGGGCGGTCGAGGATGAGGGCGGGGATGCCGACGGCGTTGCCCGTGATGTTTTCGATGTCGAGGTAAACGTTCAGGCTCCAACGGTCAAAGAACCAGCGCTTGTCAATGCGGAGGTCAATCGTGCTGCTCATGTCACCGCGCTCGGTGTTCAAGCGGGTGTAGTCGGGCAGGCCACCATTGCGCACGTTCCAGCTGGACACCAGTGCCGACTCGTCGGAAAAGGGCGTGATTGGCAAGGCCGACTGGAAGCGCCAGTTGATGCCCGCCTCCCAGTTTTTGCCGAATTTTTTGCCCAAAGCCATGTTCACGATGTGGCGGGCATCCCACGACGAGGGCACATATCGCCCATTTTTGTCCTCAAACTCGCTCTTGCCAAGGGTGTAGCTGGCGATGCCATAAAAGCCCTTGAACAGCCTTTGCTGAAACAAAAACTCGACGCCGTAGGTGCGGCCCTCGCTGCGGCTGACGGCTGGTTCGTTGCCGATGATGCCGAAGTCGCCGCCGAGGTTGGCCAAGGTGAGGCTGTCGCGCAGCAGGAAGGGGTAGTCGGCGTATTTCTTGAAATAGCCTTCCACCGAAATTTTGCCGTTTGTCTTCGTGTTCCAGGCGAAGCCTGCCACGGCATGGTCGGCGCGGATGTACTGGATATCGTTCTGTTTGTTCACAAAAACGCCGCCCTCTTGGTAGCCGAGGACGGTGTAGGGCGGCAGTTGGAAGTAGCGGCCCGTGTTGAAATTGAACGAAAGCTGCTCCGAAAACGAGTACGACGCCGAGAATCGTGGCGAGAATTGCTCCAACGGGTTGTTCATGTCGTCGGAATAGGAGTTGGCGTCCATTCGGGCACCAAGCGAGAGCACAAGGCGGTCACTGAGATAATTCCGGCTCACCTGCCCGAACAGGCTGTATTTGTTCATGTCGAACGCGCCGCGGTAGTCCACCGTCTGCGGCCCCGAGGAGGTGAAGATGCGGTTGAAGGTGCGGTTGTTGTATTTCACGAACTCGTAACCGACGCCATAATTCACCTTAAAATCCCCGAAACGGCTGGTATTTTCTACCCGGAACTTGTTCTCGATTTCCTGCGATTTGTAGTCCAGCACGAGGTTGTCCTTTGTGCTTTCGTCATTTTTGAAATACTTTACTGCCTTGTTGTTCAGCATGTTGCGGCTGGCCACCACCGTCCAGTAGCCTTTCGTTCCGTAATGTTTGTAAACCAGGCCGTTGGTGTAGTTCCACTGCGTGTTCACGGGCAGTTGGTCAAGAAGGAACTGTTGGTCTTCGGTCTCATTGGCGTCGAGGTTCAGCTTGAAATCGTCAATGGCACCGAGTCCCACGAAGTATATTTCGTTTTTCTGGTTAATCTTGTGCTTCACCTTCGCCTGAAAATCATTGTAGGTAGGCAAAAACGGAAGCTCCAGCGCCTTGAACAGGAACTGCAAATACGATCGCCGCGCAGAGAACAAGAAGGTCGTTTTCTCGCCAATCGGCCCATCGAGCGTCAGACCAGCGTCGGAAGCGCCGAGCATCGCGGTCGCCCCGAGCTTGTCGGTGCGGCCATCCGGCTGTCGGAAATTGAAGGCGGAACTGAGCGTGTTGCCACGATTGGCGGGGAAGGCGCCGCTGTAAAAATCCACCTCCGAAATGAAGTTCACGTTGATGAGGCCGACCGGCCCGCCGCTGCTGCCTTGCGTAGCAAAATGGTTGATGTTCGGCACCTCTACATCGTCGAGGAAAAAGCGGTTCTCGTTCGGAGCACCGCCGCGGATGATGAGGTCGTTGCGAAAGCTGGCGGTCGTCGTGACGCCGGGCAGCGACTGCACCACCTTGGAGATGTCGCGGTTGCCGCCAGGATTGCGCTGTATCTCCGCCACGCCGAGGGTGCGCAGGCTGAGGGGGCTTTCCTCCGGCTTCTTGAAGGGCGAAGCCTTCACCACAACTTCTTGTAAATCAGCGCTTTGTTCCTCTAATTTGAAATTGACGACGGCGGGCTTCGAGTTTGTCACCTGGATTTCGGCTACGGTCTGGTCGTTAAAACCGACGAAGCTGGCCTGCACGTTGTAGAGGCCGGGGACGAGGCTCGTGATTTCGTAGTTGCCTTTTTCGTCGGTAGTGGCTCCTGCGTCGGTGCCGAGGGCGATGACGTTGGCCAAGAGTATGGGTTCGTTGGTCAGGGCGTTGGTGATGGTGCCGCGGATGATGCCCGTTTGGGCACACACCGAAAGAACGGCAATCCAATTCAGAAGAAGGAAGGGAATAAGCTTTTTCATTTTTTTGATTAGAATAGTTGATTGAAAATGGGTGATTTATTTTTTAGCCAACACCCATTAAAGGGTCGGCGTTGTTGAATGCCATGTAAGCAGAGACGTAGCTCGCCAGGAGCAGCCAGAGTACCCTAAGCAGGATGAAAAACCCTGCTAGCTTATGCACCCTAAAGCCAAACCAAAGGTTGGTAGCTGCCACCAGCAAGCCCAGCACCGTGTCTAATGCACCGAGTACC
>JANPLH010000370.1:0-3335 GCA_031426435.1 Saprospiraceae bacterium | reverse complement strand
TGCTGTTGCTTGCGCAATTGGGTTGCGTAGGCGTCAGGTTCACGGCGATATTGCTCTGGTAAACCAGCGTTGTGGACTTCGTTGCGGTACATCCGAACTTGTCGGTCACGGTCACGGAATAAGTGCCAGCTGCGAGGTTTTGGATGGTTTGGTTGGTGCTGCCATTATTCCAGATAAAGGTAAAGGGCCCCATGCCGCCCACTGGTTGCGCCGTTGCGAAGCCCGTATTGCTCCCAAAGCAAGTGGGTTGCGAAACGGAGATATTGGCAGCGAAATTCCCAGCAGCTGTGCCAACAATACCTGATGCAGTGGCCGTGCAGCCGTTGGTGGCCGTCACGGTAACGGTGTATGTGCCAGGTATCAGCGAGTCAATGGTGGCGTCGTTTTCCCCATTGCTCCAAAGAAAATCGAAGGGGGCTGCCCCACCCGTGACGGTTGCCGTAGCCGTTCCGCCGAGCGCACTTCCGCAGGGGTGCGGGGTGGTCGTCACCTGAACGCCAATCGGTGGGCCTATCCATTCGCAAGCAACATAGCCGCAGTTGTTGGCATCCATGATGGTAATGCAGTATTCGCCTGGTGCGAGGTTGTTGATGGTAGGGGTGGTGCCGCCATTGCTCCACATATACATATAAGGTGGAATTCCACCAGTGACGTTGGCCGTCATGGAGCCGGGCACAGCGCAAGTGTTCACAGAAATGACCAATGCGATAGTGGGCGGTGCAGTGAGGGTGGCTGTTGCAGAGCCGGTGCTGCCGTTGGCTGCCGTTACCGTCACCGAATAGGTGCCTATTGGCAACATGGTGACGGGGTTGGTGATCATGCCGTTGCTCCAAAGATAGGTGTAAGGAGCCGGGCCGCCGCTCACCGTTGCGGTGATGCTGCCCGTGTTGAAGCCGCCGCAGAGTGGATTGACGGTTTGTAGCGTTACGTTCAATTGGGCATTGGTGAAGCCGATGCTGAAGAGGAAAAATAAAATTGAAAGGTGGGTTTTGAGCGGTTTGACCCTTGCGGTCAAATGGGCGTAAACTCCAGTATTGGGTAAACTACTTTTCATGGATTGGATTTGAATTTGTTAATAAAAAGTTTCAAGTGTAAGCCGTAGCGTTTGATTGTTATTTTGACAAACGACTGGTTATCAATGCGTTTGCACATATTGTTGCTGGTTGCTGCGCAATAAAATGGCAGCAAAGTTCCATTCACGTTTGACCATGAAGTCAAAGTGTACCGATAGATATAGATGTCCTTGCGAAGGGGAAAGGCTTAGGGTAGAATAACCGTTATGATGTCCTGAATTGGATTGGTAGATGAAAGAAAGCCTTATCTCAGCGGCAAAATTAGCCCATTTTCCGAAAGCTCAAAGTATTTAGGTAGATTTCTTAGTTTAAAAAAATAGATATGAGGTGATTAACCCCGCCATCCTTTGCGGTATTTCCAGTTTTGGCGGGCGTGTTCGTATTTCTTTGCCCGCTCGCCGAAAACAAAATTGTGGCTAAGGCCAGCGCTAATCAAATGGGAGATGCCATTGTGAGCGGGTACAGGTAGTCTGCCTTCCGTAATGGTCAGCTCCGGCCTTGGGGCGTAGTTGAAGATATAGCCAATTTCCAGCATTGTCCTAGAATACTTGTAGATAGGCGCAGAGAAACCGATGCCGCCATTGAAGCCCAATATAGATTTGTAATCCTTTTTGAAAATCTGGCCATCCGAGTCCAAAATGGCCGTTGTATTGTAAACTCCCAAGCCGCCCCGCAGCACAAGGCCAAAACGCATGGCCGGGTAGCGGGATAATTTGGTGCGAATAAAACCTCCCACGAAGCTTTCTTCAAATGACCAATTGCCATTGCCAAAAAGAAAAGTCGGGTCTGATAGATTTCCCCGGTATTCGCCTCCAATTTGAACATGGTCGGCACCGAAGGCAAGCCTGGCCCCATAACCCATATAGATGGATTTGTTGACAAAATCGCTTTTATTGTAACTGGTCTTGTTCCAATCGCCAAAAGCCTCAAACATGAGTTGTTGGGCGCTCAAATTCAAGCACATCAGACAATAACCGATTAGCAAGAGTGCCTTCATGGAGGATTTTGATATGATACCAAAAACAAATCAAGGCCAGACAATGTATGACTGGCCTTGATTCGTTCCATTTATTTTTTGACGGCATGCCACTTTCAAATCACATCAAACGCATGGCCTGCACAAGGAATGTAAGCGGGAAGGGCAGCGCCAACCAAAACCACTGCGGTACCATTACCAGCATCACCAAGGTGACGACCAAAGAAACAACAAAAAGCAGCCAAATCTTGGAATTCGAAGTTTTTTCAGTATTCATTGTAATATTGAATTTTTTTGTGGGGCAAAAGTAGAAATGCTTGGCTTATTTGGCAAACTAAATTGAAACCATGTGGACTAATTTAAAACGGTTTTACATAAAGACCTTGGGCTTGTTCGCCCGACTGCTACGGGCGTTGTGGTTTTTCCCCGTTCGCTTGTTCCGGGTTTTCAAGCACTTGGGGCTTGGTATCCAGCGGCTCATTTCAAAAAAACCAAAACTTGTGCATTGGTGGCAAGACTTTGCAGCACTTATTTTGGACTTGGTTGCCCTGCCAGAAGTCTATGAAACCTGTTGTGATTTTGGGAAATGGAACACCCGACCGCTCTCGCCCCTGGAGCGGAAGCTGGCGGAGTCCGTGTTCGGCAATGCGCTGCAACTGGACAGAATCTGCCTCGACGACCGAGCGAAGATTGGCTGCAAGAAACGGAAAATTGTCTATGTCAGCTTTTTTACCGTCAACGCCTGGGGCCGCATCCAACCATCCACCTTTATCCATGAACTGGTACATGTTTGGCAGTACCAAAAAATGGGTGCTGCCTACATGACAAAGGCACTTAGGGCACAGAAAACCAAAGAGGGATATAACTATGGCGGAGCGAAAGCCCTCAAGGAAGCCATGGAAAATGGAGCCAAAATCACGGATTTCAACCTGGAGCAACAAGCTGATATTGTGGCCGACTACTACGCCATCAGGGAAGGACTAAAACCCGCTTGGGGCAAGGGCACGACTGCCGATTTGCCTGCTTATCAATACTTTGTGGCACAAATCCAAGAGGGCACTGTGTGAATATTATGCTGTAAAAATTATTTTTCAATTTGCCTTACTGATAGATAGCTTATGTTTGTGGCCGGAAACAGGGGGCACTGGCAGTTTAATTCCAATCGCTTGTTTTTCAACTGCTTGTATAGATAATTTTTTTGAAACGCTTGCCACATGGTCAAATATTACAGCAAAGAAAACGGACACCTGAGGCTGCTTGAAGGGCCTGAGGCTGCCTGCTGGGTC
>JANPLH010000369.1:0-15054 GCA_031426435.1 Saprospiraceae bacterium | reverse complement strand
TCTCCAAAACATGTCATTTAAAAATTCCTTTCCCTTGCTTATCAGCGGTTGCTTGCTCTTTGCCTGTCAAAGTGAATCAACCAACGCCTCCAGTGGCAAACCAGTAGTTGACCAAGCCAGCCTCATTGGACGGTGGGAGCTGCAAAAAGGCTACCGAAACAACAAGGAAACCGAGACCCTGACTGGCACCTATTATGAGTTCAATGAGGAGACCATGAAAACCAATTTGACCCCGACCACCATGGAGCAAATCTACGAGTACAGCTATTCCGATAATGAAATCAAGCAAAAAGGAGAAGTGCCCATCATTTATAATATTGATTCTTTGTCCACCGATTTTTTGGCATTGAGCATGACCATCAACAATTACCCTTTCCAGCTTCACCTGAAGAAAGCAATGCCACCCGCTGAATTGGAAGCAAATGATTCCACAACAAAAGGTGCCTTGAAAGAACTGTAATTGTTGGTTACAGCACGCCCAATTCCTTTCCGACTTTGGTAAATGCTGCCACCGCTTTTTCCAAAT
This sequence comes from Saprospiraceae bacterium, assembly GCA_031426435.1. Classification (GTDB taxonomy): domain Bacteria; phylum Bacteroidota; class Bacteroidia; order Chitinophagales; family Saprospiraceae; genus UBA6168. The sequence continues at coordinate 14,528 of JANPLH010000369.1, read as the reverse complement.
GCGCTGGCTCGTGTGCTGCCGAGATTTGTACCCGAATGCGGGCCTTGCCTTTCGCCACCACTGGGAAAAAGAATCCAATGACATAAATGCCTTCCTCTAGCAGCTTGGCAGCAAAGTTTTGCGCCAGCACAGCATCATAAAGCATGATGGGTACGATGGGGTGAACGCCGGGTATGATATCAAACCCCGCTTCGGTCATGGCTTTTCGGAACCATTCCGTGTTGCGTTCCAACTTGTCCCGCAGGTCGGTGGTTTCGGTGAGCATGTCCAACACGGCGATGGAAGCCCCTGCAATGGAAGGTGCCAAAGTGTTTGAAAACAGGTACGGACGGCTTCGCTGGCGCAACATTTCAACGATTTCCCTTCTGGCTGCCGTGAAGCCACCACTGGCCCCGCCGAGTGCCTTTCCGAAAGTGCCGGTGATGATGTCCACCCTATCCATTACTCCCCGATGCTCATGGGTGCCCCGGCCAGTTTTGCCCAAAAAACCTGTGGCATGGCACTCGTCAATGGCCACCATCGCATCATATTTATCCGCCAAATCACAAATCTTATCGAGCTGCGCAATGGTGCCGTCCATGCTGAATGCGCCATCGGTGAAAATCATTAGGCGGCGGGCATCTTGGCAAGATTTGAGTTGCTCCTCCAAGTCGGCCATGTCGTTGTGCTTGTAGCGAAGCCGGTTGGCCTTGCAAAGCCGGATACCGTCAATGATGCTGGCATGGTTGAGCTCGTCTGAAATGATGGCATCCTCGGCACCCAACAGCGGCTCGAACAAACCGCCATTTGCATCAAATGCTGCGGCATAAAGGATGGCATCCTCTTGTCCCAGAAAGTCGGCGGTTTTGCGCTCCAAGGTCTTGTGCAAGTCCTGGGTTCCGCAAATGAAGCGCACGGAAGACAGGCCATAGCCATGCGTGCGAATGGCCTCGTGCGCTGCCTCAATCACCTTTGGGTGCGATGAAAGTCCGAGGTAGTTGTTGGCACAAAAATTAAGCACCTCCTGCCCCTGGTCGGTGCGAATGACCGGGCCTTGTGGCGTGACGATGACCCGCTCCTTTTTGTAAAGGCCGGCATCTTTTATTTCCTGGATTTCTTGCTGGAGGGCTGTTCGGACGTTGGTGAACATGGTGAAGGATTGAAGGATTAAAGATTAAAGGATTGAAGGATTGAAGGATTGAAGGATTGAAGGGGGCGTCAAGAAAACAATGAAGCAATGAAGCAATGAAACAATGAAACAATGAAGCAATGAAACAATCATTTTTTTAGATGATGAAGCATGTCCTTGGTCATGCTATGAAGGTCGTATTTTGGACGCCAGTTCCAATCGCTTCGGGCGGCGGCATCGTCAATGCTTTCCGGCCAGCTTTCAGCGATTTCTTGTCTAAAATCGGGGGCATAGCTGACCTTGAAATTGGGCATTTCCTGCTGAATACTGGCGGCAATTTCCTTTGGCGAAAAGCTCATCCCAGCCAAGTTGTAGCTGGTTCTTACTTTGATATTTTCAGCTTTGGCATCCATCAATTCCAGCGTGGCACGGATGGCATCGTCCATGTAAATCATGGGTAGCACCGTATTTTCAGCTAAAAAGCAAGTGTAATCCTGCCCTTTTACGGCATAATGATAGATTTCCACGGCATAGTCCGTAGTGCCGCCACCGGGTTCGCTTTGCCAACCAATGACGCCGGGGTAGCGAAGGGAGCGGATGTCCAAGCCATATTTTTGATGGTAATATTGGCTCCAAAGTTCGCCGGAAGCCTTGCTCATGCCATACACAGTCGTGGGTTTTAGCACGGCGTTGTTTGGCGTCATCTGTCGGGGAATATCTTCCCCAAAAACGGCGATGGAACTTGGGTAAAATACCTTGGCCACTTGCTTTTCACGGGCCACTTCAAAGACGTTGAAAAGCCCGCCCATGTTGATGTCCCAAGTTTGCAGCGGATTTTGTTCGCCTTTGGCAGATAGGATGGCAGCCAAGTGGTAAATCTGTGTGACGCCATGCCGTTCAACCGCCATAGCAATGGCCTTGGCGTCCATCACATTGAGCAATTCAAACAAGCCTTCTTGCTCATTCGTGGCCCTGATGTCGGTAGCGACCACGTTGCTTTCTCCATGCTCCTTCCTCAATGCACCCGTCAGCACCGACCCTATTTGGCCATTGGCGCCGATGACGAGTATTTTTTCTTTGCTCATAGCGATTTTTACAGTGGTCGGTGGTGGGTGGACGATAGCCGGGAAGCCCCTTTTTGAACCAAAAACTATCGCTGCCCCCCTATAAGTAAGCCATTGAAATTAGTTGAAATTAAGAAATTGAGAAATTTTGAACCAACTCCTTGATTATGAACGATTTGGTCAAATTTCTTAATTTCGATTAATTTCCAATTTCTACTTACCTACCGCTTGGTTAGGTTTTGCGGGCGAAAGGTAGGAATTCTACTTTGAAGGTGGTGTGGGAAAGGTGGGAATGCTGCCCAAAAACTGCCAATCGCCTCCAATGTAGTCCATTGCGCAGCAATAATTGACGAGGCCATTGGTCAAAATAAGGTAATTGACTTTCAGCGGCATGTTGTAGGCAGCTATTTGCCGCAAAGTGGCATCAGTGAGGGGGACATTGGGCGATTTGCATTCGACCAAAAGAAAAGGATTCATTTCCCAATCGTACACGAGAATATCGCACCGCTTGGTCAACTCATTGACTTTCAAGACTTTCTCCGTTCGGATGCGGTTTTTCGGGAAAGCCCTTTCCTCCAATAAATAGGCAAGGAACAACTGCCGGACTACTTCCTCCGGCGTTTGCACGAGGTACTTTTTTCGAATAGGGTCATGGATAAATACCTGGCCAGCTTGCTTTTGCAGGTTCAGGTTAGGCTGGTATTTCAAGAGGTCTATTTCAACCTTCATGGTCTTGCTGTTCAAAAAAATAGGCGGCAGTTTTACGTGCCGCCTATTTTTTCTGTTTTTTGTTTTATCGAAGCAAAGTCACATCCCCTTTCTGGGTATATTCCTTGCCGCTCCCGCCCGTTATTTCATAAACTATACGATAGATATAAACGTCGGAGGGGGCATCTTCCTTTTTCTGCTTGCCATCCCAGCCTTCGGCCCCAGCATCATTGTCGTAAACTAGTTGCCCCCAGCGATTCCATACTTGGAACTCATTGATGGTCAATGGTATTTTACTGACGATATTGAATCGGTCATTTGCCTGGTCACCATTCGGTGAGAAAGCATTCGGCATTCCGATGGGGATGTTATGCACGACCAGAATCCCAGAGTCCAAGCTGGAACAACCTGCCGGAAGCGTGATTTCAACCCTGATTGGAAATTCTTCGTCACGGGTGTTGTCCAATCCAAATATCTCATTGGCGTTCAGCACAGCGGAAAGGGTATCGTTGGTGGTAGAAACCAAGCTGTCACCTACGAACCATTTATAGGTTGCTCCCGGAAGAAATGGCGGGCTGGTATAGGCTACAAGAATGTACTCATCTCCTTCAAAAATAGAGTCGTTGTCAATTTTGTACTCTTTGGCAATCACCGAATCTATGGTAAAGCTCTCATTGACAAACACGGTCATTGAATTGGCAAACAAACACCCAGCCGCATCGGTGCCAGTAAGTGTATAGGTCATGTCCTCGCAAGGATTCACCAAAGCTGTCGCTTCATTGGAAATAATATCTCCTTGCTGGTCCGTCCAAATAAATGACACTCCCGGCTTTGTGGCAGTGCCAATCAAGGTTACGGGCGCACCAGCAACAATGGTTGTGTCAGGGCCTGCATTTACCGTGAACGGCAATGAAACTTCCACTGGTATAGCCAACGTATGGCTAAAGCAACCGTCCCCACTCGTGACCAAAACCTCGTAGGTAGTGGAGCTATTGGGAGTTACAGAAACTGAACTATTATCTCCAATCACAGTGCCTGTTTCATCCGTCCACTGGTAGTCGTAATCAGGGCCAGCAGGGGTTGCAGTCACCGTCAATGTGGTGCTTGCTCCTGGGCACAAAACGGGTGGCGTATTTCCTGTAATCGTGAAGTCGGTGGCAACCGTGATGGTGACTTGCCCAGTAGTTGGGGGACAGTCGGCAAGGGTCGCGGTTACAGTGTATGTGGTCGTCACGGCTGGGCTGACTATTTGAATCGCCTCAGCTGGGTTAGCCAAGGTTCCAATCGAAGCCGTCCATAAATATTCAGCTTGTGGATTGTCAATACTATTCAATTGGATGGAACTGCCTGGACAAATAGAAGCATCTTGCAAGTCAAAAACTGGCCCAGACGGCACCACTAAAGTCGCTGATGCTCCTACCGGGCACCCTTCGTATTCTGCTTGCACATTATAAGTAGTGGTGCCTCCCGGTGAGGCAATGGGTTCTCGACAATCCGCACAGCTAAGGTTATCCGCTGGCGTCCAACTGAAATCTGTAAGCTCGGCGGGGCCATTGATGGTAAACTGCACTTGTTCGCCTGGGCAAATCGTGTCAAGTCCGGGCACGATTTCTATCGTAATGGCTGGCGTTACAATGATTTCAATGGAATCCAGGCTCCTGCATGCATGTACGGTGGTTTCCCTGATGAAGGTATGGGTGAAATTGGCGATGAACACCAAGTTCAGGAACGAATCGGGCGTCAAAGCACCGGGTTGGTCACCCAACCACATCAAATTTATTTCGGGGAAATTGCCTGGCTCATAGGTGGGAGATGTCAAAGTTATCTCCTCACCTTGGCAATAAGACTCCTTGCTTGGCATCGCCATGATACTGAGGTCGGGCAATGAATCCACATAAACCAAAACCGAATCCGTTACGGTACAGGCCCCTGCCGTAAGGCTGGCATAATACCAGGTGCTGACAGGCGGATTTACCACCACTTGCTGCGGATTGATTTGATTCATGAAAATGGTGGGCGTCCATGTGACACCTACCCCACCCGTTGTATTGGTGTTGATGAGTGTCACGCTGTCGCCAATGCAAATAAAAGCAGTGTCGGGGTTTGTGATTTCAATATCAACGGGAATGACGGTGATGGTCATCTCCGCACTGTCCTTGCAAACGCCCGTTGCGCTTTCTGCGACCAATTTATAAGTTGTGGTCACATCCGGCGTGGCAATCGGCCCAGAAACGGTATTGCTTGGTGAGAGGCCAATATTAGGCGTCCAAGTATAAGTAGTTGTGGTGTTTTCAATATCAGATGCCAGTTTCACGCTGTAATTCTCGCAGATGGAAGTGTCATTGGCTACCACTGGAAAGTCGAAGGGATCCACCTGCACGGTAACGTTGTCGGTGGCCGAGCAACCGCCCAGTTCCACTGTAACGGTCAGTGGGATGAAGGTCTGAAACGGCCCCGGCACGATGGTCTGCACGGGATTATTGGGGTCAGTCAAAGCGATGAAAAACGTGCTCCATTCCAAGTTGCTATTGCCAACATTGTTTACCGCCGTCAGCGTGATGCTATCGCCTTCACAAATGAAGATGTTTTCGTCCTCCGGCACGATGTTCACCATCGGGTCTATCAGTTGCAGGTAAATGGAATCTGTGTCCGTACAAACGCCCAAGTTACCTGTCACACTCACCCACATGCTGGAATCAGGATTGGCAGTTGGGTTCGAGATATTGGGGTCGGAGAAGATGCCGGGGGGCTGCCAGAAATAGTCGGTTGCACCACTCGCTTGCAATTGAGCGCCAGCGCCAGCACAAACAAGCAAAGTATCAAGTTCATTGTCAAAAATCTGTACAGCCAGTTTGTCAAAAATCTGGATTTGGAGGTTTGACACAACCGTTGCTCCGCAACCAAAATCGCTCACCAATTGCAGGATAATGGTTTCAGTGCCCTCCACTAAGCCATCACTTAACGCAACAACTGGAAATGTGAAAACCTCGTTTCCAGTATTGAAAGTAATGGTGCCTGGCAAGGTCAAAGAATAATCCACACCCAAAGTAGCTGTTCCAGCAAGTACAACCTGATAAGTGACTGGCTGGGTTATTGGCTTGTTCAGGGTAATGACAATATCATCTGGAACGTTCACACATTCTTCGGCCAGGTACTCAATTCCAGAATTGTAATTCACACCAAGGTTTGGCGAGCCACCCTTTATATCTGAGATGAAAACACCTGAATCGAAAGCATCGTCCACCCGGTCGGCTATGGCAAACTTCAAATGGTAGGTATTGCAGGGAATGGTAGCAATTCGAGCGGTCAAGCTTTTCTTCACACCCATAGAATCGGAGGTGAGGCCATCATAAGCGACACTTTGGCCAAATTGGTTGTCCCGGTAGTATTGCCAGTTGATAGCCTCGTTTACACTCAAGATTTGGATAAAAGTACCGTCCGGCAAGGTGGCAATATTTTCTTGGTTCCCAATGTTGGGGTCTCCCGTGATGCCGGGGCCAGAAACTAAGAAGGCAAAAATATCATTGAACCCGCCATTCACCCATTCCGGGTATTCATCCGAGCCAAAAACGTATTCAAAAGTGATTTCGTCCGTGGCGGCGAAGACGTCCATTTCCACGATACAAGCATCATTTGACTCCACGGGGTTTCCAAAAATCTGCGACAGGTAATCAAGGTCGGCATCTCCATCATCAAATGGGCCTACTGGATTGGACACCACAAATGACCCCGGGTTGGCAACTTCGCTGGCCAAGCCAGTCGTGAGAAGTATTCCCTTTTCCATGCCCAAATCCGTGTTGGGGCAAGCTTGAAAAGTGGCCAACGACTGACCGTTGCATTGGATACTGGTGATGGTAATATTGGTTTGGCCAGACACCACGTTTTGGATAATCTCATCTGGGTCGGCGTTGGTTTGTACCGTAATTTCATCCAACTGCTGACAAGCATCCGTGGTGCATTCCCATTGCCCCAAAAAACCTTCAAAGAAAGTGTTTGCATCCGAGGTGAAGAGGATGGTCATGCAGCCACTTTGCGCAGCAACGGAATAACAAACCCCGCCGTAGTTGTTGCCCACCTGCCCACCAGACACGGAGCCAATCTGGGGCGAACTAACGTCTGGACCATCAAAAAACTGGATTTCATCACTAGCAAATGATTCCACATTGTAGTATTCCAACGAGAAGTTGATGCAGTTGTGCGGCTGCGATGGGCATATAGTATAGGTGAAATTCTCATTGTTGCCATAGTCACCATCTGGCCCACCTGAGTCGGTAAGGGTGCCGCTGCAAGCCGTTGAGCCGCCCTCATCAATGGTAAAAATGGGCGGCTTCTTGGAGATGCAAAGTTTAAACGCCCCATCGTTGGGCGTGGCCGTGGCCGACCAATCGTTGATTTTGAAGAAATAGGTGATGTTCGGCGTAAGGCCAATCAGGTCAATATACACCTCGCCCGCTCCGTTGCTGGAGGTAGCGCAATCCAGCAAGCTCAGTCCGTTGAACTCACAATCGCCCCGATAAACGGCAACCTGCGGGTTCAGGATGGGGTCAATGCCCAGCACTGGATCGGGGCAGGCCGTCACGGTAATCCGATAGTCGAGGATGGTATCCACGGCTACAAACGAAAACCAGACATCCCGGCTGGTATTGCCACCTACCCAGCAGGGCGGGATGTTCTCAGAACCGATATTGGAAGCAGTGGCATTCAGGTTGTTGAACAGCACATCGGTAGGGCAAACTGGCGCTGGCCCAAGATTGACAATGCCCGCACAATCGTCGTTGGCGGGCTGGGCGAATAGGCTGATAGAGACCAGTAACAGCGCAATCGTGAAAAAATGCTTCATTTCAATTTCTTTAAATCCTTTTGAGAAAACGAGGAAAAGAATCATAAAATAATGATTAGTAATGATTTACAAATCATTTTCCCGCATTCTTTTCTCTTTTGCCTTGCCCAGTTAACACAATGGTTCGTGAAGGTTTCAAGTTTCAAGTTTCACGGGGGTTTCTCGTAAATTGGATGTAGCTACCATTTTTGAAATAGCTTTGGTAGCAAAGCAACCTTTAAAAAATGAAGGTAGCAGACATCTCCCTGAAACCTTAAACCAGCAACCTAATGAACCATTTTTGCACAAGTTTCCACTTAAATGGACAAGCACGAGCGAAGGTAAACGCTTTTGATGGCCAAAAATAGGAATGCAGCTTGAATCCTTGTCGGTCAGGCAGCATTTGTGGAAAAATAATGCGTTCATTCATTCAGATTGGTTGCCATTCCTTACCTTCGGGAAAGTTTTCACAACTAAAATATTCCAATGAAAAAGACAATCCATCTCCTTATTTTACTCGTATTCCTCGCCACCACCAACTTACTGGTCGCCCAGGAATTCACCACTTCCCCTGAAAAGCCCATCGGGGGCGAAAAACTGAACATCTCCTACAACCCAATGGGTGGCCCACTTGACGGGGTGGCATTTGACGGCATCGCCTACGTCTATACCAATGGCGAAACAAACCCAACGGCCTTGGACCTTGATTTTTCAAAAGAAGGCGGTACGCTAAAGGCCACGCTTGCTTTGCCGACCAATGCCCAAGCCGTGCTTTTTTCCCTCAAAAACGAGGAACTGGAAAAATCGGATGACAACGGCGGCAAAGGCTACAAGGCCTTGGTTTATGAAGCTGACCGCTCCAAAACCGTCAAGGGAGCGCTCGCCATGAAAGCCTTGTTCTACAAAGGTTTTGGTGGGGGCGGCGGCGTCAAAGCCGATGAAGAAAAAGCCAGGAACCTCGCCAAGGAAGAACTTTCAATTCACCCTTCCGCCATCACGGATGTCCGCTTCGCAAATATCGTGGCCAGCTTGGGCCAGAAGTTCAAAGATGAAACGCTGTTGACTGCCGCCAAAGCGGAAATAGAGAGGCTGACCAAAAGCAAGAAAGCTACCGACGACGAACTGCGCCGAGCCGTTTCTATCGCTACCATGCTGGAGGACAAAGCATTGGCTGAAGCCTTTAAAAAACGGGCAGATGAAGCTTTCCCAAAAGGCCAGTTTGCCATGAACAAGGCAAAAGACGATTTCAAGTCAGCCAAGACCGTGGATGAAAAGCTAAAGGTTTACAACACTGCAAAAGCCTTATTTTCCAAGGAAAAAGACATGGAGCGTTTCCTGAACAGTTGGGCAGGGACCATCGCTAGCGACTATGCCAAGGCCGACGATTGGGCGAATTTTGAAAAGCTGTTTGCACAAATCACCGACCGCACCCGTGCAGCTGGGGCACTGAACAGCCTTGCCTGGACCATGTCGGGCGCAAGCCTGGAGGGAGAAGCCAAAAATGCCAAAAAAGGGATGGAATTATCCGCCCGGAGCTTGGAACTGTTGCAAAAGGAAATGGATTCACCGAGTTCCAGGCCTTCCAACATCTCCCCAAAATCCTGGTCAAAGAACCTTGAATACACTAAAGCTATGTACGCCGACACTTACGCCCTCCTGCTCTACAAAAACGGTGACGCCAAGCAAGCACTCAAATACCAAACCATCGCTTGCGAGAAAAACGATTTTCAGGATGGTGAAATGAACGAGCGCTACGCTGTTTTCTTCGAAAAAAACCATTCAGCCAAGGAGGCAGAGGAACTGCTGGCCAAGTTCATCGCTGATGGCAAGTCCACCTCCAAAATGTCGGAGCAGCACAAGCGGCTCTTCCTCGCCAACAACAGCCTCGAATCGGCTTACGAAAAATACGTGGCCAGCCTCGAAAAGGAAGCCAAGGCCAAAAAGCGGGCGGAAATAGAAGCCAAGATGCTCGATGAGGCCGCCCCTGCTTTTACGCTCCGCAACCTGAAAGGTGAAACAGTTTCCTTGGAAAGCATGCGTGGCAAGGTGCTCGTACTCGACTTCTGGGCTACCTGGTGCGGCCCCTGCAAGGCATCCTTCCCCGGCATGCAAATGGCCGTGAACAAATACGCCAACCGCAAGGACGTGGAGTTCCTCTTCATTGACACTTGGGAAAACGGCGAAAACAAAGAAAAGGCCGCTGGCGATTTCATTGCTTCCAAGTCCTATACCTTCAATGTGCTGATGGATTTGGACAACGCCGTTGTCACCCAGTTCGGTGTGAGTGGCATCCCAACGAAGTTCATCGTGGACGGCAACGGCAAAATCCGCTTCAAGGCCGTCGGCTTCAACGGCAACGACCAAGAACTGGTGGACGAACTTTCGACGATGATTGAATTGGCGGGAGGTGGGGTAACGCCTTGAGCAGTAGGATACTGGAAAAGAAAGGGGCCGCTTGGGAACAGGCGGCCCCTTTCTTTTTTGGGGAGGTAAGCGGCTGGTTTATTCTGAAAGATTTTGGGATAAGCTAGTGTTGTGTGCGCTTGTGAGGACTTGATGGTGTCTTTTAGCGGCAACACTATTGCCTTTTAACTTCTCTTGAAAGTATATATTTCCAATTATTGTACTTAGATTTTAATTCCAGATTTTGAAAACCTTCTTCTTCAGACAACCTGAAATTAAATATCGAATCCTTCCCAAAGATTTTTTCTGTTCCTTCAAATGAAAGAATTTTTCTGTTTTTATCCAAATGGTATTTGAATTCGACAATCTCCATGGATGGCAAGATGATACCTCCCTTATCTTCTTTGAAAAATTCAATTGTTGCGCAGACATTACATCGTGCACCACCTAAATATACTAACATCCATTGACCTAAAAGTGTGTCATTTGAACCATCATTTGTAGTGACAGAACAAGTGGTTAATAAAAAAATAAGAAAAATTGATGTGAGTTTATTCATTGTTATTTTTTATTCTCCGTTGTGTCAAGTCTTCCACACCCCTCCCACAAAGCTACACATCTGACTATAAAAACCCACAGTTCCAGCAAGCGTTCCCAAAGGGACAAGTGAGTGGAGCGGCTCTTGTTCGAACCATTCAATTACAAGGCAACACCCATGCAGTCAAAAAAAAAGAGCAACAAAAAAGAGCTGCCCCTTTAGCAGGACAGCTCTTTTTCCTAAAAATCATGAATAAGTACCCCCAAACCTCAATTGCTGCTCAAGCTGATTTTCTTCGTGAACACCTTCCCGCCCTGCGTTATTTCAAGGAAATAACTGCCAGCACCGTTCTGCGAGATGTCCACGTTGTCGCTGAACTTGCCAGTGAAATTGCCCATATCATATTCGTAGAGTACCCTGCCAGTGGGGTTGTAGATGCGCACGAGGGTGTTGCCGTTGGTCGGCAGGTTGAAGTCGAGGCTGAACAGACCGGTGGTCGAGTTCGGCATCAGTTTCAAGTTTTCAACGGTCAATGTGCTGGTCTCCGGGAGGCGGACGCCTTTTTCCTGCATGGCATTTTTTTCATCGGATGAAATGTTGCCCAAGGAGAGTTTTGCGTCCTGGATGTTCATGCGGGGTGTGGGAGCGGTGGCTTTGCTTTTGTTGTCCCAAGCCCCCCAAGGTGAACCGGTCGGTGGGGTGGCAATGACCACGGTCTCTTTTCCGCCGCAATCGCAATTGGGGCAGTTTTTGGTCTGGGCGTAGCTTTTCAACACCTTTGAGCTTTTCATCGCCTTGCCGTCCCGCTCATAGTCAACGCTGATGTTTTCGCCGGGTTTTATCATCCCGATGGCGGTGGTCACGTCCTGCCAATCCACCATTTTATAACCATTGATATGTGTTATGACGTCGCCGTTTTTCAGGCCCATGTCCATGGCCGTGGAGTTGGGTACGGGCGAAATGGCAATGCCATCAGGTTCGTTGTCCGTCATTGGAACGATGCCGAAAAAGGCATCCTCGCAACTGTTGGTTTCCACTTTTGGGGCTTTGAAAGGCTTGCTGAAAACAAGGGGTGCGCTCGATTTTTTTCCTTTTCTGATAAAATGGACGGTGGCTTTGTCACTCGGTTTGAACTTCTTCAAAATAAGGCCCAGGTGCTGCTGTTCGCCTGCCCGGTACTCGTCAAATCCGTAGATATAGTCAAAGGGCTTTAGGCCAGCTTTTTCGGCACCAGAGCCGGGGATGATGCCCGTTACATAAGTGCCATAAGGGTTCTCGAAGCCGAGTTTATCTGCCTTTTCCTTGGAAACCATATCGGTAAAAATGCCCATGAATGCCCGGTTTTCATCCTGTTCTTCTTCCTGGTCGTCCCAATCGTCGCCATTGGTTATGGCTACCTTGCCCATTTCATCCCAATCAATATCGAGGTTCCAATTGCCATTTTCGGCTTCAGGATACAGCTCCTCGTAAGCCTTGATGGTGCCTTTTGCGGAAAGCTCCCGGTCGTCCCTTTTGAAGTTCACTTCGATGGCTTTGCCCGGTTTGGTGTTCTGGATGGCGGTGGTCACGTCGTCCCAGTCCAATACCGGAAAGCCATTGATGGAGGTTATGACATCCCCGATTTTCAGGCCCATTTCCTCAGCAGTAGATTTTTCAACGACCTCCACGGCCACGCCGTCTAGCTTGCCCTCATCATCTTCATCGGATGGGCTGACACCGAGGAATGGGCGTGGGTCATCGCCGTCTTGTTCGTCATAATCAGTCTCGGCCAGCTTGACCTTGGTGCTCATTTTTTGGCCCTTACGGACAAAATGCAGCGTCGCCTCATTGCCTGGTTCATAGTCTTCCAGTATCTCCGAAAGGCTTTGATTGTCGCTCGTGCGCTGCTCATCCACCCCATAGATATAATCGAATGCTTGAAGGCCAGCGGCTTCGGCAGCTGATTTGGCCATCACCCTCGACACATAGCTGCCGTAGCGGTTTTCAAAGCCCAGCTTCCTCGCCTTTTCGATGGAAACCACATGCGTTTCGATGCCGAGGAAGGAGATTTCCGGGCAGGCGATGATAGACATAGTGCGGCCCAGCCCACCCAGCCTCACCGACCAATTGTTCCCCCAACGGTCTTCCAAACGCTCTGCCACCTCTTCGGCACGGGCTTCCCAGCGTTCTGCCCGCTGTTCCCAACGCTCGCCGAGGGTTTCGGCTTTTGTTTCTATGCCTTCGGCAAATTGCTCGGCCCGTTTTTCAATCCGGGCAGCACGGTTGTCCCAGCTCGTGCCGCCACCCGATTGGGCGGTTAGGAACGGGAGGAGCGTCAAAAGGAAAATTGCGAAGGAAAAGGTCTTTTTCATAAGATGTGCTTTTGAAAGTAGTCGGGAAATTCATTTCCTGACAATGATTAGCATACTGTTGGGAAATGAATTTCCCAACTACAGCATTGAACGACAAGCATTCATTTCAACCGTTGCATAACGCTGACGGGTTCGACTGCTTATTTTTGCCAAAAAATTCAAGATAAAGATGCTTCAAAACCGAAAGTCACCTATCGCAAACGCTAAATTAATCCTTTGCTTCGCAATACTGCTGCTTGCCGTTGGCTGCAAGACCTCAAAAGTGGCCAAGCCAGAGGAGTTTTACAATACGGTCAGCACCGAAATCGAGCCATCGGTCATCAATATCCCGCTGAAGTTTTACAAGACGGAACTGCTCAAAGCCATCAACGATAAAATCGGCGACATGCTCTACGAGGACAACAACCTGTCGGACGATGGCCTTGCCCTCCGGGCAAAAAAGCGGGAGAACATCACCATTGACATCAACGACAAGGAAATCACCTACCGGGTGCCCGTTGACCTTTGGATAAAAAAGGACGTGGTCATTTCAACGGTGGAAGCCGAGGGGTCGCTTGCCTTGGAGTTCACGACCAAATATACTATCAAGCCCGATTGGTCTTTGGAAACCCAGACGGAACTGAAAAACCATAAATGGCTCAAGGAACCCGTGGTGAAACTGGGTTTTGCAGACCTGCCCAACACGCCCATTGCCAACCTGGTTTTGAAACAGGGGCGCACCAGCTTCGCCAAGTCCATTGACACAGAAGTTAAGAACCTTTTCGACCTAAAAAAGGAAATGGAAAGAACCTGGAAAGAGATGCACGACCCGTTCCTGATTTCTGAAGAGTTCCAAACCTGGCTGCTGATGAACCCGCAATCGGTGAGCATGACCCCCATGAAATCCAACGGGACTACGGTGGAAAGCACGGTGGTGGTAATCACTAAACCCGCTGTATACTTGGGTGAAAAACCCGAAGCAAGCTCGCTGAGCAAGCTACCCGCTTTTACTTATGCCATTAGCGCCGGGGCCGATGATTTTGCGCTTTATCTCGACACCGCAGTACCCTTCAAGGAGGCGGAGCGCCTCTCAAAGCAAAACATGGTAGGCGAGGTTTTTTCGTATAAAAACAAGCAGGTAATCGTGCAAGACGTGGGCTTGTATGGCCAAGGCAACAAGCTCGTGGTTCGCACTACCCTGAAAGGCAGTTACAACGGCGACGTCTATCTCATTGCAAGGCCCGAATACAATGCCGAGGCTAACCAAATCCAACTGAAGGATGTGGATTTTGATTTCAGCAGTCAAAAAGTGCTGATGAAAAGCGCCAGTTGGCTCTTCAAAGGACCCATGAAAAAGCAGATTCAGGACAACCTCGATTTTTACCTCAACTATAATTTAGAGGACTCCAAAAAAGCTATTCAAGATAACTTGAACGACTACCAATTGGCTCCCGGCATCAACCTCCATGGCCTCCTCGACGACCTAACCGTATCCAATGTGTACATCGCCAGCAATGCCATTCGGGTGCGGATTGGGCTAAAGGGGAAGTTGAACTTG
>JANPLH010000368.1:0-9567 GCA_031426435.1 Saprospiraceae bacterium | reverse complement strand
GTGAGCAGATAAATTCCATAACTGTTGTAAGCTTTGGCCCGCTCGGCATGAAAAGCAGGGAGGTGCTTCTCTGCTATTTCCACCGCCCGTTTCAAATTAAACTCCCCTTCGCTGAATTTGCCTTCCCGCCGATAGCAAATTCCAATGCTCCTGAATTCCGCCACCAATCGGTCAAAAGGCACCGGACGGTAGTTCTGATAGATGTTTAGCGCTTTTTTTCGGATTAGGATGGCCTGCTTGTTGTCGGGAATGCGGCTGAGGCTATCGGCAATGAAGTCGTACCGCTTGGCAAGGGCAAGTTCTGAGTTTTGGCCAAACACTAAATTGGCCATCAACCAAAGTCCAATCAGGATAAACGTTTTCTTCATGTTCGTATGTAAACGCTGGCTGGGTTCCCACCCATTCAAGCGCATGCTATAAACTAAAATGCTGATAGTCTGGCAGTTGCAATTAACGAGCCTTCAGCATCATAAATTGCGAGCAAGAACAGACCAGCCATGTTTTCG
Source organism: Saprospiraceae bacterium (assembly GCA_031426435.1). Lineage (GTDB taxonomy): Bacteria > Bacteroidota > Bacteroidia > Chitinophagales > Saprospiraceae > UBA6168. The sequence continues at coordinate 9,061 of JANPLH010000368.1, read as the reverse complement.
TTAAATTGGAGCGTGAAAACTCGTCTTTTCAGCAATTGCTCCTCAAATTTAACTATGCCTTTTGCATCAATAACCTTGTAAAAACTTGCGTTTTCCACATCTTTCAAATCAATGGTGAAGCCAAAATTGGAGGGATTTGGAAAAACTTTGGGTGCTGCCTTTTTGCCTTTCGTTTCTTTACTACCAGAATAACCTTCTGGCACCAATTCCAACTCAAAGTACAAACTGTCGCCCTGCAAAACGTTGAAATCCAATGACTTAGGCTCATACCCGGCTTTTTTTGCAACAACTGAATATTGGCCTTCCAACATGCCTGTTTTAAAAAATCCTGTCAGGCCGGTGTCTAATGTGTCTTGTAAGTCTGGCAACTCAACCATTGCATTGAGCAAAACTTCACCAGTTAGACTGTCCTTTACGACACCGTAAATCCTCGCTGCTTTAGTACCATTGAATTCCCAAACGTAGAGGCCATCCGCTCTGTTTCCGCCAATAATTTTCCCAGAAGGGAAATAAGGGCAAGCCGACCAAAGACCATTAAACCCGCCACTTGTTCCGGGCCAAGTGTCATAAAAACCGACTTCTACAGGAACGGTCGGGTCGGCAATGTCGAGTACTCGCAGTCCTTCAGTATTGTGAGAAACAAAGCAGAAATCCCCCCGAATATAGGGATTGTGGACAAGGCTGGCTGAATTGGCTGTGTAGCGAGCCACTTCGTACGCATTTTCTACGTCCTCAATATTGAAAATATGGGCAGGGTAGCCATCCTGTTCATCGGCCACTATCAAATAACGCCCATCTTCTGTTGAAGAGGAACTATGCGTGTTTTTTCCTTCGTAAACTATTGTGCCAACCTGTATCGGGTTTGTCTTGTCCGAAATATCAACAATGTCCATTTTCGTTTCATAAAAAGCTGCCGCAAACAGCAAGTTGCCCCTAACATGTGCATCATGGATATAGTAGCCGGGAGCATACAGCCCAATTTCAAGTGGGTTGGCAGGGTCTGAAACATCGAGTATATGAACGCCTTGCGTCTCAGATGCGCCCATCACATAGACAAACGGCTCGTCACTGTCAATGGCCTTTTGGATGATATGCCCTTTTGTAAAGGTGGTGGTATAATTGGTGACAAAGTGGAGGCTGTCTGGTAAAAAACTCAGGTCAATGACTTGCATCCCGTGGTCCGTTCCGCTAACGTCTGTGGTGACGAAAGCATGCTGTCCGATAACCGTTATTTCCCGCCAATTGGTTACTGGGCCAGGCACGAACCCCCGTTCTACAAGGTCGCAATCATCAGTGATGCAATAGGCGGCTGTCCCCGTTCTTGCCCCAATTAATGCATATTCAGTGGAATCTGGTGCGATGTAAGCCCAAGAACCAGAGTAGCGGGTGTCTCCTCGGTTGGCTTGCCCCACCAATTCAATGTTTAAGGCATTTTGCCCAGTTAAACTGGTGAAAAAAAGGGAAAGTTGACAAATCGCAACTAAGGAACGGAGCATAGATTGTGTAGTTTTACTGCTGTAAACGAGCAGCGAATTTAGCGATTTGGCCAACAAATCAAGGAAAAAGCGGGTGCAGGTGTTTTTTTTCCTGCCATTAAACCAAATTATCAAGCAAATTTGCGCTTCTATTTTTAGAAAATCTAATCCACAAAAGCAATTGAAAGTACTTGTAACCTGTCCACCCATGCTCAGGCTGATTGAAGAGTTCCGCCCAGAATTCACAGCCAAAGGCATAGAACTCCTAACGCCCAATGTGGTGCAAACGCTGACCGAAGAAGAACTCATCGGCATCTTGCCAGAAGTTGACGGTTGGATAATCGGCGATGACCCAGCTACGGCTCGTGTGTTTGAAGCTGGAAAAAACGGAAAGCTGCGTGCCGCAGTGAAATGGGGCGTAGGTGTTGACAACGTGAATTTTGAAGCTTGCAAGGCGCTCGGCATTCCTATTGCAAATACGCCGCTTATGTTTGGCGAAGAAGTGGGCAGCCTTGCCGCTCATTACGTCGTTGGCCTTGCCCGGCAGACTTTCCTCATTGACCGGAGCGTGAGGGCAGGGGAGTGGCCCAAGCCCGCAGGTATTTCACTCATTGACAAAAGTGCTGCCGTTATTGGGTTTGGCGACATTGGCAAATCCACAACCAGAATGCTGAATGCTTTTGGAATAAATATTAATGTGTACGACCCCTTTGCCAGTCGGACTGACGAAGACGAGATGAAGTATCGTTTTTACAATTTCCCGGATAGGATTGGCGAGGCCGATTTTGTCGTCGTCACTTGTTCGCTAACCCCGGAAACAAGGCACCTGATAAATTCAGACTCCATTGCCAAAATGAAGGACGAAGTGCGGATTGTAAACGTGTCAAGAGGGCCAGTCATTGATGAGACAGCATTGATAGCCGCTTTGCAATCTGGCAAGGTGCATTCAGCCGCTTTGGATGTATTTGAAAATGAGCCACTACCGCTCGATTCTCCGCTCCGGGGCTTTGAGCGCTGCATATTTGGAACTCACAATGGTTCCAATACGGTTGATGCAGTGCGGCGGGCTAGCAAGCAAGCGATGAAGCTGCTTTTTGATTTTTTGAAAATTAGTTGATAGCAATAATGGAAAAAAATGTGTTCATTACAGGCGTTCTCGGTGGTATTGGCTCGTCCCTGGCAAGGGCCTTTCGGGAGAATGGCTACTATGTCTTTGGTGTGGACATGCGAGAGGATTTTAATGGGCATTGTGACCGTTTCCTTCGATTTGACATTCACCAGTTTGTGCGTGATGCCACCTATCGAATCAGGTTTACACAGATTTTTGATGAAATAATGCCCAATTTGGATGTGCTCATCAACAATGCCGCTGTGCAGAAATTAGACTCATTGGAGAACATCAAATTAGAGGATTGGCAAGAGACGCTCAATGTCAACCTCACTGGACCGATGCTGCTGAGCAAGATTTTCCTCAATAGATTAGAGACGAGCAATGGCAGCATCATCAATATTGCGAGCATCCACCAACAATTGACTAAACCAGGATTTGTCAGTTACGCCACCTCCAAAAGCGCTCTCGTTGGCTTGACAAAGGCGATGGCTGTTGACCTTGCTGGCAAAGTGCGAGTAAATTCCATAAGCCCTGCAGCTATCGAAACGGCCATGCTCCGTGCTGGTTTCAACCATGATGAAACGGCCATTGACGAGCTTCGTAAAATCCATCCGGTGCAACGCATTGGTTATCCAGCCGACGTTGCGAAACTGGCGCTTTTCCTTGCTTCGCAAAATACGGGGTTCGTTCACGGTGCCAATTTCCTGCTAGATGGTGGGATTAGTTCCGTTTTAAAAGATTTGTGATAAAAAACTGAAAATCAATAATTTATCATGGCAAGACCACAGGGCACACTATTTGGGTTGAACCTCTTGGAGAAAGAGGGATTGGGTAAAAAACTTGAAGAGGCAAGGGATTATTTTCGTTGGCGCAGGAAATTTGCCCCACAGCTGAGGCAGTTCAAGGACAAACATAAAGGAGAGGATTGCTTTATAATAGGCAACGGCCCTTCGCTAAAGCACATGGACCTTTCACCCATTCGAGATTACCATACTTTCGGGCAAAACAAGATTTTCATGCTTGATAAAGTTGACCTCAACCTGAGCTATTTGGTCTCGGTCAATAGGTTGGTCATTGAGCAGGCAGCCCGTGAGTTTGAGGCGATGAAATGCCCAGTATTCCTTTCTTACACTGCTGCCAAGGGCGTTGTTTCAGAGCAACCCAACATACAAAGGCTCCATACACTCAACCTTTGGAGCTTTTACGAAGATATAGCTCAACCTATTTGCGAAGGCAACACTGTTACTTTTGTTTCCCTTCAAATCGCCTATTATATGGGCTTTAAGCGGGTCTTTCTAATCGGTGTTGACCATAGTTTCAAACAAACTGGGCAATCGCACGAGACACAAGTCTATAAAGGCGATGACGAGAATCATTTCCACCCCGACTATTTCAAGGGCCAGCAATGGCAGTTGGCAGATGTTTACGGATCGGAGGTGTCCTATCACTTAGCCAATTATTTCTATCAAAAAGATGACCGCCAGATTTTGGATGCCACATTGAATGGCAAACTGGAGGTCTTTCCTAAGGTTACATTTGAGGATGCAATACAGATGTCTAAGAAAAAGTAGATTGGACTGCCACCGAAAATAATTTTTTTTCATCTCATTTTAAAAAAATCATTCTGTAATCCCCTCTCCACGCAATCGTTGAAAAGCTGATTTTTTTTCAATCGTAGAGATGTGATTTATAGTCAAATTTTATAGTGATTTTGGGTTATATTTTAAAGAAGGAAATGTATTTTTGCCCCAAGTAATTTATAAACAACGCCTGTGCTAGTAATTGAAATCAACAAATCTATTCCCGTGATAAAAGCGCTAATCGTCGAAGACGAAATAAAGAGCATGAACAACCTCAAGAACCTCTTGGCCAACCATTGCCCAGAGGTACAGGTCATTGCCGATGCGCTTAGTGTGGAGGAGGCTTTAGATTTGTTTGAGGAAACGGATTTTAAGCCAGATGTTGCGTTCCTCGACATTAATTTGCCTGATGGTTTGATTTTTCAATTATTGGATGAATTGAAACCAGTGGATTTCGAGGTTATTTTCATCACTGCATTCAATGAACATGCAATTCGTGCTTGCCAATACAGTTCAATTGGCTATATCATGAAGCCGATAAATCCAGATGAGCTGATACAAGCTGTTAGCCGAATCAGGGTTCAGCATGGCGAAAAAATTGAGGAGCGAATTGAGCTTTTCAACAAGTCGCTCTCAAATCCCAACTCGTTTGAAAAAATGAGTATCTCGGCGATTGACGGCATCTATTTCGTGAGCATCAAAGACATTGTCCGCTTCGAGGCAGAGGACAATTACACGCATATTTACTTGATAAATGGAGACCGAATCACGGCCTCAAAGACAATTAAGGCTTATGAAGACATGCTTCAGGTGCTAAATTTTTACAGGGTTCACAAGCGCCATGTAATCAACCTCAACTACATGCGGAAGTTCATCAAAGGCGATGGAGGCTATTTGGTAATGGACGACGGCAAGAAGATTGAGGTATCGAGGAGGAGGAGGCCCGCTTTCATGGAGCAAATGAGGAGGCTCGAGGAAGCGCTTTAGGTTTGGAAACTTACACATTACATAACAGACAGGAACCAGTGTTTGTGGGAGGAGCTTTGGGGAGAAAATGTTGGATTTTGAGAGAAACTACACCGCAGTTGGAGGCAATTTGCATTTATTTTTGCGGGAAGTTTTGTGAGAACTCAAAAGAAGCTATCTTTGGAACCAGAGAACGCACACATTTTTACTGTCAGCAAAAAGCAGAGACACTATGGCATTCGGATTTTTCACTCAAAACTTAGATACTATGGGTAAGGCTAAAAAGAAAAACTTGCTTGAACTCGACGACATTACACAAATCAAAAAAGTCGAAATGGGGGAGTTCATTGGGGGCAACGAGAAAATTAGCGAAAACAAGAAAAAGAGCTTTTTCGCAGGATTCTTTGGTCCTGGCCCCTGTTTGGGCGACTTGCCTCAATAGGTTTTTCAAAAATATATTATCCCGAAGGGAAACTACAAAAGAGGCTGCACTGCAGATGTGATGCCTCTTTTGTCGTGTTAGTACCCCAACCAAAAGTTTGCATTTATCACTGAAACATTCACTGGAAACACTATGCCAATGGTAAGCACCTATCCCGACACCAACGAGGATATTATAAAATTGGAATCCACCTTACACCTCATTGATGAACGCCTTCAACGGCTTGCCACCCTGGACAAGCTTGCTACGCAGTTGGTGTTCACTGACATTTCAAAGGCACAGAAATACCTTGCCGAAATTTTTCAAATCCTCAACGACTACGACCAGCCCGATTTCGTGCTCAGCTACAACCTAAACATGGCGTTGGTAGAGAACCAACTCTACAATTTCAATCTCTCGGAGATTCATTTTCGATTGGCGTTGGAAATCCTCGGCGAGCGGGGTGACGTGAACCAATTGGCAGAAACCTATATTGACTACTCAGGCACATTGTTGAACCTCGACCAGCCCGACCGGGCCAGATTTTACTTGAACCAAGCTAAAAAATATTTGGATGCCTTTCCTGATAACCGATTGAATATTAGGTTGATATGTAGGGAGGGCTTTTTTCACATTAAGTTTTCAAATTACCCTAAAGCGCTAAAGGCTTTCCTCGATTGCGAGCTTGAAATCCAACGAATGACCGAGGTCCCTGACCTTAAGGATTACCATTTCTTTACTTTGGTGCAAAGTGGCCTCGGCACCATTTATGGGCTTTTGGATGAACCAGAACGAAGTGTGCAGTCCTATTTGAATGTAGTGGAACTATGCGAAAAGAAAGGAATGCGTTCCCGCCTTTCTTGGCATTACCTTAATGTAGGAAATGGCTATATGGCTATGCAAGATTTTGAAAATGCTAGCCAATTTTTCAAAAAAGCCATCAAAGTGGTGGACGACCTTAACCAACAAACGAGGGCGTTGGCTTATGCCAATCTTGGCTATTGTTATCTTAACAAGCGTCAGTTCAATGAGGCTTTGGAGCTGTTCACTACAGCGTATCCACTTTTTAAAGACAGGAGGGAAAAGAACCTTGCCAATATTGAATGGTGGAGAGGCAAGATTTACGAAGAGCAGAAAGCTAAAAAGGCACTAAAGCATTATTTCAAAGCACTTGAATTTGCCAAAAAAGGGCATGAATACCGCCAGGCAACAGGCATCCTAAAATCCATTGCTGATTTGTACGCAAAGGAACTGGAATTCAAAAATGCCTATGATTATCAAGTGCTTTACAACCAAGCTGTTGAGCGTTTTATGTTCGATGAGCGTGACAATCAGATTCGGGAAATGGAAATCCGTTATTCTGCGGAGCGGAAGGAGAAAGAAGCCGAAATGTTTAAACTGCAAGCTGCTGGTTTGCAATTGAAGGCGCTGAGGGCACAAATGAATCCGCATTTTGTCTTCAACGCATTGAATTCCGTTCAGAATTATATCACATCCAATGACAACTCGCAAGCTGCAAAGTACCTCGCTCAGTTTGCTCATTTGATGCGCCAGAGCCTTGAGTATTCTGAATTGGAGGTTATTTCATTGGAAAAGGAGATTGAATTCCTTCAGAATTACTTGGACATCAACATGAACCTTCGTTTTGAAGACCAACTGAAGTACGAGATTCATATTGACGAAGAGATAGAGGAAGACATCTACGGTGTTCCAACAATGATAATTCAGCCATATGTCGAAAATGCCATTGAGCATGGCATTCGTTCAAAGCGAAAGGGTACCATTAAGGTTGATTTCACCCTTTTTGATGATAATACGATTCTCTGTACAGTCGAAGATGATGGGATTGGTCGACAAAAGGCCAGGGAACTCCAGTTGAAGAATCCAAATTTCAAGGACCATAAGTCAATGGGCACCCGGATTACCCAAGAAAGGCTCGAAATTCTTCTGCGTTCAAGGAACATGGAAGAGAATGCGGTGGAAATTCACGACTTGGAAGATGAAAAATCCGGCAAGGCACTTGGCACGAGGGTAGAGATAAGGATACCCATCATGGAAATTCAAATGAAATAGCAAGAAATCACGAGAAAATCGAAGGCAAAGGTTTCAATATTACAAAAATTGACGATATATTTGCCCTAGTTTTCTCATAGTATGTTTGTTTAATCTTCCTGCACCTTATGTCCCTCCTGGGGTGCGGGAATTTTTTTTTTGTGCCTTGCCGGTCTTGTGTGTAGTCTCTCAAAAGATGCTTAGTGCTGCATCAGCCTTTTTTTTGTCAAATTCTTCGAAGCAAAAATAGAATAAAGAAGAATATTTTTTCCGTTAATTGAAAAAAAACTACCGTTCCCTCAAAATCTCCTACCGTTTCCTCATGAAACCGACCAATGCGTAAATGTAGCTTTTTTTACTAACCTAGTGGGAGTATCTTTGAGTTTAAGTTTTCTCATAGTATGTTTAATTCTCCTACACCTTTTTCCCTTCTGTGGTGTAGGATTTTTTTTTATATATACCCATCATCCAAAGCCTTCCAGCGATGGAATATCAATCAATGAAATTATAGAATTCTGGATGCCCAGACCGTTGGGCAATTTGTGAAGCTTTTGGAAATCCGAATTGTGGTAACCGAAAATTTGCTCCGGTGATTTTTGTTGTAGATTCAGTTCACGCTATTTCCAATTCTATGCCAAGGATCTAAAAATTATAAAATAAAATATCTTTTTCCTACTGAAATTGAAGATGCTCTGAAAACTCTTGCCTTTTCTACACGTGTTCTTTCCTGCTTTTTCATTCCCTGTTTTACCATTTTCTAAATGAAACCTACCGTTCCCTTGTAAAACCTACCGTTCCCTAAACAGCACTTGTGAGATAAAATTAAAACCTGCTCCTTTGCACTGTGTAGTTTTCTCATAGTATGTTTAGTGCTCCTACATCAGCCTTAAGCCTCCCTTGATGTAGGAGTTTTTTTTTTGCCTAATTTTTGGCAGCCACTTCAAATTCAAATTCAAGTCGGTTCCCTTTTTCATCAACTAAAGCAAGTCTGTGCTTTCCAGCTGTCGGATTTAGCTCCATCTCGTGGAAAGTTTTAGTTTGGCCGATATAGCTGTTGTCCAAATGCCAATAGACCACCGTCTCGGGGTTTCTGTGCGCCATTTTGAACACGGTACGGCTAAGCTGTCCATCTAAATCAATTGGCACGTAAATCTTGGCATCCTTCCTGGGGTAAATCATCTGCATCAGGCTTGCCGATTTGTCATCCGTTACTTGGCAGTCTTTTCGAAAAGCTGGTAATGATTTGTACCCAGGATTTTTCATCTTGAAATAATACTCCTCCACAGGTGGCAGCACAAACCACGGAATGTTCTGCATGGAAAGTGGTGACTCACAACTGCTGTTGACTTGCCATTGAAGCGTTTTATCCAAATGCACAATTCGGTGAAAAGGGCAGGGTGGGGCGTTGATGCCTTTTTCATTGGCATATACAGTATCTTTTTCACAGTAATCCAAA